>CALMBD010000121.1 GCA_937861115.1 uncultured Bacteroidota bacterium | reverse complement strand
CTTCCATGTATTGTAAGCATCCCCAAAATCATCGTTGAACATTTTCATCTTGTTCTTTACCGTCGCCCCAACATTTGCAAGATTCCCGGATGCGTTCAACAACCCCTGGCCAGAAAAAATATCAAAGAATGCATTCGTTAATAGCCTAACAAAGCAATGGATTTTTTCCTCCTGGCATTCAGCACTCTGGATACAGTCGACGGTTTGAGTGTATTGGCCAATGATCAGATTAAGCGGGTTGACTAACCCTTTCAGCATTGCCTTTTTAGTATTCCCATCAGCGGGAATAAACTCTGTAGCTATATTTAATAATCCAATAAGGGTCCAGGCCAAACCATTTACACGATCCAAACACCCGTCAATTACTCCTACAGCTGCTCCAGGCATGTCAAATAAACAAGGGTCGGTGGGTTGTGGATGCCATGCTCTTTTGGGAAACTCTTGCTTTGCGACCATCTCGCATAGTACCATAAAACATTCCTCCAATATTTGAGGTATAAGACTAAGGTCAAATTCTGCAGGATTACGTAACCCTATCCTCCACGGGTCTTCGTCCCCACAGGTAGAACCAAATCCCCCAGGTATTAAATTTTGATTTGGCGGATATTCCCCCTCCTCCAATGTGGCATTCTCATATGCCTTTAACTTTGAAACCTCTCTGAGGGTCTTCTTTAATATCTCTTCCATTGCAGCCTTTATGGCGGCAATAGAATCCGGATTTGTTATACCATAACCTGGATTAATCTGGTTCATTACATCATCCGACAATTTTACATCGTAAAAAAGCCTGTCAGAACATTGATCGTAATACATCCAGACTGATGCACCCGCACCTACAGGCTCCATCAATTCATAATCGTTTCTTGAATCGATAAACTGTACATTATTCGTTCCGCATCCTGAAGCGAGAAAAAACTGTAAGTCTAGCCCATCACTTGCAGCGGACTGGGCAGCATTTGTACATGAATTTATTACATCGGCCTCTGTGTCATCAAAGTTGTTGTACCATGTAACGTGGCCATTATTCTCGGGCACTTGCAATCCTGGTCCGTAAAATTCATATTCAGGAAAGTTAACACGGAGATAATTGTTCCCGTTATTTCCACCTCCCTGGCCATAATTACAATCCGACACAGCACCAGGAACGGGGTCCTGATCGGCAGTCAATACATAGTCCAGTAAATATCCGATACCGGTTTTTAGATTATTAAGGGAACTCTCTACCCCACCAGCCAGTAAACGGTTAACCAATAAGTCTTCATCATCTGCTGAAAGGGTACGGGATGTAGGAAAGCAGTTATCGGATGATGGTGCTGTCCCAGCGCCGAAATCAACCAAAACCTGCGAGTATAAATTTCCACCTCCTGATTTTTCTTTAGGCTGTGCAACAATCAATATATAGTCATTACCGACGGTACTAATAATCTGGTCTTTCAAGGATTCTGCATCCAGGTCTCGTGTATGAAGGTATTGGGCATAAAATAGCAGATTAGTACAAAAAGTAGACTTCGCCTGCCTTAATGCACCTTGAACCTCCTGCATATCTAATGATTGCCCCCCAAGGTATAGGTTTGGCAACGTGATGAGGTCATCTAAGTCCGCTACCATATCTTCCTGGCAATCCTCCAATGATGGCACAGGAGCCCCTACCCCATAAATCCGATCTAAAATCTGATGTATGAGACAGTAGTATTTAACATTGTGTGGTTGCCACGGGTCTTGAAATTGCAGCCCCTGCCAAATACCATTGGATGAATTACCGGAAGAGTTGGCGGTATAACCTGACGTATTGTATGAAAGCGCATCACCCGGCAGAATTTGAATTGCTTTAGAATGGGGATCATTGACTTTACACCAGAGATCACTCCCATTAAATTCCGGTCCTTTCCAGTACCCCTGGCCATCTATGAGAACATATTCCAATCGGGGGCATTCCTGCGACAGGATTAGTACATTGACTTTTTCTCCTTTATCCAAAAGCAACCTGTTTAAATGCTCCTGTATATTTGATATCATGGCAGCATTGGGGAAGCCACTTGACACATTGTTAGCATCAACGTAAACCGTTGCTTCGTGCACATTAACCTGTGCCGATGTAAAAAAGGATACATTTATTAAAAGCAGTGTATAGAGGTATTTCATGGCAGCAATCGAAATTTTAATAGTTGTTCTAAAAGTACGATGGACTTCCAGGCCCGTTTTTATAATGCCGGTTTGACGAATTGGGGGATTCGTCGTATATATGTTCAAAACCTAGTGGCATGAAGTGTTATGAATCCTTTAAAATATCACTTACGGAGGTAATATTACCCGGCTCTAAATTGTACAAACCGCAAGTGCGATCACTCTTTCTTAAGGTTTTATTACTTCAATGATTTTACTTGTCGTCAACCCATGTCCAGGAATACTGTATTTCACCATTACTTGAAATTTTGTACCGCTTGACGGCGACGGCATATCGTTGTCAGCAATAAATTTTAAATACGGGTTACCCTCAAATGCACACTCAGAAGTGCAACAGCCTTGTTGTGCAGCATTCACACAGCATAATGTAAGGTTCGGGCATCCAGACCCGGAATTGCCATACCAATTAAGTCCGCTACATTTAAGCATCTTATAAGACAGCAGGTCCATTTTCATATCTCCCCACATGGTGCTGAATGCATTAAATGATGTGAAATCCAGATGTTGAATGATCGACCCCGAGTTTACTGCAAAGTATCCGTCTTCAGAAACACGCAAAACCGGGGTGCCCAGTGGCTCGTCAAAACCAATCGAAGACTCAGAGAAATTATTTTGGTCAAAGCTATTATATGCGTTGGTAAATTGACTCAAATAACATTGTTCACTTTCACTGATTGTCTCTTTCGAGTAATTATAGACTAGTTTCAGGTATTGTTTGTTAGAATTAAACCAAGGTATACCAGCCATATTTAATGTAGTGTTTATCAAGGCCTCGCCATCGTCGCCTCCATAAATCTCAAAAAAATCCAATGGCTCCGCTAAGGTTGAAATAGCCCTTATCCATCCAGTTGAATAGTTAGCAACCTGTATATTTTGTTTGATTGCCTCAACTTTATCAGCGAAGCAATTAAATTGACTTGTTCGGAACTGACATTGGTACATTATTGGAGGCGCGGCCGGCTCTACATCCTTCTTATCATTTGAAAGACCAGATAAAGCCTTGTTAAGCATCTGCAAGCGATAGGCCTTATTATTTTCTAAATTAGGCGGAATTGTAAATTCAATTTTGCGTTCCGGGTCGTTATAAATAAACGGAAATTCAATAAAACTCCCATCCTCCATCTTTGTGATACGCATAGTGCGCATGTAACCAGGAGGAATATTTTGGAACAATTCAGGTTGCCCAAATTTTAGCCTAATAAAGCCTTTGTTGCCTGGGCACTCGCCTTTATAAAAATTATATTGTCCATTAATTGGGTAAGCATATTGAATATTATCCATCGGAATAATTTTCGGAGCATCACCAGTTTCAAATACTACCTCCTTTTCTTCGTATTTAAAAATACTTCCATTTTTTAAAACCCTGACTTTAACTTTAAACACAAGCCATTTATTTGAGGGCAATGTATTCAATGATTTCACTTCAAGTACTGTTCTATCTTCCAAAAGGGATTCTTCATCTCCCAGAATAACACCTTCGTTTACAATATGTGCAAATTCAATTTCAGCACGCCACACATTATTGCCATCATTCAAGTCTTCATTGACGGGAACAGTAAAGGTCGCTCTGGGTATAGCAAGCGTATGAACACCCTGAATACTATCTATTGGATATAGTGAAGCAATCACCTCTTGATCTGCCCAAGGATCACTTCCTCCTTGAATAATACATTCTTCACCCAGTTTAAATTCAAACTTACAGTTCCCCTTAACCAGTCCTCCTAATATTCTATATCTGCCTCCAACTGCGCCTCTTGCAAAAAACGGATTCGGAAATTTGGCCTGTAATGCAGCAGCAGCGGAAAGGCTCAGTATCTCAAAACGTCTTGTTTTCCCCCAAAGCCGGACCTTTATTCCCACTTCACCTTTTACATAAGCCCAAAGTTGACCCGACGCATACCAACCGTTAATACCAAGTGGTTGTCCGTTATTGTTAGCACACGTGGCGTTACCATAATCCTGGACCATCAAATCGAAACCAAGCCCCAGGTCTAATCGAGCATAAAAGATCAAAAAATTAATATCGCCTGTACTTGCATCGAATCTCATCCCAGTCGCGAAACCATTGCCGGTGCGCCTAAGGGCCTCATTAGCAACAATATTACCCAAACCCGAAAGAGATGCAACATTTCCAGGCAACCCCGGGAATGCTGGTATGTTTTTGCCAATATCAAAGTAAAAGGCGACTTGGGCAATCGTAATATTCAATTTTGGAATTGAAAACTTTACAAATACCGGCTTCTTCGGCGTACCAACATTTATAAACCAGTAACCAGGCATGAGCATAAGTTCTGCTTCGCCTTCGCCTTCCAGTATTCCTGCTACGCTTACCCTTACTTTAAAATTTCCGTAAATTTTCTTTGCTGCAAACTCATAAGAAATATATACATAGGCACAAATTTCCGTTGGAACATCCGGGCTTCCTTCTTCTTCATACTCTGGCGGTGCGGTAAAATCAGGCGTATCCATAAACCGCCCTGTTCCTTTGAAAAATATTTTGTCAATACCCCCATTAGAATAAAAACTGATTCCAAACGTAGCATTCACATTGAATGCCTCTTCTTTTGCCAAGGCCATGACAACTGTTGCATGTACGCTTGCCCCTTTTGATTCGTCCGGAGTATAAACCAAATTTGACATCGAGGTACCCAGAGCAATGGTGGCCGGATCTATGTTTAATATATTTGCAGGAAGGCCGGTATTTAAATCACCAAGAATATCCATGTGATATGAGGCTCCACCTCCAAAACCGACAAGTTGCAAAACACCTACGCCAATACCGGGATTAAATTTTGCCAATGCATCAAGCCTGAAATACTTAAAATCACCCGTATTGCCAAATAGCCCTGAGGCCACAACCTCTACATCAATGCCTTGAAAGTCTACAAAGACTTTTCCTGAAAACCCTCTACCCAAAATAGGATGAGACTGCTGCTGACCAAAAAACGAAAGATTACCATGTACACGGTCAACTCCCGGAAAACTCGCATCAATACTTACATTATCCACTATAAATCCATCATAAACCCATCTCTGCCTGTTATTTTGAATTAACAGTTTACCAGTCATTTGGAACCCACCATCCACCATAAGAAGCCCGGCTTCTCCATCTACAATAATTAAACCTACCTTAAATTTTAGATTAGCTCTATTCTCGTCACCTTGTACCCTAATCATTCTTATACTATCAATGACTAATCCAAAGCCGCCAAACCCGACACCAACTGAAGCATCAGGAATACTCCAGATACCCGGATCAAAATATGGAGCCTGATTTCTGAGTATTAAATTTTGGAAAGAAATTTCCGGAATAGATGTATAGAAATCCTGCCCAAGGTCACCATCAATACTAACAGTTCCACTCAGGTTAGCTTTTGCCAAGAAATTGTCATCCTGGTATCGAACCTCTATTTCAGAGCAGGGTTCAAGAGCCACTGTAGCTTTCCAAACATTGGCTGTATAGGTACTTAGTGGCTGAACTGCGAAACTATATATATTGCCAGGAAGGACTGTAGCATTATACCGCACACACTCCTCAACCTGCGGGCAATCAGAATTCGATTGGCTAAAGATGGGTATATTTATTAATCCATTGAAATAGAAGCCATCCAGTCGATTGCTGGTAACTTGAATAGCAAAAGTATCTATTGAAAATGCCCATCCACTTAAATTGCCCTCACATATGGACAGTAAAGGACTAGCAAATATTTTTCCTGATATTCCGGTGTCATCAAATATAAAATCATGGGCTCCTATCGCAATATTTGCACCTACTTCACCACCAAATTGCTTTGGAAGCGTAACTATAATATCATCAAGATAGAACCCCTTCCATAAGGATGATGCTGTTATCAGTCCGTTATTATTTAATACAAATGGTGATGTATAGTTTACAGGGAAATTAATATACGATGGCGTAATCGAGCTACTAAAGTCAAATACCATCCTGTTAACCTGCCACTTAATACTGTCATGTTTTGTAAGAGCAAAAGGCTCAATGCTTAATTCAACAACAAATTCACCCCATGCCGGCATTTGGGCAACAAAATGTGCTTTTACTGACTCTGTCTCAGGTTTAGGAGTTAATGAACCTGGGATCAATGGAATAATATAATTGCGACAAAACTCAACTTCTCCATCAATGCTCATACCGGAAAACCCGTCACAATCAAAAGAAACAAAAGTATTGTTATTCCCTGCAAGGTTCAACTTTACTGCATTGCTTAGGGCAATTTCAACATTGCTATTTAAAAACAATTTTGAATTCCCAAGAAATCCGGAAGGGCCAAAGTGCACATTTAACGCCTGAAAAACCAGTCGGTCCGGCGAGGGATTTGTATTAATTATAATGTAAACATCAACATATCCGCCTGATGGAGTAAATGAAATATTATCCAGATATAAAGAATAAGTCTTACCTAAAACATCTTTAGATATTTGTAACGGCAATAAACTTCCAGATAAATTATTATACTGCTCCTTGGAGACAGATTGAAAGCGTTTTTCACAAACTGCTTCTATTAAATATGCCCGGTTAATCCCAGTGACATTTTGCCATCCCTGTTTGTATTCAAATACGACATCTTGCCATATCACCTCTGATGATTGTTTAAAAAGCAAGGCAGTTGTGCGTGGATCGCTTCCAAGACCGGCTATACTTCCGGAATATGAAAACCTATCTATCCCCTTATTACAGTTAACATGTAGATCATGTCGCACTTTTCTTTCATATTCAACTGAACCTAATGATTGAATTAGCTTGTATTCAGATTTAAATATTGAGTCAACTTTTGAATTAACCCAAATTTCCAAATTTATTATGTCTGAATATATATTGACTTCTTCAGGAGTAAATTTTTGTATTAACATTTTTAAGTTTGATACAATCTCAGAGATAGTAGGCTCATCTCCCATTTGGCCTATTATTGTTAAAATTGATTCAAACTGAAGCAAGTTCTTATCACAATTATATAAATTAATGTGAGTAGACTCCAATAGTTCTTCATTTACAGATCGATCTGTAGCAACACCCAGGGGCTGCGGCTCATTTTTAAATTCGCGACTCATTCCTTCTTTAAACCACTTGTCATTTGGCCCAAAAACGTAGGGCCGGTCACGAGTGTCTGTATAGCCTAAATCATAGAAATAGTTTCGCATGGAGTCCCTTGTTAGATCACATCGAATTTTGGTTAGAACTATAGAATCCGTGAATTGCTGCTCCAAAATTGCCAAGTGAGCGATTACAATCGGTTTTATAGTATCATCAACTTCGTTAGCCAAAGCAATACCTTCAAGTGTCGTACCGCCTACCAGCCAGTAATATGGCCCCAATCCCCCGGGGTTACAAGGCTGCCCTAACTCATTAAACCCCACCTGATTGCACCCGGAAGGGTTATATGGCGTACCGGTTTCGATATGGTTTCCGTTTGCATCAAAGCCATTAGGATCATAGTTGGGATCATATGGATCGCCCGGTTCCCACCCCTGATAAGGCGGCATCACATACTCCCCATCTTCATTAAACCCCAGCGGATTATACTCGCTGTTGTTCGACGACCAGATACCGTTTTCATCAAAGCCCTCTTCCTCCGGGGCTTCCCTGCAAAAGCGGTCGCTGCCGTACGTGACGGTATCCAGGGCCAGGTTGGGGTAATTGTTCAGGTCTTCGGAGATGCCCAGCACGGTACCTTCAAAGATGGTTCCCGCGCTGTCGACGCGCACATTATTGAACTCCACTTCCAGGTATTTGGACGAAAACGGCAAGCCGATGACGCCTTTTCCGGAAAACACCCCGTTGCCCCCTGTCACCTGCGACAGGAGTATGGGAAATCCGTGGATAAAGAACAGTTCGCCGGGGGTGGCTTCGTCGAGCAGTTGGGCGGGGTTGGGTTGGGGTATGTTGGCCGCCACACCGCAGGCCAGTTCGGGCAGTTCGGGGAAGGGGTTGGGCGGCGTGTCGTTGTCGTCCTGGTTGGCGATGCCGTCGCCGTCGTCGTCGCCCAGGGGTCCGTCGGTATCGTCCGGGTCGCAGCCGTCGGGTATGCCGTCGCCGTCGAGGTCGGTGATGCTCGCCCTGGGCAGCGTGGTCACGTTGTCGAGCAGTATTTCGCTACAGATATAGTCGTAACTGAAGCCCGACTGCCCCACGAGCAGGTAGGCGCTGATCTGGTATTCGGTTTGTTCGTCGAGGTCGGGGATCTGCAGTTCCGCCCCGGAGAAGTGGTAGTAGAACTTCCAGTCCGAAGCGGGCGCCAGGGCGGGTTTGACGGCGACGAGGTAGCGCAGGTTGTCGTATCCCAGGGCCGGGCCGTCGAAGTGCAGCGTCACAAACTCCGCGCCCACACACGAGACCGTCACCGACTGCGCGTAGTCGCAATCGCCGTCAAGAGACAGGGTCTTGACCTGGAAGGGGCCCGTTTCGGGACAGGCCTGGGTATAATCCATATAACTGCCGTCGCGCAGTTGGGTCATGTACACCTCGTAGATGCCGCCGGGGTACAGGTGATCGACATACAGGTCGGCTGTGTTGTAGACGAGTTTTTCCTGCCACTGGGTTTGTGCGGCGGGCATGAATTGTCCGGCGGGTACGCTCTGGAGCCGGTAGCGCACGAGCAGGCGGCGGTCGGCGGGGTGCAGGGACCGGGGTGGCGTGAGGGCGATATCGAAGCGTTCGTGGGTGACGCGGCTGATGACGATGAGGGTGGTGTCGAAGCGGCAGTCGGACAGGATATAGGGGCTCGTTTTGCCGCTGATGCGCACCCAATCGCTGCGACCGGGTGCATCGCCGGGCGTCAGCGGGGCGCATACGCGGCGCAGGTAGAGGCTGTAGGCAGTGCCGGGGTCGAGTCCGGTAAAAGCGTGGGTGTTGCCGGTGCCGACGCTGACAGGATCGCCGGTGGGCACGATGCCTTTTCTGGTGATGTTGACCTCGAATGCTGCGGTGCCGGGCGTGGCGGGGTCCCAGTGTACCACAATGGCGTTGGGCGATGCGGTTTCGACGGCGAATCCGGTGGGTAGCGCGCAGCCGGGCACGTACGCGGGCAGGTTGTGGATGAGGCTGTCAGCGGCCGGGGTGGCCCGGACCGTGGCGGCAACGGCGAGGCAGCAGATCAGGCAGGTCAGGGAGATTTTCATGGTTATACTGATTGAAATGAGCGTGTTATGGGCTTTTTTGGGGATAAGGGCGTGTGTTTTGAGCGGTGTTTTTGTTGACAGGATTGACAAGTTTTTGACAGGATTTACGGGATTAACAGGATTAATAAGTTTTTGACAGGATTAACGGGATTGACAGGATTTACAAGTTTTTGACAGGATTAACAGGATTAATAAGATCGAAGGAATGTTTCATAACGGAGGTGATTTTTACCTGTCGATCATGTAAATCCTGTCTGAAACTTGTAAACCCTGTCGACGCGATGCGCAAATGTTCGACCTGGTATTCTCAAAAACTGAGAATGGGAAAATTTTTTTTTGAGGTACCGCCTTGGTACCGCCGGCTAAAGCCGGCGCATGTCCAGTACTACCTTGACACCACCGCCTTTAGCCGGCGCATATCTCTGTAATACTATTGCGGGGGCGCCGGCTAAAGCCGGCGGTACCTGGGGGGGGTACCTGTGGCACTTGAAAAAAAGACTTTAACTTCGCCTTCCATCATCACACCTGCTCCGAGGGCCGAAATCTTGACACTCATAATCACCAAACCTGCACCACTTGCAAACTCCTTCCCGAAAAGGCCTTTTTATCGTCCTGCCGGCAGCCTTCCTGATCGTGTCCGTCTCGGTTATTCCGGATCCTGACCGGCAAACCTCCTTTATACTGAAATCATACCGCTGTTCTAATAAGTGTATGTTAAATACTCACTCGTATACATCAGATGAAATACTGACCCTCAATATGAGGGATTATGACAATCTGTCAGACTTGTTCACGAAACTACGGACACTAACCAAACTGCCCATGCGTCTATTTGATGTCCGGGCTTATGTATGGGATGGCTTCAGGGGCACTTTGGAGGTGTCGCCGGTTTTTGTTTGTTACCATTTCGACGATTTCAAACGCCGCTTCTTTGCGGATGCTTCGATTATGTATG
Organism: uncultured Bacteroidota bacterium; assembly: GCA_937861115.1. Lineage (GTDB taxonomy): Bacteria > Bacteroidota > Bacteroidia > Chitinophagales > Saprospiraceae > M3007. The sequence continues at coordinate 561 of CALMBD010000121.1, read as the reverse complement.
GCATGGCCTGGAGGCATTTTATGCAGAATAACAAGATTATCATCGTGCTCGACGGCCCGCTAGACGGTCCATTCTGGAGCAACCCTTTTGTCTGCAAATATTTATTTATAGATCATCCCTCTCAGTTCGGCTTGCGCGGCGACATACCCCTTTGGGAGATGTTGGGAGAATATTTTTACGACAAGGTTCTTGTCGACGACGAAGCACATCTGCCGCAACAGATTTACGAGGCCATTGAGACGTTGACCGGCCATAGCGTCGAGCCGGATAAAACTTTTTACGTACCGGAATTTAACAGGGGCGGCATGTCGGGCGGTATGGTTTCGTGCGAATTCTGGCTGGATCGGGGCATGGATTATCTGATAGCGCGGCACCGGAAGCTGAAAGCCGTGCAGCAGCATTTGAGTGCACGGGTATAAGCGCGAACTGGCAGATTGCAGGAATATTTTGCAGAGAAGTGGGTAGAGCCGGAGGTATAGCACGTTATTTACTTGAACGAAACTGGTGTCGCATGCTACTGCTTGTACTATTGCGGGGGCGCCGGCTAAAGCAGGTGGTACC
>CALMBD010000120.1 GCA_937861115.1 uncultured Bacteroidota bacterium | reverse complement strand
GCAACCCTGAAAAAGCCCTCAGTTATTTGTCTGAAGCCTGGCAGATAAACCCGGATACCGCTATTGCCACCCATATTGCCGGACAATATTATGCGCTGGGCGAGATGCGGGAATCGGCCATATGGCTGGAGCAGGCACTCAACCTGGCCCCCGGCGATCAGCGATTGACGGTCATACTTGGAAAAGTCAGGGCTCTGGCTGCTGAAAAAGAAAAATAGGAAGGCCGGACTGGCGCTAAAATTCGATCACCTTGCGCTTCAGTTCGAAGTGTTTGCCGAGGTAAACCTTGCGCACCATTTCATCGGCTGCCAGTTCCTCTGCCGTGCCGGCTTTCAGGATACTGCCTTCGAACATGAGGTATGCCCGGTCGGTAATGCTCAGCGTTTCCTGCACATTGTGGTCGGTGATCAGGATACCGATGTTTTTGGTTTTCAGTTTGGCCACGATGTACTGGATGTCTTCCACTGCAATGGGGTCGATACCGGCAAAGGGTTCGTCGAGCAGGATGAATTTGGGGTCGCTCGCCAGGGCGCGCGCGATTTCGGTGCGGCGGCGTTCCCCGCCGGAAAGGGTATCGCCCAGGCCGTTGCGCACGCGGTTCAGGTTAAACTCTTCGAGCAGCGACTCCAGTTTGTCGCGCTGTTCCGCCTTGCTCAGTTTGGTCATCTCGAGCACGGCCTTTACGTTGTCTTCCACCGATAATTTGCGGAATACACTGGGTTCCTGCGGCAGGTAACCGATGCCGCGTTGCGCGCGCCGGTACATGGGCAGGTCGGTGATCTCTTCTTCGTTGAGGAACACCTTGCCTTCGGTTGGCCGGATAAAGCCCACCACCATATAGAAAGAGGTTGTTTTGCCCGCCCCGTTGGGGCCCAGCAAACCGACGATCTCGCCCTGCTGTACGTCGAACGACACGTCTTTTACAACGGTGCGTTTCCCGTATATCTTGCTGATGTTTTCGGCGCGAAGAACCATGGTTGGAATGATGAATGATGAATGATAAACGATGAATGATGAATCAAGCAGCATTCATCATTTATCATTCATCATTAAGAAAGGAGTTGTTTTACGATTTCGGAAATGGCCCTGCCGTCGGCTTTGCCGGCCAGTTGTTTGTTGGCGGCGCCCATGACTTTGCCCATGTCTTTGGCGGTGGTCGCGCCCGTCTCGGCCACGATTTTTTTCAGTATGGCCTCCAGTTCGGCGCCTTCGAGCATGGCCGGAAGGTAGCGCTTGATGACTGCAATCTCTTCCCGTTCCTTTTCAGCGAGTTCAGGGCGGTTGTTTTTGGTATAGATATCGAGCGATTCCTGGCGGGTTTTTACCAGTTTTTGCAGGATCTGCACTTCGCGGGCTTCGTCGATGGCCTGATGACTACCGTCCGTTTTTGCCAGTAAAATAGCGCTTTTGATCGCGCGGATGCCGCGCAGGCTCACGTCGTCTTTGGCCTTCATGGCGGTCACCAGGTCTTTATTGATCTTTTCTTCGAGACTCATGGATATTTCAAATTGATGCAAAATTATAAAACTTGGGGCAGACTGGGCATTAACGCCTTTAATGGGTAAATAGTTGCCTGAATGGCCTACCGGGCAGGGATGTAGCCGAACAGGGCTTTTTCCTTCACCAGGCGCGCTACTTCTTCCGGCACCATCTGCTCCCAGCCGGGCTCTCCCTGCCGGATCATGCGCAGTACTTCCTTGTGGTAAATATGCAGGATGTCGGGATTGAATCCCTGAATGTCGACGATGTTGCGGTTTTCCAGCAGGTGGTCGTAGAGAAAATGAATGGCGTGGGGAATATCGATGTTCCGGGCGTTCAGCAGTTTATTACTGCCGGGTTCACGGGCGGGGTATACGTAAAACCGCACATTGCGCAGGAATAACTCGCCAAAGGCGCCGAGCAGGTTATCGGGGTTGTTGTCGGAGGTTTCGCGGATGATGTTTTGCAGTTTACGCACCCCCATAGCCAGGCCGATGCGCTGCACCCTGTAATCGCTGAAATAGGCGATGAGTTTTTTGTGTTGCACACAGTTAGACAGGATAACCGTCTGACCGAGCGCGCAGAGCATATCGGCGCGGTCTTTAAAGTCGCGCTCGTCGAGCTCGCCTGAGGCGCGCAGGTTGTCGAGGGTGATCTCCGTGAGGAAAAAGGTTTTGGCGGCATCTACATCAGGTTCAGCGCAAAACTGCTCGTAGGCGAGCCGGATCATTTCCTGTTGCACCAGTGTGGGCGGACGGTAACTGCCGCGGGCAATGAGGATGGACTTTTTGTAGAGAAACTCGCCGGCGTGCAGGCTGTTGCCGTCGGGACCGAATATGGCTACGTCGCTGAGGCTGTTTTTGACCATCCACAGGCAGATGAGACGGTTGTCGACGTGTTGAAAATCAGGGCCTTGCAGGCGCACCATGTCGATCATGACCCGGCCGCGCAGGTTGTCCATGAGCGAGACGAGCAGGGTTTCCGGGTCGTGGTGAAAGCGGTAGCAGCCGTAGATCAGGTTGACGCCGAGGATGCCGATAGCCTGTTGTTGCAACAGGTTGTTGTTGTCGAGCATCCTGACGTGCAGGATAAGGTCGTTGGGCCTGGAGCCGGGATTCAACTGGAAACGCAGACCCAGCCAGCCGTCGCCCTTGATGGTTTTCTGGAAATTAATGGCCGCAACGGTATCTGCAAACGCGAAAAAGTTTTGTTGCGGGCGCTCCACACGCAGGCGTCCTTCCATCAATTCGTATTCGTGGTCGAGCATTTTGTAGAGCCTCGCCTCGCATACATAGCGGCCCTTGCCTTTCGTCTCGTCTCCATAGATCTCATCGGAAACAGTTTTGTCGTAGGCGCTCATCGATTTGGCAATGGTGCCTGCCGCCGCGCCTGCCTGGAAAAAATGCCGGGCCACCTCCTGTCCCGCGCCGATCTCGGCAAAGGCGCCGTAGATGCGGTCGTCGAGGTTGATCTCCAGCGCTTTCTGTTCTGTTTCGAGGATATTGCGTGTCATTCCGTTGCTTGATATTTACCACGACCATACGATGGCGCGCGGCGTTTTGTTGTCCGATGTATAGTCGTGGATTAAAAATCCTATAACCAGGTCGTTTTTTCCGCCACAGGCCTGCGTTTGCCCGGCAGTTCGGGCATCTCGTGCCAGCCCATGTAGAAAAAACCGAGGCAGCGCTGTCCCGGCGCCAGGCCGAGGAAGGCATCGGCTTGCAAGGCCGCTCTGGGGGTGCTCCAATAACAACCCAGTCCGAGCGCCGTGCAGGTGAGCCACATATTCTGCACAGCCATGGCAACGGAAGCGATCTCTTCAAATTCCGGAATGCTTTCCAGGGGGTCGCGTTGCAGGATAATGGCGATGGCCGCTCCTGATCGCAGCGGATTTTCACTGCTTTTTTTGAATTTTTCCTCGGAAAACAATTCCGGAGGCGTGTTTTTTTGATAAAAATCCGATAGATAAGCACTCAGGCGCCGGCGGCTTTCTTCGGAATGAAATACCTGGAAACGCCAGGGTTCGGTCAGTTTGTGCGTAGGCGCCTGGTTGGCATTTTCGAGCAGTTGTTCGATGATGGCGCGTTCAACAGGTTTTCCCGGTATGTAGGATTTGGGAAAAACAGAACGGCGGCGGCGAATGATATCGCTGATTTCTGTGGCGGTAATGTGCATATGTTTGAATATTTCTTGCGACTGCCAGGGCACAATGAGGAACACCATCGGGCTTCAGGAAGTCGTGCAAAACTACAACGACTTCCGGCAGTCCGGACAATAGTTTGCTCAGCGAACGATCAATACCGGCACCTTTACGGCATGCCGCACTGCACCCACCGTGGTGCCAAAGATCAGGTCTTTGAACGCCCGGTGGCCGTGTGCGCCCATGACGAGCAGATCGGCCTGTTGTTCATTTACCAGTACGGGAATCGCCTTTTTCGCCGTGCCGTAGCCAATGAACGCTTCGCACTGGTAGCCGAGTTCGCGCAGCCGTTGCGCATATTCTTCCAGGTTTTGAACATCCGTTCTGGTCTCGAGGTCCTGAATATCAGCGCCCAGAACCCAGGCACCGGCGGTTTCCACGGCGTGAATAAGCAGGTACCGGACTTGTTTACCGCCGATGTGCAGGGCGTGTTCCAGCGTTTTTTTATCTGCTTCCGAGAAGTCGAGCGCAATAGCGATCCGCTGGTATTCCGGCGCATTGATCTCTGCTATACCCTCAAAAACACCGTGTGGTATTTTGGTTTTTGCCTCCGGCAGCCGGACGAGCATGGGGCGCAGCGTGATATAGGCGAGCATTACGGCGGCAAAAAGCAGGGCCGGTATCACGAAAGTGTAAATTATCCAGGTATTTGGACCGGCGTCTTCCAGCCAGATGCCCAATTGTTGTATGACCAGGTTGATGTTCAGTATTACAATAATCGCCGCGCTGAGCCAGCCCCCCAGTTTGGCCCAAAAGCCGATGGCGAATGTGCCCATGCGTTTTTTATCACTGACATAATGGAGCAATGGAATGACAGCAAACCCCAACTGCATACTCAGGATAACCTGGCTCAGCACCAGCATGTTGCCGGTGGCCTGTTCGCCTAAAATTGTGATGGCCAAAATTGCCGGGATGACAGCGAGCAGGCGCGTGATAATGCGCCGCAGCCAGGGCGCGATGCGCAGGTGCAGGTACCCTTCCATGACGATCTGGCCTGCCAGCGTGCCGGTAACGGTGCTGCTCTGTCCCGCGGCGATGAGCGCCAGGGCAAAAAGCACGGGAGCATAACTTTTGCCGAGCAGGGGTTCGAGCAACTGATGGGCGTCCTGGATTTCTGAAACCCCGTTGTACCCGTTTTTATGGAAAACTGCCGCGGCCAGGATGAGAATGGCGGCATTGACAAATAACGCGAGGTTGAGCGCAATGGCAGAGTCGAGTATATTGAACCGGATGGCGCGTTTCAGGCCGTCGGGGTTGCGATCAATTTTACGGGTCTGTACCAATGCAGAATGGAGATACAGGTTGTGCGGCATGACCGTAGCGCCTATAATGCCAATGGCAATGAACAGCGCTTCAGAATTCGGAATCGACGGGATAAAACCGACGGCCAGTTCGCTCATCACCGGTTTGGCGAGGAACATCTGAACGGCGAAGGCGCCGCCGATAACCACTACCAGTCCCAGAATGAACGCCTCCAGTTTTCGAATCCCCAACTGCATCAGGAAGAGCAGGAGGAAGGCGTCGAGTACGCTGATGGCCACCCCCCAGATCAAAGGGAATCCGAACAGCAGTTGCAAGCCGATGGCCATGCCGACCACCTCGGCCAGATCGCAGGCGGCGATGGCAATCTCGGCAAGGATGTAGTTGAAAATATTGGCCACAGGGTGGTACAGTTCACGCGAAGCCTGTGCAAGGTCGCGTCGCGCTACCACGCCCAGGCGGGCGCTCATGCTTTGCAACAACAGGGCGATCAGGTTCGACATCACCAGCACCCAAAGCAGGGTATACCCGAAGCGGCTGCCGCCGGCCAGGTCGGTGGCCCAGTTGCCGGGGTCCATGTAGCCGACACTGACCAGGTAGGCCGGTCCCATGAAAGCAAACAAGCGGCGCCAGAAACTGCCTTTTCCTTCTGTCTCGACGGAGCCGTGTACCTCGGACAGGGAAACATCGGTTGAAGTAATTTTATTCATGTTGCGGTATTCGGTGAACGGGCGGTTAAGGTTTTAGTTTCCGGATTCTAATAGTTTGATATACAGGTTTTTGGATACTTTCTCGCTCAATACGAGTTCCCGCCCGTCGCCTGTTCGTACGCGTACGGAATGATCGTACGGGAATTGCTCGAGCAGGCTGACCTGCGCCCCGAGTGTCAGCCCCAGTTGGTCGAGGTATTGCAGAAAAGTGGGGCTGTGATCGTCGACGCCTGTGACCACACCCTGGGTGCCGGGCTGCAGGGTAGCCAGCAGCGATTGGTTCCGATAGGTCCAGTGCCCTTCGGCATTGGGGATCGGGTCGCCGTGCGGGTCGAATCCCGGGTTACCGAGGAAGTTGTCGAGGCGGTCGATGAGGCCGTTGCCCTGAATGTGTTCGAGTTGTTCGGCGAGGTCGTGTACCTCGTCCCAGGCGAAGCCGAGTTTTTCCGTAAGGAACACCTCCCAAAGCCGGTGTCGCCGGATGAGCGCGGTGGAAAGGCGATGGCCCTCTTCGGTCAGTAATACGCCGCGGTATTTTTCATAAGTGATCAACTGCTTGTCAGCCAGCCGTTTGAGCATATCGGTGACCGACGCTGCGCTGGTCTGCATGACGGCGGCGATGGCGTTGGTCAGCGCCGGCTTATCGCCCTTTTCAGCAATTTTGAAAATGGCTTTCAGGTAGTTTTCTTCCGCTTGTGTGATGGGCATGACGTGTATATCTGTGATACAATCTATCCGTATAACTTTAGATGGTAAAAATAAGTTTAGGCGAATGTACAAAATATTTTAGACTAATCTAAATTTTGAATAAAAAATTACCTTTTAGAAAAAAAGCGGGGGTGCAACTGTCGAACAGTCACACCCCCGCTTTTTTGTGCCAATCGAATGCGGGCTTTACAGCAGTGCTTCGATGATGTTTTCTTCGCTCACGCCTTCCGCTTCTGCCTTGTAGTTGCGCACGATCCGGTGGCGCAACACGAGGTTGGCAATGGCCTGTACATCTTCGATATCGGGCGAGTACTTGCCGCGCAGCGCTGCGTAGCATTTGGCGCCGAGGGCGAGGTATTGACTGGCCCTCGGTCCCGCTCCCCACGCGAGGTAATTGTTGGCTTCCTGCGTGGCGCGTGTCGTGCCCGGCCGCGTTTTGGTGGCCAGACCGACGGCATATTCCAGTACATTCTCGCTGACGGGTATTTTGCGTATCACCTGTTGGAAGGCCAGTATTTGTTCGGCGCTCAGGATATGGCGGAGTTCTGCCTGTATGGAGGAGGTCGTGTTTTTTACCACTTCAACTTCCTGCTCGTAACTGGGATAGGTGAGCGGGATGTTAAACATAAAGCGGTCGAGTTGCGCCTCCGGCAGCGGGTAGGTGCCCTCCTGCTCGATGGGGTTCTGTGTAGCCAGTACGAAAAACGGCGAAGGCAGCATGTGGCGCTGCCCGCTTACGGTGACGGCGCGCTCCTGCATGGCCTCGAGCAGGGCTGCCTGCGTTTTGGGCGGCGTCCGGTTGATCTCGTCGGCCAACACGATATTGGCGAAAACAGGACCGCGGGTAAATCGAAAGCGCCGGTCTTCGTCGAGTATTTCGTTGCCCGTGATATCGGAAGGCATCAGGTCGGGCGTAAATTGTATGCGTTTGAAATCGAGGTCGAGCACCTCGGCTATTGTGCTGACCAACAGTGTTTTAGCAAGTCCGGGAACACCCACGAGCAGGGCGTGGCCGTTGGAAAAAAGGGTAATGATCACGGCCCTGATCACGTCGTCCTGACCTACGATAACTTTGCCGATTTCTGCTGAAAGGTCTTTGTATGCCTGGGCGAGTGCGTCTACTGCTTCTACGTCCGATTTGAATTGTGCCATTTGATGCGTTGTGTTAAACTGGTTAAATCAACCTTGCGAGATGGGCTTAAACGCCACGAAGGCCGCTTTGTTTCGCCAAAGGAGGGGCAAAAGTAGTGAATCGGAATGTTTCAGGAAGGGTTTGGCAGAAAATGCACCGTGAGGAGCGGTTTTTTGTCGGCATATGACACTATGCCTCCCGGATATCGAATATTTCGGCAGCGTCGTTTTCAAATTTTACCTCTACTGGCACCCGCGTGGCGGGAAGGTCGGTCAGAAACCATTTCCGGCCTTCTTTGACGACGATAAACAGACCGGAGTCGGTGCCCAGGGCGGAAAACTCATCGGCAGGCTTTTGTTTGTCGAAAGGATGAATGCCATACGATTCGGCAACACGGGCGCTCCAGGCCGGCACATCGTCGGTTACGATGCCTGTTTCTGAGATTTCATACAGGGCATCGGGACCGAATGTATGGTCGCTGTCGTTCTGCAGGTCGCGGCGGGCAATGAGTTCCACAATATTGCCGGCGGGGTCGAAGAAATAGGCGGCTTCGGCGTTCCAGTTGGGAAAATCAATCCGCGTTTCGCCTTTTTCGTTGGCGATCAGTTCAATTCCGCAGCGTTCGAGCCAAGCCATGCCCTCGCGGATCTGGTTGCAGGGAATATTGACAGCGAAATGATAGATGCCTTTCAGACCGGGGTTTTCCTTGAAAATGAGCCACGAGTTTCCAATCCTGATATGGAGCACGCCGGCTTCGGCGCGAATCACTTCGAGACCCAGGCTGGTGTGGTAAAAATCGGCGACTTTATCCAGTGAAGTCGTTTCCAGTTTGATCGAAAGGATTTTCATGACTTAAAGATACAGGCGATTTCATTTTCTTCCTACATGCAAATACGTCACGGGAATATCGACCGATAAAAATGCGCCAATGCGCCAACTGCCCAGTTCCTGAATGGGGTTGGCCTGGTTGCCCTGGACTTCTACTTTTCTCAGACTTGGACCGAATTGCCCGCCGATCCCGAAGGCAAGCGGAACCTTTTCCTTGAAACCGGCCACAAAATACAGACCGGGCGATATAAGATTGCCCCATTTCAGCGAAGGCAGGTCGTATGAAGTATCGTCGGAAAAGCGCAGTACCGTCAGCGCACCGACGTCGATAACGGGCACAAAAACGCCAAAATATCTGCCGGAATCCGTCCCGATGGTATAACTCAGTCCCACCGGGGCACTCAGCGAACCGAAACCGCGCACAGCATTTCTGTTTGCCTGCCATTCGCCGCCGCCGCTCAGGCCGGTGTAGGCATTCAGGGCGAAAGCGCGTTGTTTGGGCGTTTTTTTCACGCGGGCACTTCCGGGAGGCAGGGCGAAGGATTCGATGGCGTGCGAAATTTCTTCGGGCGATTGGGCCTGCGCCACCGTCGCCATGAAGTTGGCGTACCGGAAAAATTCTTTCAATTGATCATTGTCGACCTCAAGGTTGTCGAGCACCCGGACTACCGTGCTGATCACGGCAGGGTAGTTTTTTATTCTGAGGTTCTGATACAAACGGCTGACTCCTTCGCTGATACTGAAAAAGCCTTCCAGTTTTTCGCCTGCGGCCTGCACTGCGGGGTCGTCTTTATATGCGGCCTGGTACATGCGAAAACCGGTTTTCAACACCTTCGTACCGGAGTTGTAATAGCGGAAGAACTGTTCGGCCGCTACGGAATCCGGTTCGGGTTCCGCCAGTTTCTTGATGGTGTTTACATTTTCGGTTACATCGGCGGAAAAGTCGAGCAATTTGCGTTTCACTTCTCCCAGGAGAAATAGGTTAGTGCGCGATGTTTCGAGCAGATCGCGGAAGTTTTGGGCCGGGCCAAAATCAAGTCCTGCGCTCTTTTCCCAGAGCAGACCCAGGTACAGGTTTGCTACAACGGGATTTTTGAACAGCATCATAATTTCTGCCGGCGTGTACCACTCGGCTGCCGTATCACTTTTGCGCAGCGACTCCTGGAGTGTATTGGAGGTGCGCAACAGTGTTGCCACCCGTTTGAGGTTGTCCCGAAGTTTTTCGTCCTGAATCGTGTTTAACTTTCCCTGATCCTGCATGGCCGCCCAGGGGCCGGAAAGGTATTCCAGCGTAGCCATGGGCGTTTCTCCGCTGATCATAAGATTGGTCAGGTGCAGCGCGTCGGTCGCCAGAATATTGGCCTCCGGTTTTTTGATCAGGTCACCGTCGCGCAGTGCCGACTCCAGGTTGGCGGGCATCACACCGAGGTCGGCGCGAAAGTTTTCGCGCAGGCTTGTGATGAACTGGCTGAGGCGGTAAAATTCATCGTCTCCGACAAACTTGAGCGTCGCCACCGTAGACGGAAACAGTTTTTGGGCGATAATATTCTGTTGCAATTTTGCCTGAAATTCCCTGAAAAAAGAGGCTGCCAGTTCTTCCTTGGCGCGTTCGGCCAGAAAAATCGCCAGCCCCTGGGCAAACATGCCTGCCGAAAACGGACTGGCTGCGGCCGGAGCAGAAAGGATGGAGGCCTGTTTTGCGCCAAAAACCATTCTTTCCGCCTTATTGGCCTGTGGGCTCAATTCGGCACTGAAAAAGAGGTTCTGGAGCGGTTCTCCGTTCGGGTTGGCATACCATTGCAATACCTTGCTGACAGAGTCAATACTGCCCGGGATAGTATCGACGAGAAAGGTCACGCCGTTTGAAGGATCGACTGCAAAGTAGGGCGCCATGCGGATGGCATCGCGCAGGGCAAACTGGCTGTTTGCCTGAATGGCGAAAAGCAGCAGGCAAGGCAGAATGATATGGCGTTTAAACATGGTTCGGCTGGTTTAGATTAAAATTCCGGAAGATTCCCATTTTCGTTTTGTCGGCAGAAAGGGCATCGGCAAGTGGTGAAAACCGGCTATGCATGGCTGTCAGGAAGCCATCTTTTGTTAAGGACAGATCCTGGTTTGTCGTTATTTTTTTCAAAAACGACAGGTACAACGCGGCAACGCCTCCCATGATATAGTTGGCGTAACTGTTCGGAAAGATTTGGGGCAGGCCGGTGCGCTTGTTGCCGGGTTTGCAGATCATACCGGCCGGGCTGTTGACCATAAAGTGCAGTTCGGCATCTGCCTCCAGATTGGGCAAGCCCGCAGCCAGCCAGCTGGGCATGGCAACGGTATTGATAGACTCCGGCTGACTGGAAGGATAGTAAGTCCCGATTTCGAATGACCGTGCATCGGGCCCGGCGTTTTTGATGGAACTGAACAGCAGGATATTATTGTCGGACACGGCTTTGAATACAGCATCTGCGTCGGCCGCCTGTATTCTTTCGCGTGCCAGGCCAATTTTGTGAATAGCCAGACTTGCCAGAATGATATCCGGTTTGATGGCTGTCGCTACTTTCAGGGCGTCCAGAAAACATTGCAATACGGAGTTCGACAGCCCCGAAGCGTTGGTGGTTTTTATGATATAAACCTCTGCTTTGGGCGCAATCCCTTGCACGGAGGCATCGCCGGCCGACGGCCGGGCAGCGAGTATGGAAACACACTGGGTGCCGTGCCCGGGCGGGTCGGGCGGCTGGTTGTACAGGTCGGGCACGCTGGCATTGCCAAAGTCGCGCCAGCGGCTTGCTGAGAAGCCGGTTGAGGCGGGATAAAAGGTGTGTTCTTTTTGCTTGAGGTGGAGCAGATCGGGGTGCGTGAGGTCGACCCCGGTATCGATAACGGCGATTTTTACGCCTTCCCCTTTTGTCAATAGCCATTCGGCCGGCACAGCGGAACCCAATGCGGCATTCCAGTCAAATTTTTCCATTTTCAGTTTGGTTTACAGTCGTTTGGCAGTTGCTATCGTATGCGAAAGTACTGGGGGAAAATCGTTTTGCAACGGTTTTGCTGTTTTTTTTATGGGCAGATACACCGGCGGCCTGCGATGTGGTTAGTTTCCCATTATAGCCTTTTGCAATAAGGTGTTTCCCTCCGCTTCCGTGACAGTACGGAAGGCAGCAAGTTCTGCGCCAATATCTTTGGGTCGGTCTGTCTCTATTGCAACAGCGCGCATATGCAGCGTAAAACTGCCATAAGGTTGCCGGTCATAACCCAGCATCATTCCCAGGTATTTTCCGTCCCGGTAAATAAACAGTGGACTTTGGGACATATCCTCGGCGGGGGTTATCCGGTCAGAGATAAAAATGTGGTAATCACCCGCATCCGGATTGGAAATAAGCCAATCCCGGGCAGTATATTCCATAATGGGCTGTTTGAAGTCGCCCAGGGATTTCCAGGTTTGCGTGGAGTCGTTCGGCATGCCAAACAGATCCGCTAGTTTATCCGTATCCTCCTGTTTCATCTTGATTTTCAAGGTATCCATTTCAACGCAGATATAGGTATCGCCGGATTTATTATCCCGGATAACGACTGATTTAAGGCCGCCATTGGTCTGTTGAACAGATTCCAGCATCGAATACCGGGCATCGGAATAGATTTTAAGCCGCGTGTTGCCGAACATCATTTTCTGCAACTGGTCTTCTTCCGGAATATCCACGTAAGCAAATTCGACGTATACCGATTTCGGGGTGATGATCTTATTGGATTGTTGTGCTATGCAGGGGGCGACGAGCAAGGCAAAGAAGAATAAAAGGTGGTTTTTCAACATACAATTGAAATGGTTATTGTGAGAAAGTCTAAGGCGTCCAACTTGTGTTTTATCCGCCTCAGGGGCGCTTTTCTTCTTCCTGTACCTCCTCCTTGCCCCGTATTACTTTGCTGAGTCTGCTGGGCAGGAAGCGAAATTTTTCACCGAGCCATTTTTCCAGGGTGATGGCAAGCAGGGTGTAACTTTCGGTTACGCCGGGCACGGGTACGATCACAATGATGAAGAAGGGAAGAAAACGGGGAATATCCTTGAGTTGCTCGATGGCCTGTTGCATCTCTTCCGGAGAGGGGTTCCTGGATTTAAATGATACGAGCAGCCGCCCGCGCCCCTTGCGCAGGAAGGCATGCAGCATTTGTTTTGTCTCGACGCCTTCCATCATGAGCGCCCAAAGTACTTTTCGCTGGAAACGTATGATTCTGCGAAGTCTCATCCCGGATCGTATTTTACAGGGCAAAGATGCGGTGTTTTTCCATTGTGCGCCGGATTTCCCAATCCGCCATTTTGCGAGATCAGTTGGATTGGAAAATTCGACCTCGTACTTCGGCGGCGCCAGGGGTGGCAACTCTGTAAATGTTGCTACCAGCGAGATTCATGTGTTTCAACCTGGTCATCTTGTACAAGTAGCAGTCGAGCGCTGCTTTGACGGTGATCAAATACCTCGAAGACGCCCGCTTTTGTGTGATATTATGAAAAAACACAAGAATTATACCGGCCGGGGGTGTAATCAGTTGATTGGCGAGACAGACAAGTTCTGGAATCGGGAAACGTACGATCACCTGGTACGAAACCAGGAAGAATTTGACCGGATTGCGTGGTATATCCTCCGCAACCCGGTCAAGGCAAGATTGGTTGAAAAGTGGCAGGATTGGCCATACACCTACGCACATCCCGACCTATGGTAACGCCAACCGGAGGTTGGTATTACACTTCGGCCAATTTCTTCGTCACGACCTCTTTACCATTCATTTCCGATTTGCGCCCAAACACCAGCCCTGCTCCGTCGGCATCGATCAGCACCGTATCGCCTTTGACATAGTCGCCGGCAAGCAGGTGTTTGGCGAGTTCATTCACCAGTTCGCGCTGGAGCGTGCGCTTGAGCGGACGAGCGCCGAACTGCGGGTCGAACCCGTGCTCTACAAGCACTTTGCCGGCATCTTTCGTGACTTCCAGATGAAGTTCCTGGTTATCCAGCATGCCGCGGATATCCGACAGCAGGATGTCGAGAATCTGCGACATCTGGTCTTTCTGCAGCGGGTGGAACAGGACCACCTCATCGATGCGGTTGAGAAACTCGGGGCGCAGGTTCATTTTCAGGGCATCCATCACCTCCGCTTTGGCGGCTTCGAATACTTCGTGCTTGCGCTTGTCGGGCATGGACTCGTAATCCTCGAAGGCTTCCATGATGCGGTCGCTGGCGAGGTTGGAGGTCATGATGATGATGGTATTCTTGAAATTAGCCGTGCGGCCTTTATTGTCGGTCAGCCTGCCGTCGTCGAGCACCTGCAGGAGGATATTGAAGGTATCCGGGTGGGCCTTTTCGATCTCATCAAGCAGCACAATCGAGTACGGGCGCCGGCGCACAGCCTCCGTGAGTTGGCCGCCTTCATCGTAGCCCACATAGCCGGGTGGTGCGCCCACGAGGCGCGACACGCTGTGCTTTTCCTGGTATTCCGACATGTCGATGCGCGTGATGGCTTTTTCATCGTCGAACAAGACATCGGCGAGGGCCTTGGCCAGTTCGGTTTTGCCTACCCCGGTCGGACCGCAGAAGATGAACGAGCCGATGGGCTTGTCCGGGTCGCTGAGTCCTGCCCGGTTGCGCCGGATAGCATCGGACACCATTTCCACCGCTTCGTCCTGCCCGATCACGCGTTTGTGCATTTCCGCTTCTAGGTGCAGCAGGCGTTCTTTTTCGCCCTTCATCATTTTGGAGACGGGGATACCTGTCCAGCGGGCTACCACGTCGGCGATATCGTTGGCGGTGACCGTCTGGGTGGTCATGCGGTTTTCCGGGGCCACATCGGCGAGTTTTTCTTCAGCCGCCTTCAACATGGCTTCCTGCGCCGGTATGTCCTGGTATTTTATTTTAGAGGCCAGTTCCAGGCTGCCTTCGCGTTCGGCGCGCTGGTACTGGATATGAAGTTCTTCCAGTTTCTGTTTGCAGTTCTGAATGGCTTCCACGATCTCTTTTTCCTGCTGCCATTTGCCGCGCAAGCCGTCGAGTTTTTCGCGCAGGTCGGCGATCTGCTTGTTCATAGCCTCGAGTTTGCGCTCGTCCTTTTCGCGTTTGATGGATTCGCGCTCGATCTCGAGTTGCCGCAGTTTGCGGTCGAGTTCGTCGATATCCTCGGGCACAGAATCGAGTTCAAGCCGGAGTTTGGCTCCTGCCTCATCGAGCAGGTCGATGGCCTTGTCCGGCAACTTGCGCTCTGAAATATACCGGTGCGAAAGTTCGGCGGCGGCGATCAGGGCCTCGTCGAGCACCTGCACCTTGTGGTAGTTTTCGTATTTTTCCTGGATGCCGCGCAGGATGGAAATCGTATCCTCGATCGAAGGCTCGTCTACATAAACCGACTGGAAGCGGCGCTCAAGGGCCTTGTCGCTTTCGAAGTACTTCTGGTATTCGTCGAGCGTGGTGGCGCCGATCGTGCGCAATTCGCCGCGGGCCAGCGCCGGTTTCAGAATGTTGGCGGCATCCATGGCGCCCTGTCCGCCGCCCGCGCCAACGAGGGTGTGAATCTCGTCGATGAACAGGATAACCTGTTCGTTGCTGTCGATCACCTCTTTGATGACCGCTTTAAGCCGTTCTTCAAACTCACCCTTATACTTGGCGCCGGCGATCAACGCAGCCATATCGAGGCTGAATATTTTTTTGCCCGCCAGCGTCTCGGGAATATCATGTTGCACGATACGCCAGGCGATGCCTTCCACAATAGCCGTCTTGCCCACACCCGGGTCGCCGATGATGACCGGGTTGTTTTTTTTGCGCCGGCTGAGTATGTGCAGCACGCGGCGGATCTCCTCATCGCGCCCGATTACGGGGTCGAGTTTGCCGTTCTCCGCCAGTTCGGTAAGATTGATGGCATATTTCTGAAGGGCGTTGTACACCTGTTCGGTCGTCTGGTCGGTCACTTTGCGGCCTTTGCGCAGTTCTTTTACGGCAGCGGTAAGCGTCTCGAGCGTGGCGCCTTGTTCGCGCAGCAGCCGGGCGGTTTTATCGTTGCCTTTGACGATACCCAGGAGCAGCAGTTCGAGGGAAATGTACTCGTCGCCGAAGTCCTTGAGCATGGCTTTGGCGGCTGCGATGGCCTTGTTTGCCTCGTTGGTCAGGTACTGCTTGTCGGCTCCCGCCACTTTGGGCGTTTCCCAAACGAGTTTGTCCAGTTCCTGCTCGAAGCGGCCCATATTGACCCCCGCTTTTTTGAGCAGGAAGTCGGTTACGGAGTCATCCACGTGGAGCATGCCTTTCAGCAAATGGGCGGAATCGACGCTTTGCTGTTCGTATTCGGCGGCGATTTGCTGGGCCTTCAGGATGGCCTCCTGTGATTTTATAGTGAAATTATCGTAGGTCATAGCGTATTAAATCAGGTTAAACCGGGTTGTAATGAAAAGACTTTTTTGGTAATGCTTTATGCAGGCATTGCAAATTTATTTCCAAATGATAAAGCGGAGGGTGTGGCTGAAAAAATGGCAGCATACCGGCGATTTTAGTGGCTAATTGTCAGGCGCTTTGGCTATTCTGCGACAGAATGGCCGACAGCGAAGAGCGGTTTCCCGGCGTTATTTCTGGAAAGACATCAAATAAACAGCCACATGAAAAATCTGCTCCTCCTCCCTGTATTCTGTGCCATAGCCTCCATCCTGCCGGCACAAATTCAACTCGAACACACTTACGGCAAGGGTTTCCTGAAACGCATCCGCATGGATGTTTCGGGTGAAAAGTATGTGCTGAAACAGGTTTTCTGCCATCTTTCTTTATACGATGCCGCTCACACTCCATTTGCTGAATTAACCCTTACTTCGGGATTCAACGGCTGCAACGACGTCTTGTTTTCCGAACACCTGCTCGATGCCGACGACGACTTCGAGGTGCTGTTCAACTGGCTCGACGACGGCCCCGGGCTCGATGTCGGCGCCAGTGTGTGGAACGACGGCTTCGAGCAGGAAATCAGTTCGAGCGGCTACATGCCGGTAATCAGTGAAATTGCCGGCGGACAAACAAAACTGCTGGTGGGGCCTGCCGTTTTTGCCTTGCCAGGACCGGTTCCGGAACACCATTACGGCGTCTTTAACCGCCTGGAACGGAAGGCTTTTCCTGTCGAGGGTGAACGCTACCTGACCTACAACTGGAAATATTTCGACGGTTTTCACTTTCACAACAGCGACCATGTCCTGCTCAAATCTGTCGACCTGCCGCTGCCCGATTTTGAACACCTGGACGAGGTCAGCCAGCAATACTTCAATGACGACGCGCAGTACGAGTTTTTCGGAACCCGCTCCCAGAGTCCGGACAACAATGGAAATGATGCGCTGGCCGAGGTCGTCCGCGAAGACGGAATAACGCTGTTCTCGGAACCCTGCGATTATGCTTCAATCAACAAACTTCCCGGCCTGCCGGATCGCCTGCTGGTGAACGGCTACAGCGCGCCGGACGTGAAGCGGCAAAAGGTATACGACGCTCCGTCGCTGACCCTGCTGCATGACTTTCCGTTTTATACCGAACGTGTATCTCCGGATGGCGTTTCCGACTACTATGTGCGTTCCACGGTGCAGAAGGACACCTTGTGGCTGTACAATGGCAATTTTCAGCCCGAAAAGACTGTCGTGCCCATGACCGGTTCCAACTGGAATTTCGGCTTTTCCCGCAACCTGTTTTCCGGCAGCGGCAAACTGGAACTGTTTTTCACCACCAAAAGCGGACCGGGCCTTAGCGGCACCAAAGTGCTGTGTATCGACGAAGACGGCGCCTTGTTGTACGCTTTTCCCGGCGCTACCGCCGCCCGCATAGACAGGCAACCCGGTATGGACGACAAGTTTTTTGTAACCTATCCCGACAGTATACAGGTGTACGACTTTGTGCATCAGTCGACCGGGGCTGTTGATGTACCTGCAGGAGAGGGTGTTCTGGCTGTTCCCAATCCGTTCAGTACCGAATTTGACCTGATATTGCCTGAAAATAGTGACTATACGATCCGGTTATGGAATACAGCGGGGCAGGTCGTCTGTTCACAGCGTATCGTCGGCGACGCGCGGGCAACCATTCTGACAGGCGATGCAATACCACCCGGTATTTATTTCTGCTCCGTAACGGGCACGGGGTTCCGGCATACGATGCGCTTGATCAAGTACGAATAGTTGACGGCGTATAATGGTACAATGTATAAGGCGTTCGGGTGGGGCTGCCGACAAACCTGCCGGTGTGGTTACGGTGTAAAAAAATTTACCTGAAAAAATACAATTAAAATAAATTGTTTATTTTCGCCTTGAAATACACTGACTTTATCAACTAAAAATTTTATCTATGGAAACCAATTGGTTGGCCGTGTTTGTAGCGGCACTTGTCCCCACGCTTACCGGCTTTATCTGGTACAACCCCAAAGTATTCGGCAATGCCTGGATGAAGGCTGCGGAAATGACCGAAGAAAAAATGAAAAACGCCAACATGCCGGTCATTTTCGGGGTGTCGTTTCTGATGAGCCTCTTTCTGGCTGTTTCGATGACCGTCATTTCCTACCACCAGACTTTTGTGGCCAATTCCCTGATGAATCAGCCGGGTTTTGGCGACCCCAATTCCGAGGTGGGCAAGTACCTGGCGGATTACATGGCAAAATACGGCACCAATTTCCGCACGTTCACGCATGGCGCCTTTCACGGGCTGCTGATCGGCGGCATGTTGATTGTGTTGCCCGTACTCACGACCAATGCGCTGTTTGAGCGCAAAAGTTTCCTGTATATCGCCATCAATGCCGGCTACTGGATGCTTACGCTGGCGCTGATGGGAGGGATCGTGTGTGCGTGGGTGTAAACGGGTCATTTATTCCGGCATCTCGATCATCGTTCCGTACATCTTGTTTTGCGCGGTCATCCTGATCAGGTAGTCCAGGCGTTTATCCGCCATGGCGCGATTGGTACGGTAACTCTCCAAAATAAACCCTATGCGGAGCTTCTGATAGATCAGCGGAAACTGCTGAAAGTTCTCCCACACCTGCTGGTCGGCTTGCAGGCGTGCGCGTATGTCGTCCGGCATATGCAGCGGCGCATGTTCGTCGCCCAGCAGGTGTTGGATAGGTTCCAGTCCGGCCGGGGTCATTTTACCGAGTTTGATGAGTTTAAACACCCGTTGGCGGTTTAGTTCCGATAAAAAACTCTTGGGTCGGCGCGGGGTATAGCGCTGTACGGCACTTTCGTGGGTGTACTTCTTGGCAAGGCCGTCGATCCAGCCGAAGCAGAGTGCCTCCTCTACGGCATCGTCGTAGGGCATGATTGCTTTTCCGCTTTTCAGATGGTAGGTTTGCAACCATATTTCGGGCGCTTTGCGGTGGTTTTCTTCGAGCCAGTTGCGCCAGATATCGCGGTGAGGAGCGTAAAAAACTTCTGTAATATCCATGTGAGCAAATTTCGTCCGGTTTCCGCCGAATTTCCGACTTTCGCCGGGACAATTATTTGTCCACACCGTTTAATACACGATTCGACATGTTCTCTGCCAATACCTACCAGACCCGGCGCGCGCGCCTGAAAAAAGACCTGAAATCCGGACTGTTGTTGTTTATGGGCAACAATGAAATCGGGATGAACTACGCCGGCAATACCTACCATTTTCGCCAGGACAGTAATTTTCTCTATTTTTTTGGCATCGACAAACCGGGGCTGGCTGCGGTCATCGATATCGACAACGACCGGGAGGTCATTTTTGGCGACGACCTCAGCATGGAAGATATCGTTTGGATGGGCGCCATGCCCGGAATGAAGGTGTTGGCGGAGCAGGTGGGTGTGCGCGAGGTGCTGCCCTCCCGCCGGCTGTCGTCTTTTCTCAAGAAAGCAAAAAAATCGGGAAGTGCGGTTCATTTTCTGCCTCCTTACCGGCACGACAATATGTTGCTGTTGAAAGACATGCTCCAAATTCCGGTTGCCAAACTGAAAAACTCGGCTTCGGAGGCATTTATCCGGGCGGTAGTTGCGCAGCGTTCCAACAAGAGCGACGAGGAGATTGCCGAGATGGAGCGCGCCGTCGATATTTCCGGCGCCATGCATGTGGCCGCCATGAAAGACGCGCGGGAAGGGCAGGTGGAAGCACAACTCGCCGGTATGGTGGAAGGCATGGCAGTAGCCGGTGGCGGCAATCTCTCGTATCCGGTTATATTAAGCGTAAACGGCCAGATCCTGCACAACCACTACCACGGCAATGTCCTGAAAAAGGGACAAATGGTGCTGGGCGATTTTGGCGCTGAAACAGCGATGCACTATGCCGGCGATATCACGCGAACCTTTCCCGTGGCCGGAAAATTCACGACAAAACAACGGGATATCTACGAGATCGTACTGGACGCAGAGATCAACGCCATTGCAGCGCTGCGGCCGGGCACGGCTTACAGGGATGTACACCTGGCGGCGGCACGCCGCATGGCTGAAGGGCTGAAGGCACTGGGGCTGATGCAGGGCGATCTCGACGAAGCCGTAGCGCTGGGCGCTCACGCCCTCTTCTTTCCACATGGCCTGGGCCACATGATCGGCCTCGATGTGCACGATATGGAAGACCTCGGCGAACAATTCGTGGGTTATTCCGACAAGGTGACCCGAAGCACGCAATTTGGCACGGCCTATCTTCGGCTGGCGCGCGAACTGGAACCGGGCTTTGTGCTCACCGTCGAACCGGGTATTTATTTTATTCCGCAGTTGATCGATCAATGGCGCCGGAAGAAGATGTTCGAAAGTTTTATCAACTATGCGGCCCTGAAGAAATACCGCGATTTTGGCGGCATCCGTATTGAAGACAATGTACTGATCACGGAAAAAGGGCACCGCGTACTGGGTACGCCTATCCCGAAAAGGGTGGAGGAAGTAGAGGCGTTGCGGCGTTGAATGCAACGCCGGGGCCGGCGGACATGTATTTCGTCGGAAGGCTGGTCAGCCCGTTTCGATACCCGACTCCTTCATAAGAGCCAGTCCGTAATTCCGAATCGTTTCAATGATCGGAATAGCCTGCATGCCGCGTGCTGTCAGGGAGTATTCCACTTTGGGCGGCACCACCGGAAAAACCGTACGCGTGATAAACCCGTCGGATTCCAGTTCCCTCAGTTGAGCGGTCAACATTTTGTGCGTCACACGGGCGATGTCTTTTTTCAATTCGCCATAACGCATGACCCTGCCGTTGAGCCGCCACAAAATCGGCATTTTCCATGCTCCGCCAATGCGGTCGAGGGCAAACTCCACGGGGTTGTAATACAACTTGCTGCGGTATAAAAACTCGGGCATCCCTTATAAGTGTTTGGTTATCATAGTACTTTCTAAAAAGTGCGTATGGCACTTATCGGTAAGTATATTGTCAAAGGTAGCATGAACAGGACAACTTTGCCCCATCATGTAACCAAAAATTTTGATGCTATGAGTGCCAGTCTCAATATTGCCCGACCCAGGAAAATTGCCCTGATCGCCGCCAATCCATCGGTAAGCCAGACGACCGGATGGCCCATCGGATTCTGGTGGGCCGAACTCACCCACCCGTACTGGGAATTCACCGAACGCGGTTATGAAGTCGATATTTTTTCGCCCGACGGTGGCGCCCTGCAGGCCGACGGTTTCAGCGACCCGGAAGATGCCAGCGCCTATTCGGCCCACGATCTGATCTCGCTGGGCTTCAAAAAATCGCCGCATCACGCGGCCTTGCTGGAAAATACCAAACCCATCTCGGCTGTCGATGTGGATAGTTACGATGCGGTGTTTCTCTCCGGCGGTCAGTCGCCCATGTACACGTTCATCGACAATGCGGCGTTGCACCAGCTGGTCGTGTCGTTTTACGAGAAAGAAAAGGTGGTGGGTATCGTATGTCATGCTACCTGTATCCTGCTGAAGACCAAAACATCGGATGGCAAGTTGCTGGTCGACGGCAAGACCTGGACCGGATTTGCCGATAGCGAAGAGGAATTTGCCGACGGTTTTGTGGGCAAGCGCATCCAGCCGTTCCGTATCGAAGAGGAGGCAAAAAAATTGCCGAACACCAATTTTATCACCGGCGGCATGTTCAAAGCCTTTGCCGTACGCGACGGCAGGTTGATCACCGGCCAGCAGCAGTATAGCGGCGCAGCGGCTGCCAGGCTTGTTATTGAGGCGCTGGGAGTTTAAACGAGCCATTAATAAAACAAACACTCGTCATGAAAAAAAGTATCGTATTGGTACACGGCGCCTGGATGGACGCGAGCGTCTGGTATAAAGTGACGCCGTGGCTCGAACAGCAAGGTTTTGAGGTGATTGCCGTTAATCTGCCTGGCCACGGCTCGGATACCACGCCGTTTGACAAGATCACCATGGATACCTACGTGGATGCAGTTAAAACGGCCATCGGCGACAGAGAAAAGGTAATACTCGCAGGGCATAGCATGGCCGGAATGGTCATATCTGCGGTGGCAGAGCAAATACCCTCCCGGATCGGTCGTCTCGTATACATCGCGGCTTATCTGCCACAGAACGGCGAGAGCCTGTACCAGATATCACAACAGGATAAAGACAGTCATATCGGACAATTCTGGCGGCAGGACGATCCGGATCACTACGGCCCGGCTTATATCGCCGCAGAAGGAATAGCCGAATGTTTTGCCGCCGATGCACCTCTTGAGGACATACAGCGCCTGGTTGACCGGCACAAGGCCGATGCGCTGGGGCCTATGGTGGCACCTGTCGCACTGTCCGATGCGCATTTTGGCGCGCTTCCCAAAACCTATATCTGTACGAAAAAGGACAATGCCGTCAGCTATAACCTTCAACAATGGATGACGCAGCGCACGAAAGTAGACAGCATACTTGATCTGGATACTTCCCACAGTCCATTTTTCAGCGCACCCGAACAACTGGCTCGAATGATCGCAGGTGCATAGCCTGCCTGATAAACCGGAATAACTTGTTATGCGCTTTGTACCAGTTTTGATACTGTGTTTTTGGAGTTTGCCGCTCCGGCTGTTTGGACAGTTGAACGAAAGCGATACGCTCGCGCTCCAATACCGGGCAGCCCTGGGCGGCAACCTGCAAACCGGTAATGTGCAATCGCTTACGCTGACCGCCCGGCTCGACTTCAGTGTGGCGCCGGGAGGCAGGTGGGCATTTAAAACCCAGAACACCTCCCGGTACCAGGCCTTTTTCGACCGGAAGGCAGACAATGACTTCAGCAGCCGAAATTTTCTGTATGCGGGGCCGCAGCACAGGGTCTACCCGTTTTGGATGGCTTTT
>CALMBD010000119.1 GCA_937861115.1 uncultured Bacteroidota bacterium | reverse complement strand
TTGATTACATCATGACAAGGGAACGTTGGGGCATTTGTTAAAGGCAAGGTGAGTTAGACAGAAAGGCACCTCGCGTTCACTAAAGCCACTGTGGGTTTGACAGAAAGGCACCTCGCGCTCACTGAAGTCACCGTGGGTTTGTCCTGTTGTAAACATCCGTCCGCTATACGAGGGGTAGATGCGACGTTGCCCGCCCGTGATTCGGACGGTTGATTACATCATGACAAGGGAAGGTCGGGGCATTTGTTAAAGGGCACGACAGGCACCCGTTACTGCCTGACGAAGAGCAGCGCGAATCAAACAGGTTATGAAAATTTGCAATATTGGCGACGAAACGGCACAATTATTTTTGGTTTTAACGAATTGGCGCAAAATTGCGGGACATGCTTTATCGTTCTGGATTTTAAATAATCGTACTGAGCTATGCACGCCAAATTGAATATTGATCGCCATTTTTTGTTTTTCCATGGAAATAAATTAGCCGTATTTGCTGAACGTATCCTCCGCGATACCCAGCAGAATCCATATATGTCCAAACCGGAAGGTATCTGGATTGCCTTGTATGACAGCTGTACCAACCTGCGCAATGCCCTGGAAGACGACGAGTTAAAAAGAAAAGAACGCACGGATGCCATTCGCGAAAAGGAAGCGCCGGTGCTGGTAGCACTGGGCAAAATGGCTGATTATGTGGAGCAGGTTGCACCCTGCAAATCGGATGTGTTTACCACCGGTTTCCGGACCCAGACGGAGCATCGCCGGCCTGAACTTACCCGCCGACGCATGCGGATGTCGGCCAAACTGGCCAAACTGGAGGTTGGGAGCAGGTAGAGTGGGGGCCCGCCATTGTCGTTATGTACTGAAAGAACGTATCTGCAATGACGAAAATGACGAATTACCTTATCGCGACCCCTTCATCATCAATCAACTTGCCGTGTTGAATCCGAATAATACGTGCGGGAAAATTCTGCAGGATACGGTAATCGTGTGTGGCGCATAGCACAGCAGTGTTGTGCTGCTTGGCCAGGTTACGCATAAGCACCAGCACATCGTCGCTGGTCTCCGGGTCCAGGTTGCCCGTGGGCTCGTCGGCAATGAGCAGAAGAGGGCGGTTGAGCAGGGCGCGGGCGATGACCACCCGTTGTTGCTCGCCGCCGGAGAGCTCGTAAGGCATGGCGTAGCGCTTGGCCATCAGGTTCGTGCCTTCCAGCACCTCCGTTACACGTGCGTTCATTTCGGCGGCGTCGGTCCAGCCGGTGGCGCGCAGCACAAACAGCAGGTTTTCTTCCACATTCCGGTCGGTCAGCAGGTTGAAGTCCTGGAATACAATGCCCAGTTTGCGCCGGAGCAGGTGTATATTCTGGCGGTTGACGGTGCGCAGGTCGAACCCTGCCACCTCGCCGAAGCCCTGCTCGAGGGTCAGGGCGCCGTACAGCGTTTTCAGCAGGCTTGTTTTGCCGCTGCCGGTTTTGCCGATGAGGTAGGTGAACTCGCCTTCTCCGATGGTAAGGTTGATGTCGTCCAGCACATGACTGCCATCCTGCTGGCAGATGTCGGCGTTCGAAAGTTTGACAATGGGAGGCTGCTGCATGTGTAGTAGAAAACTTCGGTCAAAGGTATATCTATATCAAGGGAATTTACAGATTCAGCACGTCCTTCATGCTGAAAACGCCTTTTTTACCCGCTATCCATTTTGCTGCCAGTATTGCACCGCCCGCAAAACCCGCGCGGGAATGCGCCTTGTGTTCGATACTGATCTCGTCCACAGCACTGCTCCAGCGGACGAGATGTGTGCCGGGTACCTCATCCTCCCGGATGGCGGTGACGGGCACCTCGGTATCGTTTGGCCGGACAGGGTGAAGCGTCCAGCCGGACTTTCGGTCTACCCTTGCCACAAGGTCGTCGACCAGGGTAACAGCAGTCCCACTGGGCGCATCGAGTTTGTGTATATGATGGATTTCGGTGACAGCGGGCACATATTCCGGGTGGGTGTTCATTCGCTCCGCCAGCCAGGCATTAAGGGCAAAAAACAGGTTGACCCCCACGCTGAAATTGGACGCCCACAGCAACCCGCCGCCTTTGTTGCGGCAAAATGCCGCTGCTTCGGGCATCCTGTCGAGCCAGCCTGTCGTGCCGCTGACAACGGGTACACCCGCTTCGAGGCAAAACATCACGTTGTCGAAGGCCGCTTCCGGCCGGGTGAACTCGATCACCACATCGGCCCGCCGCAGCAGATCACCGGTCAGTCCCGGACGGTCTTGTTGCGTAATTTTCCAGACAATCTCCACCTGGCGTTCCGACGCCATCGACTCAATGGCACGTCCCATTTTGCCGTACCCGAGCAGTCCAATTTTGAGCATACTAGTTTGTTTTCAGCAGTTTAACCGTTTCCAGCGGGCCATTTTCAAATTGCAATGCAGCAAAATACACACCGGGCGTCCAGTCTTTGCCGACCATTTTTGCCCCTGCGCCGCCTTCGAGATCGTATTGTTCTATCAGTTGTCCGGCGGAATTGAAGATTACCAGCCGGTGTTTTCCCGGTTCGGGTAAATGATAGACCAGTTCTGTTCGGTCGGTGAACGGGTTTTGCCCGGTGCTGAGGCGACCGCTTTCTTTCCCCCTGCGGTATTGCTTGTAGATGGTGAGGGTCAGCGTGGTATCGCTGATGAGTTTTTGGTTGTGCCTTATGGAAACACCGACGTCGTCGGAACCGGCAGCCACGTCGTACGGACCGGGCTGGACATTGCTGATGGTAAATTCACCGTCGAAATTGGTAATTCCGCCGTATTCCAGTTTGGGGCCGTAAAGATAAACCAGGGCGCCGGACACGGGTATTGAATCGGGCGTGCGCAACACCTGTCCGCTGATGGTCAGGCTGCCCGTCGGATACAGTTCGACATCGAGCAGGGTCACCTTTTCGTTTTCCAGCAATACCGGATTTTCATAATCCTGATAGCCTGCCTTGCTTACGCGGGCCATAAACACGCCGCCTTGCGCGCGCCCGGCTTTGAATTGACCGGAGAGACTGCTGAACTCCTGCAAAAGCGGTACGCTGCCCAGTAATTCGATTTTGGCGCCGCTGACAGGGTTGCCCGTAACCGCGTCTGTAACTTTGCCCTCCAGGTAGCAGGCGCGGGTGTATTGAGGGGTGATGATCCACAACTCCCCGTTGTTGTTGCCCTGGCCCGTGATATTGGACGCGATAATGGTACCCGAAGGAAAGTACGGGTACACGCCCCAGCAGCCGTCGGAGCCGCCGCCCGAGCCGGTGTAGGTATCGAAATTGCCGACCTGTACCAGATTGTCGGGCCGCGTGGCGTCTACAATGGTGAATCCGTCTTTGTACCAGGACGTCACCGCGTAGTTTCCGAGGATGTAGGTATTGTGCACCATCGCGTTACTGCCCGGGTTGCTCTGGATTTTGTCCAGCAATTTGATGTTGCCGGGATCGGAGATATCGTAGGATGTCAGAAAAGAGTTGTTCTTTTCATCGGTACTGAACAGCGTACGGTGATCGTCGGAGAGCCAGGTGTTGTGGGTAAAGAGGTTGGGTGTGGGCTGGGTGGCGAGCAGTTGCGGGTTGTTTTTGTCGCTCATATCGACGATGGAAAAAAAGCCGCCGTAAATGTGGCCGCCATACATGGTGTCGTTGTCGACATAGCCATCGTGGATGTAGTTATGGTTGCCTGGAAAGCCGGAATTGTACATGCCAACATAAATCGGATTGTACGGGTCGGGGTTCAGGTTGAAAATTTTGGCCCTGCCGCCGAATAGCGGACCGCCGTAGGCGTACAGGTAGCCCTTTGTCGTATCAATATGCAAGGCGTGAATGGCGCCCAGTTGTCCGGCAATGTCGCCGTCGCCCGTATAGAAATGGGAGGTCAGATTGGAGGAAGGCAGGCCGCTGAGATCGACAATCTGGATACCGCCGCCGCCTTCCGAGACGACGTAGGCATAGTGCCCGTAGGTCTTTATCTCTTTCCAAAGATTGTCGGGGCCCGGTATCTGGGTGACCAGAAACGGATTATCCGGATTTGTTATGTTGACGATAATCAGTCCTTTGGATGCGCCGACCAGCGCGTATTCCTTTCCTCCATCGGTATAGCCCCATATATTGGCGAGTGTCTGGTTGGGGTAGGTAATTTTCGTGCGAAGGGTGGTATTCAGGTTTTGGGTGAATACGGAGCAGGTATTCAGAAGGGCCAGCGTGAGGAGGATGAATTTGTTCATAGTGTTCGGTTCGTGTTTGACTAACAAAGTAAAGCGGATTTTGGCAGAAGGTAGTCATTTTTAATGACGATCCGCGACGTAGTTAGTTTTATCAAACGTCAGAAAAAACCTGATGGAAGGTTTTATGCGATGGTGCGATGTAGCACGACGGCGATATTTTTTTCTTGATGTAATCACCTGTCCGCTCCAAAACGGGTAAAAACGAACGTTGCTTACCGTAGATCGGACGGTTGATTACATCATGACAAGGGAACGTCTGGGCATTTGCTAAAGGCAAGGTGAGTTTGACAGAAAGGAGCCGTGTGTTCACCAAAGTCACCGTGGGTTTGTCCTGTTGTAAACATCCGTCCGCTATACGAGGGGTAGATGCGACGTTGCCCGCCCGTGATTCGGACGGTTGATTACATCATGACAAGGGAAGGTCGGGGCATTTGTTAAAGGCAAGGTGAGTTTGACAGAAAGGAGCCGTGTGTTCACCAAAGTCACCGTGGGTTTGTCCTGTTGTAAACATCCGTCCGCTATACGAGGGGTAGATGCGACGTTGCCGCCCGTGATTCGGACGGTTGATTACATCATGACAAGGCATGAGGGTGTCGTTGGTTTTGTCCTGATGTAATCACCTGTCCTCTCTAAAACGGGTAAAAACGAACGTTGCTTACCGCAGATCGGACGGTTGATTACATCATGACAAGGCATGAGGGTGTCGTTGGTTTTGTCCTGATGTGATATCTGCTCCGAGTACCGTTCTACCGTTCCCTTGTCATGCTGTAAGCACCTGTCCGATACCCGGCGGGTAAAAACGAACATTGCTTACCGCAGATCGGACGGTTGATTACATCATGACAAGTGCAAGGCTCATTTGGTCGTGGTAGTTTGAACCGTCAGCCAATGTAAAAAACAATCGAGGTTGTGCAGGTCTACATGGGGAAGAACGCATCTTCAATGTGACGGATCTCCACCAGTTCACCATTTCGCAGCAACACGGCAACAATGTCGAACCGGATCTCCCAGTCGTAGTCAATCTGCTCCATGTAGATGCCTGCCGTGCGGGCCAGCATGTCCTGCTTGCGGCCGTCTACCGCTTCCTCCGGCCCGCCAAAGCCGTCGCCTGATCGTGTTTTGACCTCCACAAAAACGAGCAGCCGTTCATCGACCCATGCAATCAGGTCGATCTCTCCCCGCCCGGCGCGAAAGTTTCGCTCGGCAATACGCCAGCCCTTCTGCTCCAGAAACGAGGCAGCAATCGATTCTCCTTTTTTCCCGGTTTCAAGATGGCCAGACAATTTTTTGAATGATGAAGGATGAATGATGAATGATGAATTTTTTCCGTCTACCGTCTACCGTCTACCGTCTACCGTCTACCGTCTACCGTCTACCGTCTACCGTCTACCGTCTACCGTCTACCGTCTACCGTCTACCGTCTACCGTCTACCGTCTACCGTCTACCGTCTACCGTCTACCGTCTACCGTCTACCGTCTACCGTCTACCGTCTACCGTCT
>CALMBD010000118.1 GCA_937861115.1 uncultured Bacteroidota bacterium | reverse complement strand
CCCAAAAGGTAAAATAGGACTATTGACATCCTGTAAATTCTCGTCGTTCTGTACCACTAGGTTGCGCACGCCGCAAACACGCACATCAATCTTGGCTGAGGCAACTTTTATTTCCCGGAGTATATCATAAAGCGAGACGGATATTTTCTCCCTTGCTTCATTTTGTACAAGGCAACAGGTAGAATCAATAACATTCAGATACAGGGTACACGGGTCGGCCTGATCATTGGGTTTGGAGTTTTTGTCAATATCCATCTGGATGTTGATATCGTCACGCAATTCGATTTTAACAGCCGGAAACCGGTGGTCAAGGTGAAGATCTTCTTTTAAGGCATCCTTATCATAGAAAGTCACGGCCGGTAATTCCGGGGGAAGGCCGACAAATATTTTAAATCCGATCAGTTGGCCATCATCGTTGCAAAGCAGTGTAGTCATGACGCATTCCGGCTCTATCCATTTCTCCGCTCCGCTAAATGCAACCCGGAATATTGAACCACCCTTTAAAAGGGCATTTACGTCATCCTCAAAATCCGGTGAAACCTGTAAGGCATTAAAATTTACATACCGGATCGGATTTTTGCCATCCAGTGTACCCACGACCACATCGTCATCGTCGAACACATGACCCAACTTTTGAAGCACCGGATAGATATCCGATGTCACATCATTGCTGAGTAGTGCATTATCGAGATCTTTTTTTTGCAGGAAGCATTTATGGATCGTTTCTGAAAATGCTTCCAGCAGCGGATCCATCGCATCTATCTCGATAGCCTGTTGCTTTTTATCACTATTACAGTCTTCATCATACAGCAGTTCGTATAACTGAGACTGCTGAAACCCGACCGGATAAGGGTTTTGTCGGGCCAGCAGTTGGTTCAGGGCATCGACCGTTTGCTGGGATACCTTTTCGTTCCGCTGAAGCGCCTCTACCACGTTCTCCGTCAGCCAGTAATATTTTCCCCACATAAACCCGGAGGAAAGCGGGTCGGCGAGCTTTTTCAGGCAATCCACCCCGGCTTTATCAATCGGCGGATTGCACTCGATCGTAAAAATAACCTCCCGCGTGCCTTCCTGCAGTAACAAGGCCGGCGAGGCCATGACAAATCCGATGCGCGCTTTGGGGTGCTCTTCCGGGTCGTCCTGTCCGGGGAGTATGCATTTGCTGTATTTGCCCCCCAGCGTAGGCCAGTTTTTGGAATCTTTTTCCTTGAAAGCCTTGCCTTTGCCGTCGGCTGAATTGGCAACCGGAGCGATGTACAGACCTTCGACGAACGACTGTTCCACCGCATCTACGGTGATTTTTTCCGAATTCAGGTACAAGGTGCGAACATCGGCTACAGCGGCCTTGTCGAGTACGATCTCGTCATCGAGGGCAAAAAGGATGTCCTGGTTGTTGGCATCCTTGCCGTCTTTCAGTTGTATGCCTCCGTTCAGGGCATACTGTTCGAGGTGATTGGCCAGCTCGAAGACGATGTGCGCTTTGTCCGGAATGGCCTCTTTAGCCTTGATATTCAATACTTTGCTAAAGAAGAAGTCCAGGTGTTTTTGCCCCAACTGGTTCAGGTCGCCCTGAAAATGCCTGAATAATTCCAGGAAAGCGAACAGCAGCCCCAGGTGTGGCTGGTGGAGTTTCTGCAAAGCCGTTTCCTGCGGGAGCAGACTTTCCTGTATATAGCCGGGTGCTGCGGCAGCAATTTGCTTCAGGCCGCTGAACATCTGGTAGAATACAGGTTTGAGCAACCTGTTGACTTCCGCTATCGCGCCCTGCTTGCTTGTATTTTGCTTCTTGATACATGCGTTTATGCCGAAGGTGTCCTGCACGGACAGCTGCCAGGGGTAGGCCGTATAAGCACTGAAACTTTGCTTTCGGGTGCAGAGGTGCCGGGCCGAGGCATTGAACAGGGCGATGTACTGCATCAAAGGTTCCTGCAGCGAAGACTTGATGATGAGCGACAGATCTGTGTCAAAACTGATGCCTGCCTCATCAACTGTCCTGTAGAGTTCAGAGACGGATTCTATTAACTCACGGTATACAAATGACAGCAGCAGGTCGAGGTTTTCTGCGATGGGCTGGTCGTTGACTGCGGAACTGAGTTCAAGAAATGTTGTTTCGATACGTTCCAGATCGGTTTTGCTTACCCGCGCCAGCAGGAAGGGGGTGCTGTTCCGGAAAAAAGAGCGCCAGTCGCTAAGTTCTACGTATTCGCCGTCGATATCGTCCTTCTTGTAGTCGTGGAAATTGACCTGTCCGGCGTATTGGCTGATGAAATATAATATATCGGCCAGGGAGCGTCCGTCGATGGGAGCGGCTCCCGGCTGCAAGGCCTCCATGACCCGGTTGCCCTGGCTTGAGCCAGTGCGCGCGCGAAGCGGATGTGCTGTTTTGGCCGGATTGGGCATTTGTTGTGTTGGTTTTTTTGCCGGAATCCCCGGAATTTGAGTAGTATGAGTAATTTAAGGCATTGATAATCAGACTATTGTCATGTACTATTCAGTTTAAATTTCGCGATCTGATTCCCGCAGGTAGAAATCGTACACGTAATTGAACCTGGAGTTGGTACCGATGATGGTGTAGTCGACCGAAATATGCAGCACCCCTTCCAGCAACTCGAAAGACTGTGGTTCCGTAATGTCGATCTGTTCCACTTTGATCCGGGGTTCGAAGTAAAGGATCGAGCGCTCCACGAGTTCCTTGAGGTATCCGATCAGGGAATTATTGGCGGCCTCAAACTGGTAGTCGCTCAGGTTGCACCCGTATTCCGGTTGCATCACCCGCTCGCCGAGGCTGGTCGACAGCAGGATGTGCAGGCTTTGGTTGATGTCCTGTTCCGCTTTCACCAGTTCGACGGTTCCTCCCGTTTTGTCGAATTTCGGAGGAAAAGACCAGCCGGTGCCTAAAAATGAATTTTCCATGATCATGTAATTTTAGCCTCCAATCATTACTGTTGGAAATCCCTGTACTACTACGCCGCCATGCGCGGTCAGATCGCTCATGCGCGCCGCCGGCTTGCCTCCTATGAGCACTGTCGAAGAGCCCTTTACGATGACATCAGGCGGGCCGGCGCATACACAGAGGTCGCCCACTACCGCTGCCGGCTGCCCTCCTATCAATACGGTGGGTACGCCGGGGCCGATCACCGGGCCACCGACGTGCGGCGGTGTTCCGGGCACCGGGCAGGTATGAAAATCGGTAATTCTTGCTGCTGGAGGCATATGTCAGTTGTTTTTCAATGTGCCGTCTTAATTTATTTTTACCAGCGACCCTGATATTTCGGTAATGCCGGGCGACGACAATTTGGCCGTCGCGCCTTTTACTTCCATGGGGCCCTGGGCAGACAAGGTCATTTGAGCCGCGCTGATTGTGAGCGCTGCTCCTGCCTTGATATCGATCTTGCCAGAAGCTTCGATGCTGATATTGCCCTTGCTTTTCATCTCGATGCCGGCGGGTTTCATTATAGTTGAGTTGCCGTTTTGATCCTTTATGGTGATCGACGATCCTTTTTCATCCAGTTCGATACTGTTTCCTGCCGGTGTGTCGATGGTGATCGTCTTGGTCTCATCGTGAAAATGGACACGCATCTTGCTTCGGGTAAAGAAGCCCTTTTCGTGGTTGGTATCCTTGACTGTGATCGGTGCGGGTTTGGCGCTGCTGTTGAGCATGCCCAACACCACGGCGTCGCGGGGATCGCCATTGATAAAGCCCACAACAACTTCGTCGTCTATTTCCGGGCGAAAAAATGCACCACGGTCATTGCCGGCATCCAGGCTGGCCATGCGGGCCCAGGTTCCCTGGGCGGCATTGTCAACCACAGGGAGGCGGACGAGTATCCGGTGTTCGCCGTCAGGGTCGTTTTGCAGTTGTACAACTTTTCCGATCTGCAGGCCATGTACCCCCGGCAGCAGGCCGGCGGCGCTCGAATCCAGTATGTTTTCCGTGGTCAGGTGAAAGCAATCGGGACTCAGGCCAAACTGGACGGAGGTATGCCACGAACCCTGGAATACATCGTGCCGGACCGCGCTGATAAATGCTTTGCCGTTGAAACGGTCGCCGACACCCTGCAACTCAACCATCTGGCCGGGTTTGATATCGGGTAGTCCGACAAACCGTGCGCTGCCCCTGACCTTTGCCAAACGGCTGCGAAGCATGACCGATTTTGTCCACTCCTGGAGTTCGGCTTCCAGAACCTGGCCGCTGTGTCGCAGCTCAAAACTGGAGATATTGACCGAATCGGCCAGCGCTGCGCCGTTTAGATTGCCGGGTTCCGCAACGGGTGCAGAATCAGACTTATGTTGGAAGAGTTGCTGGCCGCCATAGTCCCATGATTTGGCTTCCACTGATTTCAGTTGCGTTCTGGCATCCATCTCTGCCTCAAATTCGAGCATGGTAGAGCCGTGCAGCAGGGCTACGGAGGGTGATGAACCGGTATCAGGCGCCTTGATCTGTATCTTGCCGTCATCGGCAACGACCAGTTTCCCATTGATATCTGCGCGGGAGAGCATAAAGTCCCAATCGGTGCAATGGAACTGTACCAACTCCTTGTGTTTCAGGCTGGTAGATTCCACGTCGGCAGAAAGTCCGGGATATTTGCGTATCAATTCTTCCATAACCTCGCTGTCCTTGCGCTCTTCGAAATACCCGTTGTGACGGCCAATCGTCATTCGGGTGCATTCGTCGCGGCATTCGAGCGACAGTTCGCTGGCGCCATTTTCCCGAAGTCTGATGGCATGTTTGGTGATAATTCCCCGAAAAAGCATCGTGTTTTTGCGGTCGCGTCCCAATTTTACCACGATTTTTTTCCCGGGGGTATAGCTTTCTTTTTCGCTGATGGCAAACGTTTCGGCAGCGGGATCCCCGTCGCGCAACACAATCTTGGCCCATGGTACCCGGTTAACCTCCTTCATAATAGCAATGGACATCACCTGATACGCGGAATCAATAGCCTTGCCTTCGATGAGCAGATCGAAAGTGACCACGTTAAACGTCGAATCTATCGGCAGCGTTCTTTCTTTCATGCCTCCTGAGTTTTGTCGATTGGCGGAAAAACGATCTCTTTTCCGGTGGCAAGTTTCCGGATACTGGTCAGGTTGTTGGCTTTCCCGACTTGCAGGAAAAATTTCGAGTCCTTGTAGATATTGTAGGTCATCAGATCGAGCCGGTCGCCTGCTTTCGTTTGCCGCACGTGGGTAAGGTCGGGTGAGGTTTTGCCTTCTTTGGCTGTCCGTTCTTTCGGAGCGACATAGGAAATAAACGTGGCGTTCACTTTTACGCGCAGCGGATCGCCGTTTGCCTCAAACAGGGTATAATTCAGGTCCAGATTAGACAAGGTCCCCGAAAACACAAACTGTCCCCACTGAATCTGGAGAAAATTGGGCCGGTGTATGGTACCGTTCATATTATACACGGCATCGATAAAGTTCTTCAGTTGCTGTTTTACCGGCTGTTTGAGATAGGAATACCCCTGGATTGTATCCGTACCATCGAAGATAAATTCGAGGCGCAGTTCCTCAGGTGTTGCAGCCACGAAATTGGGATTGGTGCCTTCATTGCCGATGCCCTGCTCCATATTGTTCATGATCCGCAGCGACCTGGAGTAGGATTCCGGGTTGACGGGCAGCGGAAAAGGGTTTGGGCTGATGCTGCTTTCCTTTTCCTTAAAGTTTTGATCCTTAAATACCCGGATCATTACTTTCTCCAGCTTTCCTTCGGTTGTCATTATCGTTCGGTTTTTTCTTTTAGGATTTGCAGGACCTTCTCTACGATCATTGCGATCTCCTGTTCCTGATTTGCGCCGGAGTTACCGGGTTGACCCGGCTGCTGGGTATTGGTCGATCCTTCGCCCGACACCGTGGTTTTAATGACTAGTTCTCTTATTTCCAATGGCATAATCCAACGGTTTACGGTTTTTCAAACTTAAAGTAGTTGTAGTTAAGGTCAAAGGTTTCGATCAGCACCTCGCTCCTTTCTGCGTTGAATTCCGCGATTTTCCAGCTCTTGGGCCAAACGTGGGAAAGCGTCCATTTCAACAGTGGAAGGTGTGCTTCATCAAGCAATATGACGGTCACTGTCGGCAGCGGCGTGATCTTCATTTTCTGAAAGGCATCGAGACACCAATTGGTCAGCGGCGACTGCTTTGGCGTAAGGATACCGCGTTTGAGTTGCAGGGTCCCGAATTTCCGCCTGCCCGGAAGTGCATGTTCAAAGCGATTCTCGCCGCCTTCCTTGAGCGGTTCGGTCTCGACATCGACATCAAGGCCCGAGACCGATTGAAAACCGACATCGATATCCTCACCGCCGGGTATCTGGAGAAAATTAACCTGAAAATGAAAGCCAACCATCTGGTAGGCGTATTCCCTGGTCGGGTCCTTTAGTTCCATGCGGCTTACTATTTAGCTTCCAGAATGGTAAGGCCTTCATGCACCAGTTCCATGGTCTCGATGGCGACCTCATTGCCATCAGCCTTCAGATCGGTGGATTGAACCTTGCTCGGCCATGCGTTTTCCAGTTTCCACGTGATGATGGGCTCGTGCGACTCGTTGAGCAGTTTGATGGTAACGTCGCGGCGATACTTGCTGCCCGTTTTGTTACCCTCCTGGAAATAGTAGGTTTTCTGCCACTCCTTGAAGAAGTCAAAGTCACCTTCAAATGTGCCGCGTTTCAGCGTGATATTGCTGAATTTGGTCAAGCCGGGCTGTTTTGTCTTATTATATTTTTTGCTGTCGCCCGCCCGGTATTCGATCACTTCGGTTTCAAAATCGAGACCGCTTACTTCTGTGAAACCTATGCGGAAATCCTGTCCCCATTCAACCTGAAAGTGAAACTTAGGCAGTGGATAATCTCCTTTTGCTGGCATAATGCGTTGATTTTAAAAATGGAATTATGAAATGGAATCGGGGTTTTAAGAGGTATTACTGCCTATTTGCCTGTTTCAGCGGCTTCAGCAGCTTTGATAGCATCCATCAGGCTGTTTTTGCGTGCGAGCAATTTGTCGCGTTCGATGCGTTTGGCATCCCACGCAACCTTTAGCTGATCAGTAATCATTACTGCACTGTCAAAATCTGCCGAAACCTGTTTGTAGAAATCGCTTTGTCCGATCGGCATTTGCGGCTTTGGCTTGGTGGCGCCAATGTCGCAAGGAAAAATATCGAGTCCGGTACCCGTGCTCACGGGTGGCTGATTCGGATCCTGCTTGACCAGTTCAGTGGGGAATTCCTCTTTCAAAGCATTAAGGTTACTGCTCAGGCCATCCTCTTCACATACGGAAGCGTACAACAGGTTGATGCATTTGTACATGTCGACCAGCTTTTTGAGCAGGTCGTTTTGCAGTGCGCAAACGGCCTTGTTTTTTGCATCGTAATCGTCAATACACGCGAGTATTTCCGTCTTGATGGCCGGGTCGAGGTCCTTCAGGCAATCGACGTTCTTCCGAAGTTCGGCGACCTGGTCTTTGAGCCCCGTCTGGTTGCTGTAGGTATAGAAGCTGTCAAAGATTGATTTTATCTCGCAAAGCAAGGCGTACACAGCTTTGGCGGTACATTCTGTGTTGAAACAGGTATTGTTCACCTGTTCGATGAAAATGGTTACCTCGGTGGAAATATCAAGTGCCGATTGATTCGCCTTATCCAGGTTGGCCAGCCAGGTCTTGAGTTTTTCTTTCCAGGCAAACGCATTTTTGTAATTATCCTCGGATCTGTCGGCCTCTGCCGAAACGTTGTTGTACTCGTTGGCAACTGTTTTCAGTTCATTTTTCCAGGAGTCAACACAATCAGATCCCTGCGTACCTCCGCTGGTAGGATCGGTACAGCAAGCATTATTTCTGAGTAATTTGATCATGATGAATAGAATTCATTCAGGTTTAGGAATTTAGTTGCGGTCGCGGCTTGATTTGGACGACTTGAGGGCCGTGGGTCGGGCGCCCGGGCCTCTGCTGATTTTCAGACAATATGTTTCTACGGAAACGGTACTGTCACAACCGCCCTCACATATATCCTTTCTGGTGGTTTCAAGTCCTGTTTCTGCGACTTTTTCCGAATAATATGCAAAACGTGCCTGTGTGAGTTCTTCCAACACTTTTGTCAATTCGGCCTGTGTATTCTTTACATCATCGGCGGTGCTCTTGATATTGGCGTCGACCTGTGCCTTGAATGCTTTGCTGGTATCTACCAGGCTTTGGCCGAAGGGCTTAAGCCCGGCAAGATTCAGAAAGGTCTGTATGCCCGATATGGTGACAATATCGTCGAAGGCAGTTTGTCCGGCAGTATCGAGTTCTGAAGCCAGGGATTCAATCGTATCGGCCTCCTGTTTGATGGTAGTCGTCTCGGTGGTCGGATTTTTATTGTCGGGATCAATCCGGTTGTTGATGCATATCTTCATGGCGCAGGCCGATTTGTGGGCCTCCTCCAGTTTTTTCTTCAGATCGCCAATGATCTTGGAGGTCTCCTTGATCATTTTACCCAGGTCGGCGTCTTTCTTGATATAGGCATCGATGTTTTTCTGAATAATTTCGGAGCCCTTGGCTGTTTCAAGGGCAATACAGTTATCCAGATCGAGGTACAGGGTGTGTATTTTTTGCGCCTTGTCGAGGCAACATATCTTGTACCGCCGGGAATCGATTTTGGAATCCCAACGGGTTTTGCTCCCGTTTTTTCTTCCGGTGGCGGCGTTCCGTTCATCCCTGATGGTTTGGATGCTTTCACAAAGCACATCTTCAGGCCCCGGCAGCCCGCCGGCATTGCCGTTTGAATTTACATTTGCCATGTTAAAGAGTTTTTGATTGTTAAGTTATCGGGGTTCAGGATTCGGACAGCATTTTATGGCTGAAACGGAGGATAATGAATTCGGCGGGTCGAACGACGGCCATGCCGATTTCCACGATCATCCGGCCTTCCCAGATGTCGAGTTCCGACATGGTTTCGTTGAGACCAACCTTTACATAGAATGCCTCCTCCGGGGTAGTGCCCATGAGTGCCCCTGCCCGCCATTGGAGTACCAAAAAGTTGTCTATCATGGATTTTACCCGTGTCCAGGTGTTGCGGTCGTTGGGCTCGAAAACGAATTGAAGGGTGGCCTTTCCGACCGATTCCTCTACCATGTTGAAAAAGCGGCGTACGGGTATGTAGCGCCATTCATTGTCATTGCCGGCCAGGGTGCGCGCACCCCAGACAATAGCCGGACCGCGTCCGGTAAACGAACGTATGACGTTTACGGATTTTCCCGCATTGTCGTCGACATTAAGGGTTTCCTGCTCCTTGTCGGTAATCTTCAGCATGGGCCGGATAACGTAGTCCATGTTGACATTGGCCGGTGCCTTCCATACACCCCGGGAGGCGTCTACATCGGCATAGATACCCACCATTGCCGGCGACGGGGGCATCACCAGCGGCATATTGCGGATAGCTGCCCGCGCCTGGAAGTAAAGCGCATTGTTTTTGCCTTTTAATTCTGCTAGCGTGCCATTGAGCGATCCGTCGCCGCCCTGATGTACGATCGTAACATTGCCGTCGCCCGCACCTTCTCCGCCGTAGTAATAGTCGAGAATAGTTTCTACGTTAGGGAAGTAGGAGCAACCGTACTTCAGGGTGTCCGTT
The DNA here is from genome assembly GCA_937861115.1 of uncultured Bacteroidota bacterium. Lineage (GTDB taxonomy): Bacteria > Bacteroidota > Bacteroidia > Chitinophagales > Saprospiraceae > M3007. The sequence continues at coordinate 24,974 of CALMBD010000118.1, read as the reverse complement.
TCATTCGGCGTTTTATCCCTTAAAGTAGCAATGTTGGCCATGAGGTCAGGCTCCTGCGGATCAAGCCATACATCCATTACCGTAAACCTGTCCTTCATATCCCGGCACAGGTCCATTGCTTCACCATACAGGGTGTAATAGTCGTCCACACTGGTAAGGCTTTGGGCGTCAGGAAAAACGATAAGGGTGATTTCGTCCACCTTACGGGTCAGTTCAAGACCCGCCACGAGTTCTGCAAATCCCACAGTGCCTGTTGTATAGTCACCCACCGAGATAATCCAGCAGGACCCACCACCGTTGGCAAAAAACATTTGCAGGGCGTAATGCATCAGGTAAACGGAGCGCACGCCGATGGACGATTGTACATCAGCAGGCCGCCCCGAAGCCTGTGTAATAGTTACCGAAATCTGTGTTTCCGGCTGTGGAAGTCCGTAAAACCGTTCGTATTCCAGCAGTGAAGAGATGCGCTTGGGCTCATTGAGCAATGAATTGCCCCGGGCGTCCAGGGCAATTTGCGTATATCCAATAAAAACGGGTATCGCTGTCTGGACCTGGGCGATGGAGGGAGGAAACTTCGGGATCTCCTCGATGTAAACTCCAGGGGTTTTGTAAATCATATGCGCTGATTTTTAATGGTGTGGAAGAAATATGGTTAAACCAGGTCAATAACCCCGGTAATGTGTCGGGTAGAGTATTCGGAGTACAATTGATCGGGCGGTTTTGGCTTAATCGGCGTCGGCATAGGTTGCGGAAATTTTGGTTCGACCGGATTGGCATTGTTTTCCGGCCTGACACCAATAGGCAGGTACGACATAGGTTGCGGCAACAACGTTGTTACACTGTTTCCTTCCTGCTGTACATAATCCAGGTATGGGCCGCCGGGCTTGAACTGCTCGCCGCGGAAGATTGGTACATACCGCCAATAGGTAATCCGGCTCCTCAACCGGACCTCAAACAAGGGAGGAATGGGGTTTCCGTTCGGATCGGGGATGGTGCGGAATGCATTGTCCGGACCCAGTATCCGGTAGTCTGCATCTGTTTCGCCGAAATTGATATGGATAATCGCAAATGCGCTTCCGACATACGCATCCGTCAGAAATAGTGCTCTTGTCTCCTGCACAGGGCCTGCATTTACGTCCAATTGATAAACTCCGTCCGGAGGCGCCATGGTTTTGGCCGGGTCATTGGGGTTGGGAATGGCGGAAAAATCCAGCACTACCCGTTCAAGGGGTTTTGCAGATTGTACACTAATGGTTTTTAAAATATCTCCGCTGCTGTTTTTCAAGGTAAAATCAGCCTGGAGGATGTTCTGCGACTTGCTCAAGGGATAAACAAATCTTTTGGGAAGCGCTATCCGGTCTCCGGCATGTGCATAGCCCAGACCCTGTCCGTTGCCGACTGTTCTCCATTGTTTTGCCGGATCGGTGTGCGCAGTGTATTCCTTAATATCCGGACCATGATTCGCCAGTTCACCCATTTCGTATCCATCCCCGGCGGCGAATGGCGGTACCGGTACCGACACGGAACGGAAACTCGCGTTATGCACCGCTATCGGGCGGTTCGAAAAATAGTAGATGGCCGGCAGGGCAGGTTTAAGGAGCGGCAGGGCCGTATAGTTCAGGAAAAGCGGGCTGTTGCGTCGTACGATAAAATAGAGGCTGGTCTGGGGTAAAGGCTCGATAGCGGGTTTGGTTACCAGGTTATTGCCAACCGGAACGTCTTTTGTTGAAGCCGCTACGGTAAACCCGGTAGCAGTCGGCACGAAGTGCCATCTTAATCCGGCTAGCGTTGTCTTGGTTGATTCCGTCGGCTCAATCCTCAGGTCTTTGCGCAACAAATACTGGTTCATCAGCAACCGCTCCTGAAGAACAGTCAAGCGGTCCTGATCTGAGAGGTCAAAGTAAGTCAGGTTCGACTTGCTGAGCAGGTAGTACTCGTGCAGCAGGCGCACTTCAAACAATCGGCGATATGTTGTGATCGTTGCCATAATGCTCAGCAGTTGTCGTCAAGGTGGTTAACAGAGGCTTCAATCGTCTCAATCGGAGGCCCTTCGGTGCCCGTACGGCGATCGTAGAGACTGACTAGCCGTACTTTGTACATCGCGAAGGGCAACTGGCGTCCGCCCAACGCACCCCAGAGGTGGTTGATCTGTTCGAACGTAAGCGTATATAATTCGAGGGTAAGTTTCAGTTGAGAGAGGTCTTCTGGTTCATTGCCCGTAATGGGCGCCGTCAGGTTGGCTGCCGTACCGGTGGAAAATATGTTCTGAATCTGGAAGAAGCGGATAATGCCGCTAAGGCGATGCAAGGCATCTGCATAGTTGCCGGGAAAGTTGGTGCAGAACAACACATACAAATTCAAATAAACAGGAGGATTGATGTAATCGACGCCACCAAGGGCATTTGGGCGGACTGCCTTCACATTCTTCAGGGTACTTTCTTCTTCAATATTGACCAGCGTTATGATTATACCTTCCAGATCGGCATCCTGGTTGCTTTCAAAAAGTGCAATATTCTCCAACAGGACCGTTGTGCCCGGCGCTACTGTTGAGTTAATATATGCTGACAACTCGTCTCGTAACAGTATTAAAGCGGTGTCTATCATTTGTTTTTGGACAATAATGACCAACCCTGGATAGTTGCTGCTATCCGGTAGCGACCGTTAATTATTGATAAATCAGCCTTGTTGTCGCCTGAAATATGTCGCGTAATACCGATCAACGTTGCGCATTGGGATGCAAAACGGACCGTGCTCCTGCGAAATGTCGCCAAACGGCTTTCAGATAGCAAAAAGCATACGCCATCACCGGCGTGCAATCATGTAACGAAATGTAAATTCAAAGTGGGTCAGAGAGACCCTGCAGATGGTATCGGCGCAACGCGTTTGCGCGGGATCATTGGTTTTACTAGTGCGTAGGTAGGGTTCTGAAATTTCTGGTTCGGAGTGGCGTTCAGGTAAACACTTAAACGTGAAGATTCAAATTTGGCTCAGTAGTACAAGGGGGAAAACATAAGTGGTGCGAATATATTCGTTCGGATTCAAACGGCCAAATTTTTCCAGCAAAAAAGAGGAAATTCAGGAGATTTTGAAAGCCCTGCCAATATGACCAGCAACGGTACGCAATTTGCTATCCTCTTAAATCCTTACCTTTACATTCCTAATTGACGAATCATCATCCATGACTAAAAAACGCATACTCATCGCCGGTGCAGCCGGCTTTATTGGCTCTCACCTCTGCGACCGCTTTCTCGCCGAAGGTTACTCCGTGATCGCAATGGACAACCTGCTGACCGGCGATCTGGCGAATATCGAACACCTGTTCCGGGAAAAGGACTTTGAATACTACCACCACGACGTTACCAAGTTTGTACATGTGCCGGGCAAACTGGACTATATCATGAATTTTGCCTCGCCGGCCAGTCCCATCGACTACCTGCAGATGCCTATCCAGACCCTGAAAGTGGGCGCCCTGGGCACACACAACCTGCTTGGCCTGGCCAAGGAAAAAGGCGCCCGTATCCTCGTGGCTTCTACTTCCGAGGTCTACGGCGACCCGCTTGTTCATCCCCAGACGGAGGAGTACTGGGGCAATGTGAACCCTGTCGGTCCGCGCGGTGTGTACGACGAAGCCAAACGTTTCCTCGAAGCCATCACCATGGCTTACCATAATTATCACGGCGTGGAGACGCGCATTGTTCGGATTTTCAACACTTACGGCCCGCGTATGCGCGTCAACGACGGCCGCGTGCTGCCCGCATTTTTCTCACAGGCCATTCGCGGTGAAGGACTTACTGTTTTTGGCGACGGCTCCCAAACACGTTCCTTTTGCTATGTCGACGACCTCGTCGAAGGCATGTACCGCCTGCTGCTGAGCGACTACCACCTGCCCGTCAATATCGGCAACCCGTCGGAGATCACCGTAATGCAGTTCGCCCACGAAATACTCGATCTGGTGCAAAACCCAAAAGCGTATATCGATTATCGCGAATTGCCCGTCGACGATCCGAAACAGCGCCGTCCCGATATCACCAAAGCGCAGACTATCCTCGGATGGGAACCCAAATTTGACCGGGCTACAGGACTCAAACTGACGTATGAGTATTTTAAAAAGGCCGTCAAAGTCGATGATTTAGTGTTGAGTGATAAGTGATAAGTGTTGAGCCGTTATCGTACATTTTCGTAAAATGACGATAATGACGAATGACGATAATGACGACATCAGCCATACCATGACAAATTTCACCCTCCTCATTACCGGCGGCGCGGGCTTCATCGGCTCGCATGTGGTCCGGCTTTTTGTACATAAATATCCGGCGTATCGCATTGTCAACCTCGATGCGCTCACGTATGCCGGCAATTTGGAAAACCTGCGGGATGTTGAGCATGCATCGAACTATGTGTTCGAGCGTGCCGATATCACCAGCCCCGACGAAATAAAGGCGCTTTTTGAAAAATATCGTCCCGACGGGGTCATCCACCTGGCTGCCGAAAGCCATGTGGACCGTTCCATATCGAACCCTCTGGCGTTTGTCGAAACAAACGTTATGGGTACGGTAAACCTGCTCAATGCCGCCCGCAACATCTGGAAAGATGACGCTGGCGGCAAGCGGTTTTATCACGTGTCTACCGATGAAGTGTACGGCTCGCTGGGCGAGGAAGGTTTTTTTACGGAAGAGACCCGCTACGACCCCCGGTCGCCCTATTCCGCTTCCAAAGCGGCCAGCGATCATTTCGTCCGGGCGTATTTTCATACCTACGACCTGCCGGTGGTGTTGTCCAACTGCAGCAACAACTACGGCCCCAACCATTTCCCCGAAAAACTCATCCCGCTGGTGATCAATAATATAAAGCAGGGCAAGCCATTGCCCGTTTACGGCGACGGCAAATACACCCGCGACTGGCTTTGGGTAAAAGACCACGCCTCTGCAATCGATACCATATTCCACAAGGGGCGTACCGGCGAGACGTACAATATCGGCGGCAACAACGAGTGGAAGAATATTGACCTGGTGGAAAAACTGTGCGACATCATGGATGAACTGCTCGGCAAACCGGTGGGCACCTCTCGCGGACTGATCACTTTTGTAAAGGATCGCCCCGGCCATGATCGCCGGTATGCCATTGATGCCTCAAAACTGAAAACGGAACTCGGCTGGGAGCCATCCATCAAGGCGGAAGCGGGTTTCCGCGAAACAGCCCAATGGTACCTGGACAATGACGCATGGCTGCAACACGTCGTTTCAGGGGCATACCAGCAATATTACGACCACCAGTACCAGTCGGCAGGTAAAGAGGTTTAATGTGTACCTGATACCACCACCACTTATCACTTAACACTTATCACTTACCACTTATCAATAAACCTTCTTCCCCTTTTTCAGCCAAACACCCCAGGTGCGGCTGTAGGCGTGTACTTTTTCGGTAGGCCCCTTGTCGTTGTACACAGGATTCTCCTGGTTGACCCATTCAAATATCCCGCCGTACAGGTTGGATACATTTTTATAGCCGGCGGCGAGTAGTTTTTCCGCAACTTTTTCGCTGCGATATCCCACCGAGCAGTAAACCACAATGCGGCTGTCCCTGGCCAGGTCTGAAGGAAGTTTGGTCACGTCGAAGTTGTCGTAGCCGACCTCTATTGCGCCATTGATGTGGCTAACGGCGTATTCTTTAGGCTCACGGGCATCCAGGAAGAAAATGCCCGTCGAATCCCGCGCGGCCTCCTGCACCTGGATTTCCGGTACGCTGTGGCTGAGCAGCGTTTTCAGCATGGCGCGGTATGTGCCGCTTTTCACCTGGCCAAAGCAGGCCTGTGCAGAAAAAAACAACCCGATAAGGAGGGCCAGGAGTTTTACATTGTTGAACGACATGGCGATTGGTATTTTACCTCGGTGACACGGCAAACCCGGCGAAAAAATACGCCAAGGTGCTTCGCGTCGTTGTGATGCACACAAAATTGTACACCTTAAGAACGTCGTTCCGAAGAAATCGTTACAAAAAAAATTGAAGATGGAGAAGGATGGGCGAGTATTCCGCACCCGGCGCGGCGATCCGTACGCCGCGCCAAGTGCCAAACCGAAGATTATATGCGGGAGCCCTCGTTTAAAAAAAATCCTACTGCCAGAAGGGAAGCAGTAGGAAAATCAAAACATACTATGAGAAAACTGCGTGCAAGATAAAAGCACGCCGCCCGCAGACTCAACAACTTTTTACGGAACGGCGGTAAATAACAGGGAACGGCGGACAAATATTCAATTGTCCTTATCTAACAAACTGATTACTAGTTTTTACTGCCCGACGAACAGGGCGGCAATCGACTTGTGTTCGACGGTATTCCTTATGGCCCTGGAGAATAATTTGGCCGTAGAAAGTACCTTGATCTTTTTGGATTTCTGGTGCAACGGGATGGTGTCGCACACAATCAGTTCGGATAACATCGATTTCTCGATATTCTCGTGCGCTTTGCCGGACAATACGGGGTGGGTACAAATGGCGCGTACCGATTTGGCTCCCTTCTCCATCAGGGCATCCGCGGCCTTGCACAGCGTGCCTGCAGTATCCACCAGATCGTCGACCAGCACCACATCGGCGCCACTGACGTCGCCAATAACCGTCATGGAGGCCACTTCATTGGCTTTTGTGCGGTATTTGTCGCAAATGACCAGTTCACAACCCAGTTGCTTGGCATAAACCCGGGCGCGTTTCACACCGCCTACATCCGGGCTGGCGAAAATGGTATTGGACAGATCCTGCGACTCCAGGTAAGGCATATAAATGGCTTCCGACCTCAGGTGATCCACCGGAATGTCGAAAAAGCCCTGTACCTGATCGGCGTGCAGGTCCATGGTCATGATCCTGTCGGCGCCTGCCGCGGTAAGCATGTTGGCGATGAGTTTGGCGCTTATGGGTACACGCGGTTTGTCTTTGCGGTCCTGGCGCGCATAGCCAAAATACGGAATCACAGCGGTGATATAGCCTGCCGATGCTCTTTTTGCGGTATCGATCCAGAGCAACAGTTCCACAAGGTTATCGTGGGGCTGGCAGGTACTCTGGATAAAGAAAGTGAAGGCGCCGCGGATGCTTTCATTGATGATGGGCTGCATTTCGCCGTCGCTGAAGCGGGCCAGCGACTTGTCGCCCAGGGGCGCGTCGAAATGAAAGGCAATTTCTTTGGCTAATTCGTGTGAGGCAGTGCAGGAAAAAAGTTTTACTTCGGGCATAACGGAGCCGGAGTCGGGTGCTGGTTGGTGAGCAAACGGGTTTGAAAACAATGGTTGTTCCACTTCGGACAAAGATACAACGGGGTTTTGGGGTTTCCATACCGTCCGGGCAACTCGCACGCCATCTGCTGCCCTTCACATTAAATCGCTGCTGTTGGCAAAGCCGCATATTTTGTATTCGGTAAAAAAACCTCTCCGGGATAAATAGTACTTTTGCCGTCCTCCCATCTGAAAATTTCAAGCGATTATTTCACCGTTTTTTATCAAATCCAACTTCCCGGATATGAATCTGCTTTCTTTTCCGCGCCTTTGGCTTCCGGTATATGCTGTGTTGTTCATGGCCAATACAGTTGCCGCACAATCTGTTCAGACACCCCGTCAGACCGCACTTCGGTTCTTGCAGGAAAACCCTGCGGCGTTTGGCCTGTCTGCTGCCGACGTGTCCGACATCCGCGTGACCGACGAATACCTCACCAAACACAACGGCATTACCCATGTATGGGTACAGCAACAATACGCCGGCATTCCGGTATTTAACGGATTGTTCGGATTGCACGTTAAGCCCGACGGCAAAGTGGCGTACCTGGCACACCGTTTCGTGCCGGATATTGCCGCCAGGGCAAATACGACCCTCCCTTCGCTCAGCGCCTCCAAGGCCCTCGAAATGGCCATGGCCAATCTCGGTTTTTCGGGTTTTCCCGTTCCGTCGGTCCGCCAGAAGGTGAACGAACGCAACTGGATTTTTGAAGGCGGAGCAGTTTCCAAAACGGATATTCCGGTCTCGATATGTTATTCGGTTCAAAAAGACGGCTCCGTGCGACTGGCGTGGACGATGGTAATCGCTCAGGCCGATGCTTCTGACGTGTGGAATATGCGCGTAGATGCCCAGAACGGCCTGGTCATCGACAAGATCAACCAGACCCTGCACTGCAGCACCGGCGATCCGGGAGTGGCCGAAGATGGTTGTGAAGAGGTAAGTCAGGCCCCTGTCCAAACTTCAGGCGCCAGGCCCCAAACGACAAATGTTCTGGCCGACGAAACCTACAACGTTTTCGCTTTGCCCGTTGAAAGCCCGATCCACGGTCCCCGCCAGATCGTGGTCAATCCCGCCGATCCGCTGGCCTCGCCGTTTGGCTGGCATGATACCAACGGCGCTCCCGGACCTGAGTATACCTATACACGCGGCAACAATGTGTACGCTTTCGACGACCGCAACGACGACGACCTGCCGCCGACGACACCTTTTCCCAACGCAGGCGCCTCACTCAACTTCAACTATCCCTACGACATCAACAACGAGCCGCTGGATAATCTGGATGCCGCTATCACCAACCTGTTCTATGTGAACAACATGATGCACGACATTACCTACCGCCTTGGTTTTGACGAGCCGGCGGGCAATTTCCAGCAAAACAACTACGGCAACGGAGGCGTATCTGGCGACCCGGTACGCGCCAATGCAATTGATGGTTATGCCCTGGCAAGCCAGAAACAAAACAATGCCGATTTTTCAACGCCACAAGACGGCTTTAGCCCGCAAATGCAGATGTTTGTCTGGACCCGCTCCGGCGGCCAGTTGCTCACTGTCAACGGACCCGCTCCGGTACTGGGTACCTATGTCGCCTCGGCGACCAACGGCTGGGGTGCGGCAGTCTCGGCAACACCTGTGACGGGAGATGTGGAAATCGCTGATGACGGTTCGGGCAACCCAACCTGGGCCTGCAACCCGCTTCAAAATGACATGACCGGGAAAATCGCCCTGATCGACCGCCAGGATTGCACCTTTGTGGACAAAGCCCTCAATGCCCAGAACGCAGGCGCAAAAGGCTGTATCATCTGTAATTATGAAAATGAAACGGTACTCATGGGCGCAGGGGTAAACAGCCCCAGCGGCCAGGTGGAAATCCCGGTGATCATGTTGCGGAAATCGGACTGTGATATCCTGCGCCAATACGCCGGCGCCGGCCTGAATGTCTCCATCGTCCAGCCCGCCAATCCCGGACCCAATCTTTACGACGGCGATTTCGACAACGGCATCATTGCACACGAACACGGACACGGCATATCCAACCGCCTTACCGGTGGACCAAGCCAGGCCGGATGCCTTGGAAATATCGAACAAATGGGCGAAGGCTGGAGCGATTTCTTTTCGCTCATCACCATGGTGAAACCCGGCGATACCGGTGCAAAGCGCCGGGGGCTCGGCAACTATGTGCTGCGCCAGACGGTGGATGGCACCGGTATTCGCCGCAATGCCTATTCCACGGATATGAGTATCAACCCCGTTACTTTTTCCTGGGTAGCCGAAACACCGCAAAATGATCAGATTCACGCACGCGGTGAAATCTGGGCGTCCGCACTTTGGGACCTCTACTGGGCGATGGTAGAAAAATACGGTTATGACGCCGACCTTGCCAATACCTCCAGCGGCAACTTCCGCGCCGCTCAACTGGTCATAGACGGCCTGAAAATGCAGCCCTGCGAACCGGGGAATATCGATGGCCGCAATGCCATTTTCCTCGCTGATATCCTGAACTACAACGGAGAAGACACTTGCCTGATCAGCGCCGTATTTGCACGCCGGGGCATGGGTTATCTCGCCAGCCAGGGCAGCCCCGATGATGCGGCCGACGGTGTGGAAAATTTTGACCCCATCCCGACTTGTATCAGGGAATTGAAGATCAAAAAAGAAACCTCAACACCGCTGATCGAACCGGGAGAAAATATCCAGATTACCATTACGGTGACCAACCACAAATCGGAAACGGCCAACAACGTAATCGTGACCGACGAACTTCCGGCGGGGCTGATCCTGACCTCGGCTTCCGGTGGCGGTACGCTGTCTAACGGCATGGTTACCTGGAATTTGGGGGATATGACCAGCGGGCAGGTTATTCAACTGTCCTATACCGCCAAATCGGCCGATGCTGTGGGTTCCAACCGCTATTTCAGAGATGTTATGGATACCAATGATGACTGGTACTCCCTTAATGCCAACCAAAACGGCCAGGAGTACTTTTCACTCCAGAACAATGTGGTGAAAACGGGGACACATGCCTGGGAAGCGGCCAGTGTGCCCAATCAGTCGCGTTTCTCGCTGGAAACGTTGCAGGAGATCACCGTTGCCGGTGCAAAACCGGTACTGCGGTTCTGGCACCAATACAATACCGAGAAAAGTCTGGATGCCGGTATTTTTGAAGTTAAACCGACCGCCGATTTGACCTGGCAGTCGTTTCCGGCAAACAAAATTTTCCGCAACCCGTACCCTGGCAAACTCGACTATGGCACCTTTGCCGTGGCAAACCTCAGCGGGTTTTCCGGTAACTCCAACGGCTGGGTTCAATCGTATCTCGACCTGAGTGATTACAGCGGCGAAACGGTCAATATCCGTTTCCGATTTGGTACAAACGAAGATTCCGGAACCCAGCCTGTGGGCCACTGGTACATCGACGAGATCGAGGTGATGGATATGCTGAACTATGACACCGAAGCCTGTGTGGCCGACGATAATGGCGACCATGCCTGCGCGAAAGCCAAAGAGCGCGGGGTGATCGTACAACCGGGTATTGTAGGTGCCGATGAACCCCGTGCAGGTTCAATCCCCATGCAGGTACAACCCAATCCGGCTTATGACATGCTGTATATCAGCGCCGGTGTTGCGCTTACGGGACCCGTACGGGTGGAACTCATCGGTACGGACGGCCGTGTCGTATTGAGCCGCCAAATGAATGGCGTGGCTGAGGGACAGGTGCTGACGCTCGACGTGCAGCAGGTGCCTGCGGGTATCTATGTAGTGCGTTTGGAAAGTGCTGCAGGCAGCAGTGTAAGGAAAGTGGTAATCCGGTGATGGGTGATGGCACGCTGATGACACAGATTGGGCTGATTTTCACAGATAATGTTTGATAACATCTGTGTTAAACTGCGTTGGGTGATGGCACGCAGATGACGCAGATTGGGCTGATTTACACTGATATTATCTATTATCTGCGAAAATCTGTTCAATCTGCGTCATCAGCGTGCCATACCATTCTAATCGGGACGCTCCAAAAAGTCGATATTCCGCCTCAGACCCGCATATTTTACCCTTTTTACAGCCGATTTTTTGAAAACCCGGCCAAATACCTCTTCGGTTAGTTCCAGCCAGTCCTGTCTCGACATCTGTAGTAATTCTGGTTGTGGTTCAAACGCCAGCTCCGAATGCCGTTCGGAAAAACGGTTCCAGGGGCATACGTCCTGACAAACATCGCAGCCAAACATCCAGTTGTCTGTTTGACCTTTAAATGCGGTCGGGATTTCGTCGCGTAGTTCGATGGTCAGGTACGAGATACATTTCGAGGCATCCAGAAAATAGCCTTCCGGGCTGATGGCCTGTGTCGGGCAGGCATCGATACAACGCGTGCAAGTGCCGCAGTGGTCGCGGATGGGGTCGTCGTACAGGAGAGGGAGGTCGCAGATGATTTCGGCCAAGAAGAAAAAAGAGCCCCTGCGCGGATGAATGGTGAGGGTGTTGCGTCCGTTCCAGCCCAGGCCCGCCCGTTGCGCCCATTCGCGCTCCAGCACCGGCGCGCTGTCGACAAAACAACGGCCCTCCACGGCGCCGATTTCCCGGCGCATAAAATCCAGCAATGCTTTCAGTTTGTCTTTTACGACGAAGTGATAGTCTTCGCCGTAGGCATAACTGCTGATCTTCGGCGCTTCGGCATCGCGCTGCTTTTCCGGGTTAAAATAATTGAATGTCAGGCAAATAACCGTTTTTGCGCCGGGCACCAGCAGGGTAGGGTCGACCCGCATATCAAAATGGTTTTCCATATAGGCCATTTTCCCGTGGGCGCCCTGGTGCAGCCATGCTTCCAGCCGGCGTGCTGCTTCGTCCAGTCTTTCGGCGCGGGCAAAGCCAACGAACTCGAAGCCGAGTCGCCCGGCTTCGGCGCGGATCATGTCTGTATGGCGTTGCTGGTTGTGCAAAATCAGATTTTCAATTTCCTGAGTATGGCGGGCAATTGACGCAGGGCAGCCAGTTCCTTGTATTTTTCCCTGAACTCTTCTGCCGGCGATCCGAAGTATGTCTTGCCGCCTTCCAGCGACTTGGATACGCCCGAACCTGCCAGTACCACCGCATTTTTACCGATATGTACAGCCTGGATGACTCCGACTTGACCGTATAAAACGACCCCGTCTTCAATAATGGTTTTGCCGCCTATACCTACCTGTGCCGCAAAAAGGCAGTTTTTACCAATAACAGCGCCGTGCCCGATATGTATCTGGCAATCGAGTTTGCTGCCTGCGCCAATGACCGTATCGCCGCTCACACCTTTATTGATGGTGCAACCGGCGCCGATATCCACATGGTCTTCGATAATGACCCGGCCACCGCTGCGCCACTTCTGGAAAGCGCCGTCGGGTGATTTTTTGAAATAGAAAGCGTCGGAACCGATGATGGAATTGGGACCGATCGACACATGATCGCCGATATAGGAGTATTCGCCGATGTACGTATTCGCCTGGATGTGGCTGTAGGCGCCGATGCTGGTGTTGGCGGCGACCACCACGCCGGGCTCCAGAATAGCGGTAGGGTGAATCTGGGCCTGCTGGCTTATCGGGACACGGACCGGCTCAAAAGGGCGGTGTTCGCGGATCAGTTGATCGTATGCTTCGAAGGGGTTGTCGACAATCAGGATGGCTTTTCCGGGAGGGCACTCAGCCTCTTCGTTGAGCAGGATAATGGTAGCGGCGCTTTTGAGTGTTTTTTCAAAATACTTTTTTACGTCGGAGAAGGCAATGTCGCCGGGTTCAACCTTGTGTATTTCGTTGATACCCGTTGCCTCAAGGGTGTCGTCGCCGATGATCTGCCGGGCATTGATGTGCAAAGCCAGGGTACGTACGGGAATGGGATGCGGAAATTTCATGCCTGAAGAGAATAGTTTTGGCAGTAGTTATTGTAAAAAAGAACAGCAAAATTCAGAAAAATAACTCGGTAAAGTCATTGGTTCGTACCTAAAAACGAGCGTCGGCCTGTCCGCTCGTAAGTTGCAGGTCACTAACCGGACAAGCTCCTGCCAGAAACCGCTTTGTAATTCGGGCATATCCGCTACTTTTACCGCAAAACCAACGTACAATGATGCCTTATTATCGATTATCCATCCTTGCCTTTATTTTGTTCGGTTTTTTGGGAATGCCCGGTCTGCGGGCGCAACCACCGATCGCCGAAATGCGCGGCGCCTGGGTCGCCACCGTTGCAAATATTGACTGGCCATCGAAGCCCGGCCTGCCGGTCGACCGGCAAAAAGCGGAATTTGACAGCCTGCTCGATGTATTGCGCGCCATGAATATGAATGCGGTATTCGTGCAGGTGCGTCCAACCGGCGATGCTTTTTATAAATCATCGACGGTTCCGTGGAGTAAATTCCTGACAGGCGAGCAGGGCCTTCCGCCGGCAGACTCCACCTACGACCCGCTTCAGTATATGGTCAAGGCAGCGCACGACCGGCAAATGGAATTCCATGCCTGGCTCAATCCGTACCGCGCTACGTGGGATCTCGATACCGCCAACCTTTCGCTGATCCATCCGCTGCGCGCGTATCCTCCCGCGCTCCGGCAACAGTGGTTCTTTCGCTATGGTAAACGCTGGTATTTCAACCCTGCAAACCCCTATGTGCGGCAGTACCTCGTGAGTGTGGTGCAGGACATCATCCTGCGCTATGATGTGGATGGCATTCATTTCGACGACTACTTTTACCCGTACAAGGAACAGGGCGAGTCGCTGAGCGATTACAATGAATTTGCCGCCAATCCGCGCGGATTTACCAATATAGAAGACTGGCGTCGCGACAATGTGAGCAAACTGATCGAAAATGTATCGACGACCATCAAAAAGTACAAACCGTATGTCCGGTTTGGTATCGGGCCTTTCGGGGTATGGCGCAATGCCGACCGTGACCCCGTCAACGGATCAGATACCCGATCGGGAATCACCTGCTACGACGACCTGTACGCCGATGTATTGCTGTGGCTGAAAAACGGATGGATAGACTACGTTGCGCCGCAGATATACTGGAGTATCGGTTTCCCGCCCGCCGATTATGAAAAACTGGTGGAGTGGTGGAGCAAACACACCTACGGGCGCCAGTTGTACATTGGCCACGCTGCGTATAAAATTGCCAATAGTCCGAACGACGCCAACTGGAACCAGCCCGGCCAGATCGGCCGGCAGATAGCGCTCAACCGCGCCAACCCCAACATAAACGGAAGTATTTATTTTTCCGTAAAACCCCTGATGCGTAACCCGCTTGGTATCCGGGATTCGCTCACCAACACGCTGTATGCTTCGCATGCCCTCATGCCGGGTATTCCGGCCCTGGCGAAGGTGCCGCCCGCAACGCCGCAGATATGCCGGGTTAAAGGCACACCCAGCACGGTAAAACTGGCCTGGCATGTATGCGACATCCTTTCCGGGGACGAAATGCCCTATTACTTTGCAATTTTTCGCTTCGACGGGGAAGCGGTCGGCAACTTTCGCGACCCGTATAACTTACTTATTACAACGCCGTATGGCTCGGATAAATGGATATTTGAAGACCAAACGGCCGTAGAGGGTTACTACACCTATGTGGTGGTGGCCTACAACCGCGTCAACGTGGAAAGTTATACGAGCGAACCCATTTATGTGAAAAAGACAAAGAAAGGCGCCAAAAAGAAAAAGAAACTGTTCGGCTATTTGTTTTAACACACAGCGTTTCTGATCAGATTCCCCCTGGATAACGCTGCGCAAATTCTTTGGCAAAGTAGGTCAGAATAACGTCTGCTCCTGCGCGCCGAATGCTCAGCAGTGTTTCCGGCATGGCCCGTTCAAAATCGAGCCAGCCGTTGTTGCACGCTGCGCGCAGCATGGCGCATTCCCCGCTTACGTGGTAGGCCGCAATGGGCAGATCGAAGTTTTCTTTCAGCAGGTGGATGACATCCAGGTAATGCAGCGCGGGTTTTACCATCAGCATATCGGCGCCTTCACCGGCGTCGAGTTCCGCTTCAATCAGCGCTTCGCGTTTATTGGCCGGGTTCATCTGATAGCTCTTTTTGTCGCCGCTTTTGGGTGCTGAGTCGAGGGCGTCGCGGAAGGGGCCGTACATAGCGCTGGCATATTTCGCCGTATAGGCCAGGATGCCGGTTTTCGTAAAGCCCTGTTCGTCAAGCGCCTGTCGGATATAGCCGATCCGCCCGTCCATCATATCGGAAGGGCCAAGCATGTCAAATCCCGCCTCTGCTTGCGCCACCGACATTCTGGCGAGGATAGGCAGCGTGTCGTCGTTGACGATCTCGCCGTTGCGTACGAGTCCGTCATGACCATCGCTGCTGTAAGGGTCCATTGCTACATCACTGATCAGGCAACATTCCGGAAATCGCTGCTTGATGGCACGCGCCGTTTGAAGATAAAAATTGTCGGACGCATAGCTATATGTGGCGACCTGATCTTTAAGCTTGTCGTCAACAGCCGGAAACAGGATAAAGTTGGTGATGCCCAGGGACATGCAGGAATCGATCTCTGCGAGCAGGTGTTCCGGGGAATAGCGGAATATCCCCGGAAGGGAATGTATCTCGCTGCGGATATTGGACCCGTCCAGAACAAATAACGGAAAGATCAGGTGCTGAGGGTGCAGGTGGGTCTCGGTAGCCATACCGCGGATCGCGGCAGTTTGGCGGTTTCGACGTGGGCGACGGAGCATAGACGACGGGATGGTTGGTGCGCGACAAAGGTATAGGATACCCTTGCGAAATGTGGCGCCAACCATAAATCCTGATACATTTCTGACGAAGGGCCTATCAACGTCGAAGGGGCGGGTGAAATTTTCCTTGGAAAATTTCACCCGCCCCTTCGACGTTGATGCCTACAAAGAAACAGGGCACCAACTGATAAATCAGTAGCACCCTGTATAACCCCAAAAAACCAAATGAAAACAATTTTAAAAATGACGCTATAAAAGCGATTTTTGATTGTTGTATCTACATTCAGTGAAGTAGAAATTAAGGCTAGTCCAGAAACCACTGATTAATTAAAAGCGCGTTAGCCTTTTGAGTTTATTTCGTTTTTCAACGATTACTAGGCACAAAGATAGCGCAGTTTTCCTTTCTGCATAGCTAGTGATCAAACATTTTTTACTGCATTTTTTACAGGTACTCAAAACACCCGTTTAATCTATTGTTAGGTTAAAAATTTGTGCAATTCGGCGCTGTTAATCATAACTTCGCATCTGCATTATTATTATTCCGGAATAAAGTTCGCTGCTGTTGCCTTACTATAGTTGAATTATGAGGACAGGATTTTTATTAATTTTTGCCGTTTGTTTATTAGGTCTGGGTTGTAGCCGGGATAATACTGCCATCATAAATCAGAAGGTGTCCGAACGGGTTGAGGATTTTCGGGTGAAGGAATATGCCAAATGCAGGGAGGTGCTTTTAGCCGAGGCCGGGCATATTGCCGATTCTCTTTTGCTGGAAGAGGCGCTTTCTGACGTCAATGATTCCCTGTCACGCCTGCGCCCGCTCAAGCCGTTTAAGCCGGCGGAAGTTCCCCCTATTGATTCTGCTCCTGTCAGGCCCCTTTTTGAACAGGGAGGCAACTGAATTGCGCCACCGGACACCATTCGGGCGTTGTAAATTTCGATTTTGTTCGACAGACACTTTTTCATCGGCCATCATGTGTTGCGCACGGCAATCGTCCTTGTCCTGTTAATTGCAGCCCGCATTGCAGGGGCGCAACAACCGGCCGGGGTGTCCAATTTGCGAACAAGAGTGATCGATGCCTCAATACCGGTTCAGGATATTGACTCGCTGACCGTTGCACTGCCGCTGGTATCAGCGACAGACGATTCAACCGGACAGCAACTTGACTTGCGTTTTTTTTCGATCCGCAACAATTTGCTGTACACCGACAGTGCGGCGTTTTTACGGGCCTATCCCCATATCCGCAAAGTAAGGCTCGGTTACCGGGTTTTGCCCGTCGATCTTTCCGCAAAGATCAGCCGGCTGGATACGGCAACCATACGGCGCAACATGCGCCCCGATGCCATCGAATTCGACTATTCGCCCTATCAACCTGCCACCAACCCGTGGGAAACGGGCGGCATCGCATCGAGTGGCGCGTACACCCGCGGGCTGTCGTTTGGCAACAGCCAGAACCTCGTGTTCAATTCCAACCTGAACCTGCAACTCAATGGAAAACTGGGCAACGATCTCGAATTGCAGGCAGCCTTGTCCGATAATTCCATCCCGTTGCAGCCGGATGGCACGACAAGGCAATTGAAAGAGTTCGACCGGATTTTCATCCAGTTAAAAAAGAAAAACACGGTTCTGACCGCCGGCGATTATGACCTTACGCGCCCGGCAGGTTATTTTTCCAATTATTTCAAGCGACTACAGGGCGCTATGGTGGAGGGGAGGGAATGGTCGCCCGGATCGGGTCGCGATACCTTTTCCTACCGGGGCGCGGCGGCGGTGTCCAGGGGTAAGTTTGCCCGGCAAACGATTGCCGGACAGGAAGGCAACCAGGGGCCGTACCGACTGCAAGGCGCGGAAGGTGAGCGATTTATTATTGTATTGGCCGGAACGGAAAAGGTCTTTATCGACGGTCAGTTGATGCGCCGGGGTCTGGAGGATGATTATGTCGTCGATTATAACCTGGGGGAGATCAGTTTTACTGCCCGGCGGCTTGTCACGAAAGACAGTCGCATTATTGTGGAATTTGAATATACCGTGCAGACCTATCTTCGGTCGACCCTTGCCGCCAATACGGGCTGGAATACCCGGCGCGGTCGCATATATTTTAATTTTTTCTCGGAACAGGATTCCCGGACCAACGGCGGGGCCCAGGATCTATCTGCCGCACAACGCCGGCGCCTGGCTGAAGTCGGCGACGATTTGCGCAACGCCTTCGCCTCCGGCATCGACACCCTGGCGGATTTCGATGCCGGCCGGGTATTGTATCGCGCCGTGGATTCTCTTGTCTGCGGTGTGTCGGTTACCGTTTTGCAGTACAGCACCAACCCCGATTCGGCCCTGTACACGGCGCGTTTTACGGAGGTGCCTGCCGGGCAGGGAAACTACGTCCTGGCCCTCACGGCTGCAAACGGTCGCGTGTACCGATGGTCGCCGCCAGACCCCGTTACCTGCCAGCCAACGGGCAACTTTGAGCCGGTGGTACGGCTGATCGCCCCGGAAATGCGGCAGTTGTATGCCGTTGGGGCCGATTTTCAGCCGTTCAAAGGAGGCCGGATTCAGGCGGAACTGGCCCTGAGCAATCGCGATCTCAATCGGTTTTCACCCCTCGGCGACGGCAATAATACCGGCGGCGCCGGGTCGGTGGCATTTCGCCAGAAATTGCCCTTCCGGCATTCAAATGGCTGGGAAGCAGGCGTCTATACCAATTATGAATACACGGCGAAGACCTTTCTTCCGCTCAATCCCTATCGTCCGGCAGAATTTGTCAGGGACTGGAATACGGATAATTCCCGGGATACGACGGAAGAACACCTGGCTCGCGGCGGCATTTCCATACAAAAAACAGGGTGGGGGAGCGGCAGTTATGAATTCGGGTTTTTCAGGCGGCTGGGCGTATATGAAGGCGGCCGGCATTTCGGCCAGTTTCGACTGCAAAAAAACGGATTTGAGGTTTCGGGGCAACTGAACCTGCTTCGCACCGACGGGATAAATGAAAAGACACAGTTCTCCCGACCCAGAATCGATTTTTCCAAAACATTCTTTAAAACCGATACCGCATCGGAGCGGACAGCCCTGATCAGGCTTGGGGTGTACGCCGAACGAGAAAAAAATGAACGCCGTGCTGCCGGCGCCGATACACTGAGCCGCAGCGGCCTTTGGTATGACCTGTACCGCTTCTATTTCCAGACGCCCGAGAACCGCGGCGCCTGGCAGTTTGGCGGATTTTTATCGCAGCGCAACGACTTTTTTCCCGACGGGAACATTTTTAAAATCAATACTGCTGCAAACGAAGCGAACCTGAACGGCAACTGGCGGGATGCCGGAAGCCGGTTCAACCAACAGGTTGGCTGGACGGTAACTTATCGGACGCTGCGCATCCTTAACTCCGAACTGAGCACGCTCGAGCCGCAAAAAACCTATCTCGGCCGCGTAGATTACAACATATCCGCCTGGAAAAATGCCCTGAACTTTACCACCGGCTACGAAATCGGCTCCGGCCAGAGCCCTAAAGTGGAATTTACTTATCTCGCCGTCAATCCCGGCGAAGGTCTGTACACCTGGGTCGATCGCAACCGCGACAGTATCCTGCAGGTCGATGAAATGGAGATTGCGGTCTTTCAGGATCAGGCCAATTATATTCGCGTAGCGGTAACCACGCCCGACTACATTCGCACCAATAATGTTTTGCTGAACCAGAACCTTCGCCTGGAGCCGCGGCTCCTGTGGGCGACATCCAAACGCAGGTGGCAGCGTTTGCTGGGCCGCTTTTCCACACAGAGCACCCTTCAGATCAACCGACGAACCTTTTCCGGTGCAAAGGGTGTATCGCCCTGGAATCCCTTTCAACTTGCCCTTGCAGATTCGGCCCTGGTGACCGTTACGGCCTCCGTACGCAACGTTTTGTTTGTCAATCGCGCCAACCCCGCCTGGGATGCCAGTATCGCGCAGGGCAACAACCGCAGCCGGGTATTGCTGACGACGGGCTTTGAGCAGCGCAGCAATACCGACTGGACCCTGCACGGGCGTGTCAATCTGGGCAGGCAGTGGAGCCTCGAAGCAGATGTGGTGCGCAGTGAGAAAAGCAGCGACAACCAGGCTTTCGACAGCCGCGACTTCATGATCCGGGGCTGGAAAGCGGGGCCGGGATTGAGTTGGCTGCTCAACCGGACCTTTCGTGTGGTAGTCAACGTGAACCTGCAAAACAGCAAAAACACGCTCAGCGGTGGTGAAAAAGCCGACCAAACCAACTGGAATACCGAACTGACCTGGAATCCGCAGGGACGCCAGAACGCACAGGGATTTCGGGCTGCAACATCGCTGCGGCTAAAGGGCTCCTTTGCCGATATCCATTATACCGGCGAGCCCAATTCAGCCGTAGCCTTTACCATGCTGGAAGGGCTTCAGGATGGCAAAAACTTTTTATGGAGCCTGAATCTCGACCGCCAGTTGTCCAAAAGCCTCCAGTTAAGTCTCAGTTATGAAGGGCGAAAAACAGGGGAAAGCAGGGTCGTGCATGTCGGCAGAGCACAGGTTCGGGCGGTATTCTAGCGTTCCGCTCCATCCCTTTCAAATTACCCGGTATTTCCCCAACTTTGCAGCCTATGCGCGAGACCAAGTTTATCGAACAGAACAAGGAAAAGTGGGCCGGATTCGAGGAGATGCTCCGCGAAGACCACCGTGATCCGGAGAAACTGAACGACCTGTTCGTTCAGATCACGGACGACCTGTCGTATGCGCGCACGTTCTATCCCAACCGCTCGGTTCGGATATACCTGAATACGCTTGCCCAGCGCGTGTTTCACAATATTTATCGCGGCAAACGATTCCCGGCGGGGCGGTTGAAGCGCTTCTGGGCGGATGAACTGCCACACCTGTTTTGGGAGGAACGCCGGGCCTTTTTGTTGGCATTTTTCCTCTTTGCGCTTGCTTTTGGTATCGGGGTCGTGTCGAGCATTATCAACCCGGAATTTGCAAGGGTGATTCTGGGCGATGATTATGTGGATATGACGGTGCGCAACATAGATAGCGGCGATCCGATGGCAGTGTACAAGGAAAGCGGGCCGTTCGGGATGACCGTTTCTATTGCCGGTCGAAACCTGTTCGTCGCATTTCAAACGGCTATCCTTGGTGTCGCGGCATCGATCGGCACTGTTTTTATCCTGGTTTACAATGGCATCATGGTCGGGGCTTTTCAGTACTTTTTTGTAGAAAAAGGTGTGTTTTGGGACTCTTTTCTCACCATTTGGATACACGGTACGCTGGAGATCAGTGCGATCATCATTGCCGGAGCGGCGGGTCTGGTTGCAGGTTCGGGTCTGTTGTTTCCCGGAACCTACTCGAGGGCACAGGCCTTCCAGATCTCAATGCGGCGGGGTATGAAGATTTTCTTCGGTATTGTGCCCGTGATTCTGCTGGCCGCCATTTTTGAGAGTTATCTCACGCGCTATACCGATACACCGGATGTAATCCGGGGGGCATTCATTTTGTGCTCGCTCGCTTTTGTGTTGTGGTATTTCGTCTGGCTACCCCGGCACAAGGCGGCTTCCGGTGATTTTTCTGCGCCTGTCGGAGACAAGGAACTTCCGCCTACCCGCGAACACGCCGTAGATTTCAACGCGATCAAAAGTGCCGGTGAAATTTTATCCGATACCTTTACTGTAGTCAGTCGCCACCCCAAAACGACCTGGCTTGGCCTGACGGGCCTGTCGCTGGCATACGCAACCATCGCCTATGGGTTGTCGGGTGCAGGTACAGGCATCGCGGAAACATTCCACTTTGATATGGCAGAAGGCGTCATGAACGGCGTTTACGGGTTGTTCGCTGGATACCATTTTTTTGTTCAACTGATCCTGCTTACCGTTTTTGCCGTGACGGCATTTCTGGCGGTAAGTCAGGAAATCGGGGCCGTGGCACACACCGCAAAAAAGGCGCTTTACATCGCGTTGGGGATGCTGTTGCCCGTTACGGGAATGGCGGCCCATTTTTATGTGGATCCGGGACAGTTGGCGTGGCTGGCAGCCATGTTTGCCTTTCCGTTCCTTTCGCTTTGGGCTGCGGTGATTTATTTTGAAACGGCAAACCCGTTTCTGGCCTTATCGCGCAGTTTTATTTTGATGCGATGGGGGCCGGGGATGTTGCTTGGTTTTCTGACGGTGAATTTCGGGTTGTTGTTATTCCGGTTTCTGGATACGCCGATCTGGCAGATCGCAACAACATTTTTCAGTTGGATGGTGCCACCGGGCGAGCGCAATACTGCCGGGTATTACCAATTGCTCAATACTCTTGCAGCGGGAGTGGCGTTGTACTTTGTGTTCCTGCTGAACATTTTGGGCGGAGCCTTGCAATACTTCTCCTGCAGGGAAGTGGCCGACGCCGCAAGTCTGTTTGAATCAATTGAAAAGGTTGGCGCCACCCGGCAGATACGCGGTTTGGCCAGGGAATAATGCCGGTTTTGAAAAATTGTAGACAACACATGGTTGTGACGATAAGAAACATAGTCCTGGTTTTGCTTTTCCCTCTGTATGCGATTGCCCAGGGCGATACGCTATGGGAGGGAACAGAAGGGCCATTGGAAACCGATGTGGAAACCGGTGAAATATTCCAAACGGAGGAAATCGCGCCCTATCATGCCCCACCGCTCCCGGATATGGCGGCCCGGCCTATTGAAAAAGATGCCTGGGATAAGGCTACGGGGAAACTCGATTACAGCAAGGATGTCCCGGAGCCTCCCAAGGAGGAATCGATGCCCCAGGGCGGACCATCGTTTGACGGGGCCGGCTGGACTGCCGCGACACAGCAGTTGGGTCTTATCCTGCAGGGCCTGGCCATTGCCATCGCCGTTGCCGGAATAGCCTATGGCATCTACCGTATGCTGAAGGCGCCCCGCAACCGCCAAATTGCCCGGGACGGGGTCACGATTACCCTGGATAATCTGGAAGAATACCTGCACGAAACCGACCTGGACAGGTTTTTAAAGGAAGCGCTGGCAAAGGAAGACTATGCGCAGGCGATCCGGCTGTATTACCTGCAGGTCATCAAATCGCTTTCTGCAAAAAATGCCATCAAATGGTCGCCGGAAAAAACGAATCGCGATTACCTGCGCGAAACGCGGGAACACCGGCTTGGCGGACAATTCCGGGAGGCAACCCTGGTTTACGAACGCACCTGGTACGGCAATCAGGTGCTGACCGGGCAGCATTTTATCGGAATGGAACCACAATTCAAAAACCTGCTGGCGGCCATTGGCTGACCCTGCCCATATTTCTCACGCCGTGCCCGGTATCTACCTGCATATTCCATTTTGCAAACAGGCTTGCCACTATTGCAATTTCCATTTTTCCACCTCCTTGCGCAGCCGGGACGAAATGGTGGCGGCTATCGTCCGGGAACTGGACCTCCGGCGCGATTACCTGGATGCGGCGGATATTTCCTCGATCTATTTTGGCGGCGGCACGCCTTCGTTGCTCACGTTGAGCGATTTGGAGCGTATTTTTGAAAAAATACACCGCATCCATAAAGTATTGCCGGATGCAGAGATTACGCTCGAGGCCAATCCCGACGACCTGGATGCCGACAAACTGCGCGACCTGCGCAGGCACACGCCGGTTAATCGCCTGAGCATCGGCATACAATCGTTCCGGGAAGAAGACCTGAAATGGATGAACCGCGCCCACAATGCGGTGGATGCACAAGCCTGCCTCCGCGCCGCCGCTACCGCCGGTTTTGACGACCTGACGATCGATCTGATATACGGCGCCCCGACGACAACTGACGCACAATGGCAGGAAAACCTATCCATCGCCTTTGACTACGGCATTCCACACCTGTCGTGCTATTGCCTTACCGTAGAGGAGGGGACGGCACTCGGAACCTTTGTGCGAAAGGGGCAACAGCCACCCGTCGATGAAGTTAAGGCCGCCCGGCAATTTGAATACCTGCTCGACGCAACGGCCGGTCGGGGGTATGAGCACTATGAAATCTCCAATTTCGCACAACCCGGTCGTTACGCCCGGCACAACAGCAGTTACTGGTCGGGAGAGCCTTATCTGGGCGCCGGCCCCTCGGCACATTCGTTCAACGGATGGTCGCGGCAGTGGAATATTGCCAATAATGCCTTGTATATGAAGGCTCTGGCGGACGGGAATATTCCGTTTGATATCGAAATGCTTACGCCGGTACAGCGGTACAACGAATACGTGATGACCGCGCTGCGCACAAAATGGGGGGTTGATCGCAACAGAATATCGGCTATGGGAGAAAATTTTGCGGGATATTTTGAACAGGAGGTGCAGCGCTTTCTGGTAAACGGAACGGTGGAGGAGGCCGGCGGTCATTACACCCTGACCAGGGCCGGCAAATTGCTGGCTGACGGCATTGCTGCCGAACTGTTCATGGTAGAACCCGCTGCATGATCGCCTTCGATGCCTGTAAGAAATAGATTCGCAGATATTACAGGTTTTCAGACAATTAGATATATTTACCGCCGTAATTGCTGTTTTTTTCATCAAACAAAACGAAAAAATTATGTGGTCAGAACTTAAAGCATTTCTCCTCCGCGGAGACGTGATTACCCTGGCGGTGGCGTTCATTATTGGCGGCGCCTTCAACAAGATCGTGGATTCGCTTGTCGCCGATGTCATTACACCTATCATCGGTATGGTCATCGGCAATCCCGATTTTTCCTCCATCAAGATCGGCGAGAGCATCATGATCGGCAACTTTATCAATGCCGTACTCAGTTTTATGATTGTCGGCACGGTGTTGTTCTTCCTGATCAAGGCCGCCGGCAAGAAGGTGGAATAAGGGACCTGAACAGATTTGTCTGCCATAAGAATACGGGCGTTCGTCTTTGTGACGGGCGCCCGCTTTGTTTTTTCGGGATATTCGTGAAACAGGAGAGACTACAGTCTGGCCGACCTCTGATACGGCTTTTCAGGATTAAATAAAGAATAGGTGTGTTTTGCGAAATAAAATATCGGATAAATTTCTGAATTACAGATTTCAGTACTTTTTTAAACAGGCACCTTCTTTTGTACAATGCTGCGGATG
>CALMBD010000117.1 GCA_937861115.1 uncultured Bacteroidota bacterium | reverse complement strand
AACTCAAATTATCCTTCGCCTCTGTTGCTCGCGCAACAGGGGCGTTTTGGTTTTTTATCTGTAAGTTCTACTGCTTGTCAAAGCGAACCCTGGGATCTGCCCAGGCATACAGTAAGTCGGCAATCAAACTTCCCGCTATCGTCAGGGCCGCAGCCATCATCAGTATGGCAAACAATACCGGATAGTCGGCGCTTAAAAACGCCTCCTGGGTTTTCATGCCTATTCCCGGAAACTGAAACAGGGATTCCACAACCAGCGAACCGGCAAATACAGCCGGAAACAACCCGGCAAATATGGTAATGACCGGGAAAAGCGCATTGCGAAAGGTGTGGCGCCAATACACGCTGTTTTCAGGCACTCCCTTGGCCCGGGCCGTGCGTATATAATCCTGCCGGATATTTTCAAGCATGCCCCCGCGCATCTGCAGCGCCAGAACGGCCAGTGCGTGCAGGCTCAGCGTGGCGATGGGCAGTATAAACTTGTCGGCATTGTGCCGGCACCAGGCGCCGAAAGTCAGGCCGCTGCCTTTCCACGACTCGATCGCGATGCCTTTGATCCAGAAAAGCCCCCAATCGGGCGTGGCAAAAAGGAGGATCAGCAGCCCGCCCATCCAAAAAGCCGGCGTCGCATATAGCAAAAGCAGGGTCCAGCCGGTAAGGCGATCGAAGGGCTTGTTTCGCCGCCGGGCCATCGCAACACCAAGCGGTATGGCGATGAGGTAGGCGATGCAGATCGCCAGGCCGTTGATTACCAGCGTAGACAGCAAAGCAAACATAAGTGACTCCCATACAGGTATTTGCGTTAGCCGCGACAAACCGAGATCGCCGGTAACAAATCCGGAGATCCAGTGGTGATACTGGTTGTCCGTACCGTACCAGTGAAAGGCGGGCCGGTACATTTTCCAGGCGCCGTCGCTCTGCCGGAGGGTGTGGATTTGAGCCTCAAGGTTTGTAAGCAAGCCCGCAGGATAGGCATTTGCAGGCAGTTGTTGCAGCGACACCTGAATACTGTCGAACATCGCGGGCAACAGGGCAATATGGTTGCACTTGACCATATCCGAAACAGCAAGCCGGAAAGCACCGGCATGGTGCAGTGTGTCGGACAAACCGGAAGCGACACCCCAGACCCTGATTAACGCCGACTCATAGCGACTGACTGCAGGCCAATCGCCGCTTTGGGCGCAGAGGTTCAGCAGGCGCGCGCGCCTTGAATAAGGAAATATGCGGTATGCGGTATCGGGATACGGGGCGGGACTTACATCGAAGTAAAACACCGGTTTGTCCAGGCCTTCCAGCGCTGCTCTGATGCGTATGGCTGACTCCTGCACCTGGCCACTGTTGCCAAGTGGCGCAGCATCGCCCGAATCGACAAGGGTATCGCGCGGCGAGCATTTGCTCAACCCGAATACCGTCATGGAAATAAGCAGTAGCGTCGGTATGGCCAGCAGTGTTCGTTTAACGATATATCTGAGCATATTCCAAACGGCTGAGGATGGCTACAAAAAGGGATTGTATTCTTTCTCGTGCCGGATTGTCGTTGCCGGCCCATGTCCGGGATAAACGACCGTTTCGTCGGGCAGTGTAAACAATTGCGTTCTTATACTGGCAATCAGGGTATCAAAGTCGCCGCCGGGCAGGTCGGTCCTGCCGATGCTTTCCATAAACAACACATCGCCGGCGATCACAAAACCCTCTTCGCGGCAATAAAACGATATGCTGGCCGGCGAGTGCCCCGGCGTAAACAAAACATTAAGTCTGACCTTGCCGAATTCTACCACGTCGCCGGCCTCCAGAAAACGCTCGGGGACGGGCATATCGTCTGTAAACGGAACGCCGTACATCTGGCACACCTGGGGGAAGCGCTCCAATACAGGCAATTCGCCGTGGTGTATTTCCAGACCCAGGCCCCAGGTGCGCGCAACGAAACCGTTGCCAAACACATGGTCGAGGTGGCAGTGCGTGTTGATCAGCCTGACAGGGCGCAGGTTGTTTTTTTCGATAAAATTTTTCAGCGTATCCCTTTCTTCTGCCGTGTAGCAGCCGGGGTCAAAAATGGCGCATTCCCCCGAAGTATCGTCATAGATGACGTAGGTGTTTTCGGCAAAAGGGCTGAACTCGAACGCTTGAATTTTTATCATAAGTAATTGCGGCTGTTTTCCGGCAGGTTCAAAAGTACACGACAAAACAACGGCGTTTCCCGAAAAAACAAAAATGCCTTTCCGGGTTCAGGTCGTTTTCTCAGGCAAACCCGGCCGGAAAGGCATTTTCAACAGGATACAGGTAATCCTTATTTCACGATCAGACGCCGTTCGACAGCGCCGGAAGTGGTTTGAATACGCAAGGTGTAGAAGCCTTCCTGCCAGTTGCCAACATTCAGTTGTGTGCTCCGGCCGGCCGAAGGCAAGAGGGTATGTATGGTTTGTCCCAATGCATTAATGGCCTCGATCTGCTCTACTTCCAGGTCGCCGGTAAAAACAGTGGCGACATCGCTCGCCGGATTGGGGAAAACAACGACGTGTTGACCAAACGCGGGCTCGCTTGCCGGGGTCGTCTGTACCATTTTCACCCAGATAGTATCCAGTTCAAGCGGGACAGAGAGTTCTTTGACGTTTCCCTGGGCATCGATGGCTCTAATGCCTTGGACAGGTATGGTGATGGGAATAAGCCCGCTGTTTTCTGCCCGGTCGATCACATCTACAATGATGATAAAATCAGTAGAGAAATTGATCTTGGCAACACGGCCGTGCCCGTTTACGCTTTGTCCGTTTTTTCGGGCAAAACCCATATCCAGTTGCTTGGTGGCATAATTATCCTTTGCCATGAAGAGGCAATGGGTATTGGAGCCCATCAGGTCGGAATAATAAAACGTTTCGGGGTCGTGGTTGATAAACTCAGGGTACCGCAGGGTGAAGGCCAGGCCAAACAAATTCAGGACGGGTACGCTGGTACTGCCCACAAATACATCAGCGCTGAACTCGATCAGGCTTTGAGGGTTGTTGGGGTTGATATAGATTGTATCATCGGTAAATTTCACCCGAACCTTCGGCAAACCGGGCGTCCACGCAATATCCGTGGTGTCTATCGGGAGGTAGTGTTGTTCGATCGGATCGGCGTCGAAATCGAGAATTTTTCCGTCTCCGTCGCAGTCCAGGTGTTTAAAATTCACGCCGGTTATGACAGACTCCTGCCAGTTTGGGGCAAATTGGGGCGTCCATGCCGTCGTTGCATTGGGGCGCGGCGCTCCGATCGTGGCATAACCAAGCCCCAGGTTGAGCAAGTCGTATACATTGGCTTTCAAGTCGCCGTTTGCGTCGCCGGGCATCACATAGTCGGTTCCGGCAGGCAGGTTGCCCGGGCACATGCTGTAGGTATCTGTAATGAGCAGGCGGGTAACAGACGATACACAACCGTTGGTTTTCCAGGCTGTGAGGTTGGTCCGGTAAATACCCTCCACTTCGTAAAAGTGGGTCAGGGTGTCCCATTGCGACAATTCTACCAGCGGACTGCCGTCTCCAAAATCAAGCTGGAGATAGGCGAAATCACCTGCGGAAAGGTTGGTAAATCTAAAAGTGTATCCGTCGTCGGGATTGGCATTGACCAGATCGATCTTGAGATCGGCCACACAGGCGCCGCTACTGGCGCCGCATTCGCCGGCCCACCAGGTCGAAACACCCGAAGTCATGGCCTCGCATTCATTCCCGTAGGTAAATCCATCGCAACCACATACCGGAGCGTACAGCGACGGGCAATTATTGCTTACACCGACCGTGATGGCCGGATTAATACAACCCGGTTCGGCCAGTGTAATCTGCCGGCAACGGGTAGTGGTACAAGTGGCGCCGCTGACCGAATCAACAACGGTATATTGAGCGCAAATCAGATAGGTGCCTTTTCCGGGGAGTTGATACGTGAAATTGGGTGTCTCTGCCAGTATCTGGTTCGACTTGCTGTCGAACCATTTGACAGAATTCAGTACCCCCGTCGTGTTCGCGGTAGCGAATACCTTGC
This sequence comes from uncultured Bacteroidota bacterium, assembly GCA_937861115.1. GTDB lineage: Bacteria > Bacteroidota > Bacteroidia > Chitinophagales > Saprospiraceae > M3007. The sequence goes on along the minus strand of CALMBD010000117.1, from coordinate 30,489 downwards.
CATACAACTGATTGCCGATCGCCGTTACGTAAATGTCGTGATCGCACCAGTTGGGATTTTGGGCGCTTACAAAAATATCCTTGCACAGTTCCGACGAGCACCCGTAACTATCTGAAACAGAGAGGCAAACCGTAAAAAAACCTTCATAGGGAAAGGTGTGTTGCACCGTTTTCCCTTCTGCTGTAGCGCCGTCGCCAAAATCCCATTTGCAGGTTTGGGTAGAAGGATCGTATACATCGGCATCGAAGGTAAGATTGAAGGAGTTGACGTTGCTGGTAGCGTGGGTAAACTTCGCCTCACAGGGAAGTGTATCCGATACACAGGTCAGTTTCACCACTTCCAGCCCTTCGGAGGTGCACCCGGCCGGTATTGTTGCAGCGGCAGCAGAAAATCGGATGGTCTGATTGCCGGTCAGGTCGTCTGTGCCGGCGACTGCCTTCAGGATATTGCCGTTGTCCAGATCGATGATCTTGGCCCCGCAGTCCGGGGTAACAGATACTACCCAACCCACCCTTTCACATTGGGCGGACAATTTTGCGGCAGTCAGTATAGACGCAAATAAGACGGCAGCAATTTTCCAGTCAAAAGTGTAGCGGTTACCGTGCATATTTTTGTTCGTTATTTTCACAAGACAGGATGATACGGCGGTTCGTTGGGTTACAGAACATTTTGATTCTACAAAGGTTAGCAATTTCCGGAGGAAGTTCAAAGACATTTTCAATAACTTGCCGGGAAAATTTTTGGTATGGTTCTTAACTAAAAATTTGATTTACAGCGTGTTAAAATGCCCTTTTAGGGGAAATCTATTTTAGCGTATGGTAAGCGAAAAACTTGTGTCTCTGCTCCGGACCTTTTCAAAGTACGAACTCAACCGGTTCCGGAAGTTTTTGCTTTCCCCTTATTTCAATGAACAGGAGGATCTGGTGCGGCTTTTTGGGCTGCTCAATACTGCGCTGCGGACGGAAGATAATCTTGAAATGAAGCTGGATAAACAGGGTGTGTGGAAGGCGCTTTACCCTGGAAAAAAGTTTGACAATGCGCATATGCGGCGTATTTCGTCGGAGTTAGGCCAACTGGCTATGCATTTTCTGACTGAAGAGGCGCGCAGACAGGATGCGCTGTCTGAAGCACTTGAATTGCAACAGGTGCTGGAAAAGCCCGAATTACAAAAACATCTTTCCGGCGTGGAACGCCAGATCAGGAGACAGCTCGATGCCGCGCCCGGACAGTCTACCTGGTATTATTTATCGCAGTTCAGGATGCACTGGAATGTGTATAACCGAGCATCCAAGGTGGTGGCTACGGCAGATTTCATGAACAAATTATTGCCTGCCGATCAATCGCTGGATTATTTTTATGTCGTTCAGAAACTGAAATTTTATGTTGCCTGGCTGATTTTCAGGGGATTTCGGTCGACACAGCAGGAGCTGCTGGTCATTCCCGGTTTTTGGGACTACATCCGCCAGTCCCCGTTTTCCGACCTGCCGCTGGTTTCGATTTATCAGGATGTAATTCTTTGCCTGACTGAACCGGACGAAGAACAGCACTTCAGGCACCTGCTAAAAAACCTCGAAAAATATGCGGACAAGCTGACCAAGGAGGATTTGCGGGAATGTTATTACATCGCACAGAATTACTGCGCATTTAAAGTCAACCAGGGTAAAACGGATTATTACCAGGTCTTTTTCAGTCTTTTTCAAAGCATTATTAACCTCGGTATCCTGCTCGAGAACGGCCAGTTGTCAGAAGGGGTATTCAAAAACATGATCACCATAAGCCTGCGGGTGGGAGAATTTGAATGGGCGGAAAACTTTATTCAGGAATACTCAGAGTGCCTGCCTTCGGGAATTAGGGAAAATGCGCGTACGTTCAATCTTGCCAACCTGTATTCGCACCAAAGGAAATACGACAAGGTCATCGAACTGCTGCGCAATGTCGAATACAGCGATGTGGTATATTCACTGGGTTCCAAACTTATCCTGCTGCGCACCTACTATGAACTCGGAGAATACCTCGCACTCGACTCGCTGATCGACAGTTTCCGCATTTTCCTGCGGCGCAACAAGGTTATGTCCAAATCCCTGAAACGGGAGTACAACAGTTTCCTGAATTTTGTGAAAAAACTGACGACGCTCGACACCTCCAATCCCGCTGCCATAGCCGCTTTTCAGCAGCGTGTCATGGCTGTATCTTCCACCACACCCAAGAAGTGGCTCCTCGATAAAATTGAAGAATTGCAGAAAAAATAACTGGCTGACCGCCCTGACCTGTTTGTGGCTGGGTACCGTTGCTGCACAAATGTCGGTTGAGACATCCGGGCACCTCGGCGCCATCTGGCGCCACACCCCAAAACTCACCACCCAAACCGGCGCCCTGCAATGGGGGCAGGAACTCGGCCTGAGGTTCCAGACAAACGGCCGCCGCGACTGGCATCAGTGGCAGCGGTATCCCGTTTTCGGGGTGTCGGTGGTGCATATGCATTTTGGCGCCGGCTCGCATGGCGACGGATACGGCCTGCTGCCCAACCTGTCCATCCCCATCTTCCGCAGCGGTATTTTTACGGCTTTTTTCCGCCTGGGCACGGGCCTGGCCTGGGTGAGCAATCCATATGATTACTTTGAAAACCCCGGACAGAACGCCATCGGCTCGCACTGGAACAACATCACCCAGTTCCGGCTCGGCGGCGAACTGCGCCTCAGCGACCACCTGCGTGTACACGCGGGCGCGGGCCTGACCCACTTTTCCAACGGGGCCGCGGCGTTGCCCAACTACGGCATCAACCTGCCTTCCGGTTATGCGGGGATATCGTGGTCGCCGAAGCCGGTGCGTGAAAAGGATTTTGTCCCCGCGGCAAGCGAAAAAAAGGCCGGCAGACGCTGGGGCGCCACAATACAGGGGGGCATGGCCTTCATTGAATACGCTGTTTTTGATGGTCCGAAATACCCGATCCGGACGGCCTCGGTTGCAGGTTATTTCAGTTTCAACAAGGTAAACCGGGCGCTGCTGGGCGTCGATTACGAGTTCAACAAAGCGGTTTTTGTATTCGGACAACAAATTGCGGACTTTGAGAACGAAGCGGAGGCCCGCAAAGGCGCCACCAGGCTGGCGCTCTTTGTTGCCGATGAATTTCTTTTTGGCAACTTCGGCATTCAATTGCAGATGGGCGCCTACGTAGGCGGTTCGTTCAACCAATACGTCTTCAAACGCCAGTACAGCAAACTGACCATTCGGTACTATTTCCCGGCCTTGTTCAAAACGGAATTAAAACCACATATGGGCGTTGCCCTTAAGGCCCATGCGGCAACTGCCGAGTATATTTCCATGAACGCAGGGCTGGCTTTTTAAGCGAAAAAGTCCGTATTTTTGCGGCCCTTTGTTCACTACACCGATACGGTGGTTAGGATCAACCATTAACCGGCGTGTGTCAAAGGGAGCAATCAATAACCGGAATAAAATGGCCACACCGCGCACTGTCGCTTTTCACACCCTCGGCTGCAAGCTGAACTATTCGGAGACCTCCGCCCTGGCGCGGCTCTTCGAGGGCAGCGGCTATCTTCCGGTGAAATTTGACGACGGCGCCGATATCTATGTGCTCAATACCTGCTCCGTAACCGAGCAGGCAGACAAGGAATGCAAAAAGATCGTCCGGCAGGCGTTGCGCCGCCATCCCGGCGCATTCGTGGTGGTGACGGGCTGCTACGCCCAGTTGAAGCCGCAGGAAATTGCCGACATACCCGGTGTGGACCTGGTACTGGGCGCGGGTGAAAAATTCCGCATCCTCGATTACGTCGACGATTTGTCCAAGGCACAAGGCAAAGGCATGGTGCATGCCGGCGAAGTGCGCGATGTGAATACTTTTTCTGCCTCGTTTTCCTTTGGCGACCGCACGCGCTCTTTTTTGAAGGTGCAGGACGGCTGCGATTACAAATGTTCGTTTTGCACCATTCCCATGGCGCGTGGCGCGAGCCGTTCCGATACGGTAGAAAACGTCGTGGCCAATGCCCGGCAGATCGCCGCCATGGGCACCCGGGAAATCGTGCTGACGGGTGTAAACCTCGGCGATTTCGGCAACGGGACGGCCGTGATCGAGGGCATGAAGCCCAAAAAAGAGGCGCTGTTCATCGACCTTATCCGTGCATTGGACGCGATCGATGAACTGGACCGTTTCCGCATCAGCAGCATCGAACCCAACCTGCTGACCGACGAGGTCATCGCCTTTGTAGCCGAAAGCAGGCGTTTTATGCCGCATTTTCATGTGCCGCTGCAGTCGGGCAACGACAAGCAGTTGCGCGACATGCGCCGCCGTTACCGCCGCGACCTGTATGCCGAACGGGTGGCGACGATCAAACGCCTGATGCCGCATGCCTGTATCGGTTGCGACGTAATCGTCGGTTTTCCCGGTGAAACGGAAGCCGATTTTCTGGAGACCTATCGTTTTTTGCAGGACCTCGATGTGTCGTACCTGCACGTGTTCACCTACTCGGAACGCGCCAATACACCCGCAGCAGATATGCAGGGCGTGGTGGCGCAGGAAGAGCGCAAACGCCGCAACCATGCCCTGCGCGGGTTGTCGGAAATGAAACGCCGCGCTTTTTACGCCGCGCACACCGGATCGACGCGTCCCGTATTGCTGGAGCAGCACAAAAACCCGGACCTGATGAGCGGGTTCACCGACAATTATGTAAAAGTGGAAATGCCTTTCGAGGCCGGCATGGTCAACACCATTGCGCCTGTTTTATTGGGCGACCTGACCGCCGACGGGGAGGCCTGTGTTGCGGAGGTCTTGGCGGGTCACCCGGTACTTTCCTGACTTCAGGGCTTGCGCAGGTCTGTTGACGGCACATCTCCCACATAAAACTTTAGACAGGCGTCGCACAGGCATTTGCCGTTGAATTGCCGCAGAAGGGTTTCCTTGGTGGCAGGGTGCAGGTTGGGGAAGCGCAGCCAGCAATCGCCGGAGTCGTAGTTGATGAACTTCTTTTTGCAGCGGGGGCATTCGTTGATGAAATCATGTTCTTCCTGCACCCACGCTGCCTGCACGCGCCCGCCCAGCGGCGGGTTGAGTTTGCTGATCCGCACCCGCAGCGCCTGCATTTCGGAAAACTGGAACTTCATTTTTTTCACGATCGACGCGACCACCGTTTCAATCAGTTTGCGCGGCTGCTCCATCTCCATACGGCAGATATGGTAGATCGTTTCGTAATTCATCGTCAGTTCAACCTTGTCGTCCTTGACCGCTTTTTCGGTATTCGTGTTGACGACCACATCGACCACGTACTCGCAGCCGAGCGTTTGTTCGCCTTCGTACACGCCGTGATAGGCGTGAAATCGCATTCCTTCCAGTGATATCAGAGCCATGAGCGCAATATTTATTCGCCGAGCATTTCCTGCAACAGATCGTCCTGTTTGGACAGTGCCTGGCATTTTTCGATGCCAAGCGCCAGTTTTACCGAGTCCAGTTCCGCCGCTTTTAACTTGCCAAACTGGGCAATGATGGTTGCCGTGCAGGTCTTTGTTTTTTCGTATTCATCCTGGATCAACCGGAGGTTTTCCTGAAAAGCGCCGGTACTGTCCGGGGTGTTTGCCAGCGATTCCGCTTTTTGGTTCATTTCGACCAATTTGCCAGCGCATTCGCAATAGGCGTGGGCTATTTTGTCGTAACGGGAGGCTTCCTGCCGGCCGCAGCCAAAGAAAAAAAGCAGAAGGAGTAGGGTAAAAAACGGACGCATAACATGTGTTTTACCTGCAAAGAACTTAAAAAACGGATAATAACGCTACACCTTCACTAACTTCCACCTTCCTTTTTTAAACACCCATATCGCTGCGAGTGCCATGCCGGATTCAGCGATGACGATGGCCCAGTAAACGCCTGTTTGTCCCCAGCCCAAGTGCAGGGCAAGCAGTGCCGCGAGCGGGGTTTCCACCAGCCAGAAGAAGATAAAATTCAATAAGGTGGGCGTACGTGTGTCGCCTGCACCGTTGATGGCTTGCGACAGGATCATGCCCCAACCGTAGAACACGTAGCCGCCTGCCAGAATGCGCAGGGCCAGCGCCCCCGCCTCCACTACAGTTGGCTCCTGGGTGAAAAGTTTTATCAAAAACGGCGCGGCAATCACGCAAAACATACCCACAAACGCCAAAAAGATCATGTTGAAAAAACCTGCCCGCCAGGCGGATTTTTCAGCCCGGTCGGCATGTCCGGCGCCGAGGTTTTGGCCCACCAGCGTGGCCGCCGCGTTCGACATCCCCCATGCGGGCAAAAGGGCAAATATCACGATGCGAATGGCGATGGTGTAGCCTGCCGTCACTTCCTTGCTGATTTGCCCAAGGATATAAATCATGAAAATCCAGCTGGCCGAAGCGATGAGATACTGCCCCGTGCTGCCTGCCGCGAGCCGGAGCAGCCGCCCGATCGTATCCAGTTGGGGCTTCAGGTATTGCAGATGGATTTTTACAATTTTTCCGACCCGGAACAGGTGCCACAACTGGTAACAAACGCCTAATGACCGGCCGATTGTCGTGGCTACGCCGGCCCCCAGCAGCCCCAGTTCCGGGAAAGGCCCGATACCAAAAATGAACAGGGGGTCGAGCACGATATTCACGCCGTTGGCGATCCAGAGCGCACGCATGGCCGTACTGGCGTCGCCGGCGCCCCTGAAGATACCGTTGAGCATCCAAAGCAGGAGGATGGGCAGGTTTGCCGTGAGCATCAGCCTGGTGAAGGCGGCGCCGTTGTCTGCTACACTCTGGTCGCGGGCCATCAGGCGCAGGATGTCATCTGCGAAAAAGTAGCCCGGGATAGCGATAAGGATGGAAAGGATCAAGGCGATCAAAATAACCTGTGCGCCTGCTTTGGCCGCTGCTTCGCGGTTGCCCTCTCCCACCCGCCGGGCCACCATTGCGGTTGCTGCGGCGCTCAGCCCGATAGCGACGGAATATACCAGCGTCAGCATCGACTCCGTCAGGCCGACGGTGGCCACGGCTTCTGTGCTGATTTTGGCCACAAAAAAGGCATCTACGACGGCAAAAAGCGATTCCATGGCCATCTCGAGAATCATCGGGATGGAAAGCAGCACAATAGCGCGGTCGATACTGCCGGTAGTAAACTCCTGCTCGTCGCCGCGAACAGCCTGGCGTATTACCCTGCCGATGCGTTGGAGCCGGGTTTCGAGTGTTTTTGTTTCAGTCATAGAAGGAAGTAGGAATCGCAGTGCGCGCAAAGGTAATTTAAAGTGCCGCCAACCGCCGGTTGGTGATACGGGAACGGCAAAAACGACGATTCCCCGATCTTAGTTCCCAACAAGCGAATTTGGAGAAAAAATTTCATCTTTGTAGTAAGCCATAAGTGTAGTAACGGGGTGACTTTGAGTCACCCCGTTACTAGGTAATATTAGCACTAAATCAAATGGTATGACTTTTTACCCGGACACGATATTCCACATCTACAACCAGGGGAACAACCGTCAACCTATTTTTTTCAAGGATGAAAATTACCTGTTCTTCCTGCGAAAAATGCGCAAACACCTGTTGCCTTACGGCGATTTTCTGGCGTATTGCCTCATGCCGAACCATTTTCATTGGCTTTTTTATGTCCGGCATATTAGTATCGGGGTGACTTCAAGTCACCCCGATACTATGATTACGAGTGGGCGGGCCATGACGCTCAATGAATCCATTGGCATTTTGCTGCGCTCTTATACGCGCGCCATCAATAAGCAGGAAAATCGGAGTGGGAGTCTTTTTAGAGAAGAAACCAAGGCCAAAGATGGCTGGATACCACCGTTGATTACGGACACGGATTACAAAAAATATCGCTTCGGTGCGGCAAGCGACTACGGCTATCAGTGTTTTTTGTACATCCACAATAACCCCGTAGAAGCGCATTTAGTACTCAAGCCGGAGGATTGGGTTTATTCGTCGGCGAAAGATTATGCGGGCTACGGCGCGGGACTTTGTGCACTGTGGCTTTGGCTAAGGAATTGTTGAATCTGCCTTCATCAGAGTAGTGACGGGGTGACTCAAAGTCACCCCGTCACTAAACCTAAGGTTGATCCCCCAACCTTACCTTCGCTTTTTTGTTTCTTTAAAAATGTACCCCGGAATGGTATTCCGGTCTCAGTGTTGTTTTGCCGGAATACCATTCCGGGGTACAAGTCTCAGTGTTGTTTTGCCGGAATGCCATTCCGGTGTACAAAGTGGTATCATCAATGATGAACATATCCGAACTCCTCCACCGCGCCCTGCGCCTCGAATGGCTCTCCCCCGAGGAGGGTGTTTTTTTGTTTGAAAACGCCTCCACCGCCGAGTTGATGCACGTCGGCAATGCCATCAAAAAGCATCACGTGCCCGGCAATACCGTCACCTGGATCATCGACCGCAACTCGAATACGACCAACGTGTGCATTGCCAACTGCAAGTTTTGCAACTTTTACCGTCGGCCGGGCCACGAGGAGTCGTACATCACGACCATAGAGGAGTACAAACAAAAGATAGAAGAAACATTTCAGTTCGGCGGCGAACAACTGTTGCTGCAAGGGGGGCATCACCCCGATCTCGGGCTGCGGTTCTACGCCGATCTGTTTCGCCAGTTGAAGGAACTTTATCCGACGCTGAAACTGCACGCTCTCGGTCCGCCGGAAATTGCCCACGTGGCCAAACTGGAGGGTATGAGCCATTACGACGTGCTGAAAGAACTCAAAGCTGCCGGACTTGACTCACTGCCCGGCGCCGGCGCGGAAATTCTCAGCGACCGGGTGCGCCGGCTCATCTCCAAGGGAAAGTGCGGCGGACAGGAATGGCTCGACGTGATGCGCGCCGCACACCAGCTCCGGCTCACTACATCTGCGACGATGATGTTCGGCCATATCGAGACGAATCTCGAGCGCATGGAGCATTTTGCCGCTATCCGCCAGGTACAAAGTGAGAAACCGGAAGATGCCAAGGGTTTTCTGGCCTTCATCCCCTGGCCTTTCCAGGATGAAGACACGATCCTGAAAAAACTCAAACGCGCGCGCAACGCCGTCACCGGTGATGAATATGTACGGATGATTGCCATGAGCCGCATCATGCTGCCCAATATCGTCAATATTCAGGCCTCCTGGCTCACGGTCGGCAAACAGGTGGCGCAGGTGTGCCTGCATGCGGGCGCCAACGACTTTGGCAGCATCATGATCGAGGAGAATGTGGTATCGGCTGCCGGCGCACGTTTCCGCTTTACGGCCGATGGTATACAGCAGGCCATACGCGAGGCGGGTTTTGTGCCACAATTGCGCAATCAGCAGTACGAATTCAGGGAATTGCCCGAACATACTGTGCAGCAGGATCTGGACAAGGTGTCCATGATTGTGGACTGACCAGCACTTTAGTACCCGAATGCAGGTATTTAACCTTGTCGCAATCGTTAATTTTAGCAATACGTCGTCTATCTGACGATTTCCCCCTCGGGTGGATGCTGATGTCGTCTTGCCGGTAAATTACTTTCGCCAGCAACTAAACATCCCATCCGCATGATACGTACAATCCTTTCCTTCGCGTTCCCAATTATTTTTGTGGCCGCCTTGTCCGGCCAAACCACCTACTACACGGTCAAGTTTCCCGACGACGAGACCGTTTATGGCTGTGGCGCCGTGCCGGACACCACCTGGCCGGTGATCACGCAGTACGGCAACTGCAATTTTAACGTCGGCGTTTCGGTAAAAGACCAGAAGTTCTACACCAACGCTACCGGTGGTTGCTACAAGATACTCCGCACCTGGAAACTCCTTTACTGGTGCGATTACGACCCGAACTGGCCATCGCCATACTACATCTCCAACCCGACGAGTACCGATATCGGGCCTGTAGTCACCGGCGACATGTACAACCACGGCTATCTGCAGTACACGCAGATCATCAAGGTGGTGGATACCGAGGCGCCGTATTTTCTCAACTGCCCGACCGGTCCGGTTACCTTTTGCGACCTGACCGACAACGACCCAAACCAGTACCATTCCGGCTGGACGGATTACTGCGAAGGACCGGTCAACCTGAACATCAAGGTGAAAGATGCCTGTTCGGGTACGGATATCACGCTCACTTACCGGTTGTTTCTCGATCTGGACAACAACGGTTCGATGGAAACCCTCATCAGCAGCAGCGCACCCACGGCCTGGCCTATTGTGACCAGCACCCAGGGCGATACGCTGTCGGCCATGATTGGTTTCCCGCCCGGATTCGGTCTGCCCTACGGCTCGCACAAAGTCGAGTGGATTGCCAATGACAAATGCGGCAACGAAGCGATCTGCAAATTTGAGTTTATTGTAAAAGACTGCAAAGCGCCGACGGTTGTCTGCCACAATGGCTTGAGTATCAATATCATGCCTACAGGCATGATCACTATTTGGGATACCGACTTTATTCAATACTACAGCGATAACTGCACGCCGACCAGCCAGATCAAATACGCCATTCAAAAGGCGGGCGCCGGCACAACCTTTCCGGACGGCAACCACTCGGTTACGTTCGATTGCAGTGAACTGGGCAAGCAATTTGTGGAAATATGGGTAGAAGATGCCTACGGCAATGCCGATTTTTGCAAGACCTTCATCGATGTGCAGGACAACGCAGGCGTCTGCCCGCCATCCACGCCGTTTAAAGGCACGGTTGCTACCGACAATTCCAAATCAGTGCAAGGCGTAACGGTCAGCCTGCTCAAGGGCACTCAACCGGTTGCCACGGCTGAAACCGGCGACGACGGACAGTATGCCTTCGGCAGCATGACGGCAGGCTGCAACTACAAACTGGTGCCGGCCCTTGACCAACTGGATATCGATGGGGTCAATACACTCGATGCCTTGCTCGTAGCGGGACAACTCGACGATATCATTTCCCTGTCCTCGCCTTACCAGTTGCTCGCTGCCGATGTGGACAAATCGGCGAACGTGACGGCTGCCGACCTGTCGGACATGATTAAAGTGATACTCGGTCTGAAAAGCAGTTTTGCCGGCACGACTTCCTGGCAATTTATTCCGGCGAGTTATGTGTTCCCGGATCCGCTCAACCCGTGGTCGGTATCGGCGCCATCGTCGCTGAAATTCTGCCTGAGCGGTGATATTGATTTTGATCCGAACTTTGTAGCCGTAAAAACCGGCGACATCAACAGTTCATCGGTACAGTCAAGTTTGTTGCCCGACGCTGTCGATCGCAGCCTGGAAAAAGGGACGGCCACTTTTACCACGGTAGAGAGGACATTCAAGGCAGGCGATGTGGTAAATGTGGATATCACCACGCCTGACCTGGGCAATATCGCTGCCTTCCAGTTCACCCTGGAATACAACCCCACGGTACTGTCGACAGTTAGTCTGGGGCAGGCACTGGTTCCGGCAGACTTCATGGCTACACCTCAAGAGGCGCGCGTGACGGCATGCTGGTACGACGCGGCCATGCTCGATCCGACTGTGCAGGCGAAAAATGCCAAATTCAAGGCCTTTTCTCTCCAGTTCACCGCACTTCAGGACGGCAAACTGAGCGAAGTATTGCAGATGACCTCTGCCATTACGCCGGCGCAGGCATATAACCGCCAGATGGAGACCCTCGATGCGCAGCTGCAGTTCCTGCCCGGCCATCCCGGTAAAAAGAATCCGGAGTTCTTCATCATTCAGCCTAACCCCGTCGTCGATGCTTTCAGCGCCACGTACTTCCTTCCCGAAGCAGGCCCTGTTACGCTGACCCTGACCGACGCGACCGGACGTATCATGCAGACGATCCAGGCAAACAAAGAAGCCGGATACCACCAGGCTGACCTGAATCTGGATAAATCAACGCAACCCGGCATGTTCTTCCTGCACCTCAATGGTCCGGGCGGAACAGATGTGCAGCGGGTGATGAAAAGGTAGGCAGTAGCAGCGGGCAGTATGCAGCGGCGGTAGGAGCGAATTGCCTGAAGTTTGGCGTGGGGCCCGATTGCACAAATATTTTCTGTACACGGGGTAAATGGTTTAAAGGTTTGATAATCAAATCCTTAAATCATTTACCCCGTTTCTTTTATGCCACTGCCTGCTGTCATCTCAAAAAAACATCTTCACATTCCACCAGCCCGTCTCGATGATGGCGTCGTTTTTACGGTAAAAATTGAGGGCCGGTTCGTTCCAGTCGAGCACCTGCCATTTTACCAGTCGGCAGCCGCGATTCCGCCCTTCCGCGATGAAGGCGTCGAACAGGAGTTGCCCGATGCCGTACCTGCGGTGCGTTTCGGTGACCAGAAAATCGTCGAGGTAGAGCATCTTGCCTTTCCAGGACGAATAGGCCATGTAGAAGAGCGTCATGCCGACCACGGCGCCGTCCATTTCGGCGACGTGGCTTTCGAATAGCCCGTCGCGGAAATCGCGGAGGTACTCCTCTACGGTAGTCAGAACGGCTTCAGGCTCTTTTTCATAAACAGCCAATTCGAACATTAGGGCGTGAATGGCGGGAATGTCTGCTGCCGTTGCCGGGCGGATAGTTATGGAAGGTTGCATGTTTATAGCGTGATATGTTGAGATAATCGTTTTAATTCGGGTTATTCAGGGGGGCGGATCGTATTTTTGTGCCGGAAATGGAACTGTTCTGTGTTCAGACTGTTTTCAGGGTTTCCTTCCACGGTCTCACATATGAAGCATCTCGCTTATCTCACAAAATTTTTCCGGAAATATCGCTGGCGTTTACTTCTCGGTATTGTCTTCGTCGGTTTCGCCAACTGGTTCAGGGTTTGGCAGCCCAAAGTTATCCGCAATGCCTTGGATACAGTGGTCGAACAGGTGGGTTTTTACAATAACCACGGTGGTATTGCGGCGCACCCGGAAGCCATGAGCGAGCTGAGCGGTAAAATTGCGTGGTTTGGTGCTGCGGTGATCGGTTTGGCCCTGCTCATGGGTATGTTCATGTTTTTCATGCGGCAAACGATCATTGTCATGAGCCGCCTGATTGAATACGACATGCGCAAGGAGGTGTTCGCCCATTACGAAAAACTGGACCTGGCGTTTTACAAGCGCAACAGCACCGGCGATCTGATGTCGCGGATTTCGGAAGACGTCTCAAAAGTGCGCATGTTCCTGGGTCCGACTATTCTGTATGGCCTCGATCTTACCTTTTTGTTTGTCCTGACCATTTCTTCCATGCTCAGCGTCAACGTCACCCTGACGATGTGGGCGCTGCTGCCCCTGCCTTTTCTGAGCATCTCGATCTACTGGGTCAGTACGCTTATCAACAAGCGGAGCGAGAAGATACAGCAGCAATTATCGGTACTCACCAGTTCGGCCCAGGAAGTGTACAGCGGCATCCGGGTGGTGAAAAGTTATGTGCAGGAGCAGGCGATGGGGCGCTGGTTTGCCGAACAAAGCGAGGAGTTTCGCAACCGCTCGCTCAAACTCATCCGCATCGATGCATTTTTCTTTCCGCTCATGGCGCTGTTGATCGGCGTCAGTACCATCATTACGGTTTACGTGGGCGGTTTGCTCGTGGTGCAGGGAAAAGGTGTTACCGCCGGAAATATCGCCGAGTTTGTGATTTATATCAACATGCTCACCTGGCCGGTTACCGCCATAGGCTGGATCGCCTCCCTGACCCAACAGGCTGCCGCCTCGCAGAAGCGCATCAACGAATTCCTGCAGACCCAGCCCACCATCCAAAATCCCGCTACGGGACAGGATGCCGGTCAGGGGCTGCCTGCTGCCAACATTAAAGGTCATGTTGTATTTGAAAATGTCTCCTTCGTCTATCCGGACACGGGCATAAAAGCCCTGGAAAACGTGTCGTTTGAAATATTACCCGGCCAGAAGATGGCCATTATCGGCCGTACCGGCAGCGGAAAAACTACCATTGCCGACCTGCTCGTGCGGATGTACGACGCCACGGAGGGCCGGATACTGATCGATGGCAGGGATATTCGGGAGCACGATCTGGCCAATCTGCGTCGCCGGATCGGTTATGTACCGCAGGATGTTTTCCTGTTTTCCGACACTATTTTGGGCAATATCGCCTTTGGCAAGGACGATATCACCCGGGAAGAAGCGGCGTTTTATGCCAAAAGCGCGGCTGTTCATGAGGATATTATCGACCTGCCGCAGGGATACGACACCATTGTCGGCGAGCGCGGCGTCACCCTTTCCGGCGGTCAGAAGCAACGCGTCAGCATTGCCCGGGCGTTTGCCAAACAGCCCGACCTGGTTATCCTCGACGACTGCCTCTCGGCGGTAGACACCAACACGGAAAGCCGCATCCTGGGTTACCTGGACAATGCGCTGGCCGACAAAACCGGGATCATTATCACACACCGCATCTACTCCATGCTTGACTTTGATAAAATAATCGTGCTCGACAACCACAGGGTCGCCGAAACAGGTACGCATGAGGAGCTGCTGGCGCAAAATGGCTATTATGCCGAGTTGTTTGAAAAGCAATCGGCTGCCGAAATAAACGAATAACATACCATGATAAAACAACTTCTTGCCGGCGCCTTGCTGGCGCTTATCCTGTTCCCCGCCTGTCAGTCGAACCCGGGCACGCCCGCTCCTGCCGCTACAACGCCCCTGCAATTCGAAACCCGCAATTTTGTCAAGCACTATTGCGTCAACGACGATCAGTGTGCGGATTTCAATGTGTTCTACCTTCAGTTTGCTGAAAATTCGCCGCAGATTGTCCGGCAGGTGAGCGACCTGATCCGGGCACGCATTATCGCCAGACTGGAGGGTAATACCACGGTTCCCTTTGAAGCGGCGCTGGATTCAACGGGTACACGCTTCATCGACGATTTTGTCCGGATGAAGCGCGAAAACCCCGACAATACGATGGGTCAGGATATCCAGGTTACCAGCAATGTGTTGGCCAATACCGGAAAACTGCTGACGGTACGCATCGATTTCAACACCTACACCGGCGGCGCACACCCCAATTCAGCCTCGACGCTAATGTCTTTCGATCTTACCCAAAATGCCCGGGAACTTGCTGTAGCCGACATGCTTCAAGACAGCACTGCCGTACTGCCTCTGCTGGAGCAGGCATACAAAGCCGCGAAAGGTCTTCAGGCGGGCGACGACATCAAACAACTGCTGCTCGGCGATATCGAAACACTGCCCTTGCCTGCCAATATCGGCATCGTTCCGGAAGGACTGCTCTTTGTCTACAACAATTACGAAATAGCGCCCTACGCCGTCGGCGGCGCAGATATTCTTCTCACCTGGGAACAACTGGGACAGTCGGCGGACAAGAAAAGGTGGCTGGAGTAGTCTTCTGTACCAAACATAAACGCACTTCCCATGTACGTCAAATCATATCTGTCTACCCCGATTGGCTGGTTTGAGATTACCGGAAGCGAACTCGGCGTCCGGACGGTACATCGAAAAGAGGCTCCCGGTGAGTCGGCGGAAGGCCTGCCCGACGACCATCCTGTTGCTGTTTGCAGCAGGCAGTTGGGCGAATATTTTGCCGGCAAGCGACAGGCGTTTGACCTGAAAATAGACTGGAGCGGCGCGTCCGATTTTCACAAGCAGGTGTGGACGGAACTGATGAAAATCCCTTACGGCACGACCACTTCCTACTCCGATATTGCCCAGAAGAGTGGTCACCCTACTGCCGTTCGGGCAGTCGGACTGGCCAACCGGACGAATCCGGTTGCCATTGTGGTGCCCTGCCACCGGGTCATCGGGAAGGCAGGCGAGTTGCGGGGGTATTTCTACGGGCTGGATGTGAAAATGCAGTTGCTCCGGCACGAGAATCCGGTTCGTTTTGCGGAGCAGGGGGAGTTGTTTTAAAACACCCCGAAATCGTTTACTGCTTTCGTTCCGGTAGTTTCAACCGGTCGATTATCGGGCGCCACCGTTCAATCGATTTGGTATTCACCCCGCTTTTTTCCGCAGTGATGATGGCCTTTTCCACGCCTGCGCTATCCCCTTTTGCAAGCAGTGCGTCGATTTTTAATTCGTGTGCTGCGATATTTTGAGGATTGGTCTTCAGCGCTTTGTCAGCAAAGTTGATGGCCTGGTCTGTATGGCCGAGATTGGCATTGACCTTGCCGGCATCCAGTTGCGCCTTTACGTCGCCGGGTTTTATTTTTGCCTTTCGCTCAATCTTGTCGAGCCGCTTGTTTAAGGCCGTTACGGTATCGCGCACCTCCTCAAACTTTTCTTTAAGCCAGGGTTCTTCGCTCTTGCTGCTTTGCCGGAGCTGGTTCAGGTCTTCCATGGCCTGAGCGGGATTGCTGCTCTTGATGGCGGCGTCGGAACGTATTTTCAGGAGATCGGTGCCGGCCTTTGCCACATCCGGTGCTGCCAGGTTAAGGTCGAGGGTTGCGGCTGCGTATTCCCCTTGTTTGTACAGCAGGGCGCCGCGTTTCTGGCGGGCCTCCTGATTTTCCGGGAAAATTTCGAGCACCTTGTTGTAGGTGTCGATGGCCTTGTCGTCCTGTTTGTTGTTCTGAAAGTTCTCTGCCAGGGCGAGCATCGTAAACATCCAGCTGGTATCGGCTGCCGTATGCATGGCCGTTTCCGCAGGCGCCTTCATATCGGCGAACAGACCTGTTGTGATCGGCACCTGTGCCTGGTTGGCCAGTTTGATATAGAGCAGTTTGGTGACGACCACGGCCTCCATGCTCAGTTGTCGGCCCTCATCGTTTATCTTTAGCAGGTTGCTCAGGGTAGTGTCGCCTGTGGCCAGTACATTCCCCTCGTCAAGCAGTTTGTAAAAGACATCCAGTTTGTAATCCGTATCGCTGTTCTTGTTGATCTTTCCCCACACGATCATTTGCACCCCGCAATTGCGCGCGATCTCGGTCGCTTCCGAAAAACTGGGGTAGTTCTTGTCGATGTCGTAACCCTGGTTCACATCGGCATCGGCGACCAGGCGCGGTGTCTTGCTGATCAGGGTGTTCAGTCCGTCGGCAATCTCGAATTCCGGCTCAAAGTTGTTCTTGTCGCCGGTTTGCTTGAAAGGCAGGATCATCACCCTGTATTTGGTGTCGGGGCTGAATTGCGGGCAACCCTCCCGGTTTTTCTGAACAATCTGCCAGATGATCACGGCGAGCGCGAGTGTGACAATGCCCCCGGCGATGTAATAGCGCCAGGCCTGGGCACGCGAAGGTTTGGCTTCCGTTTCGCCGAGCGTCAGTTTGCCCGCTTCCAGCCGGGCGACGATCTGCAATACGTTGTCGGCGACCTTATTGGTGGTCAGCCGGGCGTCTTCGGGCGCGATGGTGCTTTTCAGGATTTGGGCCTTTACCTGGTAGAGCTCGCCCTGGTTAACCCGGGCGGCCTGGGCGAGTTCACTGTATTTCGGGTCGCTGTCGAGCAATACGACCAGTTGTTCCAATGCTTGTTCGATGTTGCCTTCTCCGATGAGTTGTTTCACCAGAGGAAGCGTTTGTGACGCATCCATATATGTTGTTCCTGAACGGGCGGTTTCGCTTAGGACAAGCGCTAAAACGTGCGTGTATCCCAAAGAATTATCTAATACAAAGTTAGGATTAGTTTAAATACGGCTTCATGTCAAAGCATTGCCATTGGCGTGATATTGTCGTCACAATACCGGTTGGAGGGTTTTCCATACGGTTTCTGCCACGATTTTCTGACCTGTTTCATTCGGATGTATGCCGTCCGGCAGGTTAAGTGCAGGGTCGCCGCCTACGCCTTCGAGCAGGAAAGGAATAAGGGCTGCGCGGTTGGCCTTTGCCAGTGCCGGAAATATTTTTCTGAAATCGGCGGCGTAGGCGCCGAGGTTGGGCGGGGCCATCATACCGGCGATCACGATCTTGCAATCCGGGTATTTTGCCTTTACCCTGTCCAGAATGGTTTGCAGGTTTTTCTTTGTTTCCGCCAGGGGCAGACCGCGCAGGGCATCGTTGCCGCCGAGTTCGAGCACAAACACATCGACGTGCTGCTCCAGTACCCAGTCGATCCGGCTGACCCCGTCGGCGGTTGTTTCCCCGCTCAGCCCTGCATTAATACAGGTATAGGGCAACTGAAGCGAATCAATTTTGCGCTGGATCAGTGCGGTGAATCCTTTTTCGGGCGGCAACTGGTACGCTGCAGTAAGGCTGTTGCCAAAGAACAGGATGTTCTTGCGGACAACCGGCGCCTTGTTTTCTGCTTGTACCGGCCCTGTTGCCGGCGCCTGTGATGTGCTGTCCCCTGTTTCGTTGTTGCAGGCTGCGGTGGCGGTAAGCAAGGCAACTATGAACAATAAATATTTCATATTGAATTAGTTATGATTATTATAGCAGGCAAAATTAATTGGCGAAATCAGCGGGAAACACCATTTGCCCCGGCTCTCCAAAACAACCGCTACCCCGGAAGGTTCTCCGGCCCTGTGCCAATTAGAAATCCGCAATTTCCCGTATCTTTGCCAACTTTTTGCACAAAAAACAGGTTTTAGTGACGCATCATGCGGTAACGACGACGAATGCCGGCCATAAACCGTCCACCGTTCATCGTCTACCGTCCACCATAAAAAATGTTTCCGACATACGACGTCATAGTAGTGGGAGCCGGTCATGCCGGTTGTGAAGCGGCGGTTGCCGCCGCCAACCTCGGCTGCAAGGTACTGCTCGCCACCATGAACATGCAGACCATCGCCCAAATGAGTTGCAATCCCGCCATGGGCGGCGTTGCAAAAGGCCAGATCGTGCGCGAGGTGGATGCCCTTTGCGGCTACTCCGGCATTGTGACCGACCATACGATGGTACAATTCCGCATGCTGAACAAATCCAAAGGTCCCGCAATGTGGAGTCCGCGTGCGCAGAGCGACCGAATGCAATTTGCGCTCAAATGGCGGCAGATGCTGGAAGCGCACCCGAACATTGATTTCTGGCAGGAAATGGTAAACGGCCTGATCGTAAAGGACGGCCGCGCGTGCGGCGTTCGCACGGGCATGGGGCTCGACATCAGTGCCAAAACCGTGGTGCTCACCAACGGCACCTTCCTCAACGGCATCATTCATATCGGCGAAAAACAGTTCGGCGGGGGCCGGGCCGGCGAAAGTGCGGCGCGGGGCATCACCGAACAACTCGTGGCGCTGGGATTTGAAGCGGGCCGCATGAAAACGGGCACGCCGCCGCGTATCGACGGCCGCACGCTCGACTACTCAAAAATGGAAGTGCAGCCGGGCGATGATCCGACGGGCAAATTTTCCTATACCGATACGCCGCCGCTGACCGATCAGTTGCCCTGTCACATCACCTACACCAACCAAAAGGTACACGATATCCTGCGCACGGGATTCGATCAGTCGCCCATGTTCAACGGGCGCATACAGGGCGTCGGCCCGCGGTACTGCCCGAGTATCGAAGATAAAATCGACCGCTTCAGCGACAAGTCGTCGCACCAGCTCTTTATCGAGCCGGAAGGCCGCAACACCTGTGAGATTTATATCAACGGATTTTCCTCCTCGTTGCCTGAGGATGTGCAATACAAGGCCTTGCGCGCCATACCAGGGCTCGAAAACGTCAAAATGTTCCGGCCGGGCTACGCCATCGAGTACGACTACTTCCCGCCCACCCAGTTGCAACTAACGCTGGAGACCAACCTCGTGAAAAACCTGTTTTTCGCAGGCCAGATCAACGGCACTACGGGCTACGAAGAAGCGGCCTGCCAGGGCATGATGGCTGGCATCAACGCCGCATTGTCCGTCAGGGAGGAGGCGCCCCTGGTGCTCAAGCGCTCGGAGGCCTATATCGGCGTGCTCATCGACGACCTCGTGAACAAGGGCACGCAGGAGCCCTACCGCATGTTTACCAGCCGCGCCGAATACCGCATACTGCTCCGGCAGGACAATGCCGATCTGCGCCTCACGCCTATTGCGCATCGCCTCGGCATGCAGGGCGCCGACGCGCGTATGGATCGCGTACGAACCAAACAACAAGCCGCCGGTGCGATCGAAACCTTTTTCCGCAATGCCTCAGTCGTGCCCGACGATGTGAACGCTTACCTGGCCTCCGTGGATTCCGCCCCGATAGCGCAAAAGGTCAAACTGTACAACATCCTGCTGCGCCCGCAGGTGAACATCGCCAGCCTGGCAGCGGCACTGCCCGAACTTCAGCGCTTCCTGCAACCTTTTGAGACGGAATTTGTGGAATTGGCCGAGATCAACATCAAATACGAAGGCTATATCCGCAAGGAAGAGGAGATGGTGCAGAAGATGAGCCGCCTTGAAGACGTGCACCTGCACGAAGACTTTAACTACCGCGCCCTGACTGCGCTGAGCGCCGAGGCCCGCGACAAACTCGCCCGGCACAAGCCCCGTACGATCGGGCAGGCCAGCCGTATTTCGGGCATCAGCCCGGCAGATGTGAGCGTGTTGCTGATCCATCTGGGACGGTAGCGGTTGACCCGCATTACCCCCCATACTGCGCTATATCATTGCCTAAGGCAACAACACCCCCCATCTTGTGCGTTCAATTGCAAAGATTTTGCCATGGGAACAAGAAACGCTGACAGGGTTTTTCACTTTTCTTTTGTTCGGTCGCCCGGAAAATGTCTGGCGCCGGTGTGGCTGGTGGCACTGTTGTTTTCAGTGGCTACAACGCAGGCCCAGAACGCCCGCGAAATTGTCCGTAAAGCGGAAGACAATGCCCGCGGGAAGACCTCCATCGCGACTATGGTCATCACGACCGTGCGACCCAAGTGGACGCGTTCGATGGAGATTAAGGCCTGGATGAAAGGCACCGACTATGCCCTGCTGCTCGTCAACGCACCCGCCAAGGACAAGGGCGTTGCCTTTCTGAAACGCAAAAAGGAAGTATGGAACTGGCTGCCTTCTCTGGAACGAACCATCAAATTGCCGCCCTCCATGATGAGCCAGTCGTGGATGGGCACCGATTTCACCAACGACGATCTGGTAAAAGAATCCTCGGTAGTCGACGACTACGAACATTCGCTTTGGGGTACCGAAAAACAGGGCGACAGCTTGTGTTATAAAATCCAGATGATCCCCAAACCCGAGGCTGCAGTGGTCTGGGGAAAAATAATCTTGTGGATCACGCAGCAGACCAATCTGCAACTCCGCGCCGAGTTTTACGACGAGACGGGCGACCTGATCAATGTTATGGTCGGTTCTCAGGTCAAAAAAATTGGCGGACGGCTGTTGCCCACACGCCTGGAAATGACCCCTGCCGATAAAAAAGGGCACCAGACAGTAATCGAATACAAGAGCCTGGAGTTTGACAAACCCATTGCCGACAGTTTTTTTACCACCGAAAACATGACCAAAATCAAATGAAATGCTGAGCATCCTCGCCTGGCGAAATATCTGGCGTAACCGCAATCGGTCCCTCATCACGATGGCCTCCATAGCAGGCGCGGTCATGCTTTCCGTGGTGACCACCTCGCTGCAAAAAGGCGTGTTCGACAACCTGATCCGCAACCTGGTCAGCCTGTACACAGGGTATGTGCAGGTGCACGGCGACGGCTACTGGGATGAGCAGACGCTGGACAACAGTTTTGAAATAAATGATTCGATACGAGACGCTGTGTCTCGTACGCCGGGGGTGACAGGTGTCGCCGCACGCCTGGAAGCCTTCGCCCTGGCCTCTGCAGGCGAAAAAACCCGCGGATGCCTGGTCGTGGGTATCGAGCCGTCCCGTGAAGACCGCCTGACTCGATTGCAAAGCAAACTGGAGCAGGGAAATTTTATTTCGGACAGTTCCGGCGAAGCCCTGGTTGCAGAGGGGCTGGCCGCCAAACTGCGCCTGGGTGTAGGCGATACGCTGGTCTTGCTGAGCCAGGGGTACTACGGCAGCACCGCCGCCGGACAGTACCGCATCGCCGGGCTGCTGCATTTCGGCTCTCCCGACCTCAACGACCGGGTATGCTACCTGCCCCTCCATGTGGCGCAATACTGGCTCGATGCGCCGCAGCGCGCGACGGCACTTGCCATCAGCCTCGACGATCCCGGAGACCTGCGGCAGACGCAGGCGGCATTGCGTGCGGCTTTGCCGGCAACGCTCGAAGTGATGAACTGGGAAGAAATGATGCCCGAGATCGTCCAACATATCAAAACAGACACGGTCGGCATGTACATTTTTATCGCCGTGCTGTACCTGTTGATCTCCTTCGGTATTTTTTCCACCCTGCTGATGATGCTGTCGGAGCGGCGGCGGGAGTTCGGCATGCTGGTGGCCCTGGGGATGCGCAAGGGCAAAATAGCCCTGATGGTATTGCTGGAATCGGTATGGCTTGCCCTGGTGGGCAGCCTGACCGGCTTGCTGCTCAGCTGGCCCATTGTGTGGTACCTGACCCGGTATCCGATCCGTGTCGGCGGAGATTTTGCCAAAATATACGAGCGCTTCGGGTTTGAAGCCATTTTCCCGGCTACCCTGTATGCGCCGATTTTTATAGAACAAACGCTGGTCGTGCTGGCAGTAGGGCTGATCCTGGCTTTTTACCCTGCGGCACAGATCATGCGGCTTAACCCGGTCGCTGCCATGCGGCAGTGACGCAAATACGACGGCCATGCTCTTTCAGATCGCCTGGCGCAATTTATGGCGCAACCGTTTCCGAAGTTTGCTGATCGCTTTGTCCGTAGCGATCGGCATGTGGGCCGGCGCGTTTATCATGGCCATCTATTTCGGTATGGGCAACGGGCGGCTGCGCATCGCCATCGACCGTGAAGTGTCGCATATCCAGGTGCACCACCCGGGATTTTCGGATGAACAGGAGCCGAAGTTTCATTTTGATACAGACAGTGTGGAACAGGTGTTGCGCGAACAACCGACCGTCAAATCGTTCGCGTTGCGCAGTATTACCTCCGGGATGCTGGCTACCGCTTCCGGTAGCCGGGGGGTGCAGATCAACGGTATCTCGCCCGCAGCCGAACAGTCGACCCGGCAGCTCGGCGATTTTCTGACCGAAGGCGAATACCTCGATACTGCCATGCAGCACCGAATTTTTATAGGCGCAGACCTGGCCGATAAAATGAAACTCGGCGTGGGACAAAAAGTCGTGCTCACCTTTCTCGACACCTCCGCTGCAATCACTTCCGGCGCCTTTCGGGTGTGCGGTTTGTACAAATCCTTCAACACACCCCTCGACGAACGCAATGTATTTGTCCTGAAAACCGACCTCGACCGGATGCTGGGCCTGCACGGACGGGCGCACGAGGCGGCGGTATTGCTGCAACACGACGACGACCTGGATACCGCATTTTACAGCATCAGCGGGCAGTTGCCCGGATTGAAAGTAGAAAAATGGCAGGACATTTCCCCCGAGACCTCCCTGGTGGTTTCGTCGCTGGATACCTATACCATCATCTACATCGTCATTATCCTGATCGCGCTGGCATTCGGGATCATCAATACCATGCTCATGGCCGTACTGGAACGCACCCGCGAAATAGGCGTGCTGATGGCCGTCGGCATGAACAGGCTCCGGATATTCGGCATGATCATGCTGGAAACTGTTATGCTGACACTGGTGGGCGCACCCGTCGGGCTGCTGGTCGCGTGGATATGTGTGGAATGGCTGGGCCGAACGGGGATCGATCTTTCCGGCGTCGCGGGCGATGTCATGCAGGATTTCGGGTATGCCAGCGTGATTTACCCTGTTTTGCCCTTGAATAATGTCTTGCAAACCATTTGGCTGGTACTCTTGTCGGCAGTTCTGTCTGCCATATTTCCTGCCCTGAAAGCACTCAACCTAAAACCGGTGGAGGCGATCAGGGCATAAAACGTTGACCGTTATGGAAAACCGAACCGTCATTGACGCGCACAATCTATCGAAGGTGTACAACCCCGACACCATCCCTGTCAACGCCGTGAACGGCGTCCACCTCCACCTGGAGCGCGGTGAATTCACGGCGCTCGTGGGGCC
The DNA here is from genome assembly GCA_937861115.1 of uncultured Bacteroidota bacterium. GTDB lineage: Bacteria > Bacteroidota > Bacteroidia > Chitinophagales > Saprospiraceae > M3007. The sequence goes on along the minus strand of CALMBD010000117.1, from coordinate 6,682 downwards.
TTCCGGATCGGGGAAAACGACCCTGCTCAACATGATCGGGGGACTTGACCAGCCCACTACGGGCAAGGTGGTCATCAATGGTACGGACATTACCGCTTTACCTCCGAATGCGCTGATTGATTTCAGGTTGCACAACATTGGTTTTGTTTTTCAGGCCTTTAACCTGATCCCCGTGCTGACGGCCCGTGAAAATATCGAGTTCATCATGCTGTTGCAAAAAATACCTGCTCAGGAGCGCTCCCGACGGGTAGAGGAGTTGCTGCTTGCCGTGGGGCTGCCCGATAAGGCGGATGCCCGGCCCGCACAACTGTCGGGTGGACAGCAGCAGCGGGTCGCTGTTGCCCGCGCCCTGGCCTCCAAGCCGCAATTTATCCTTGCCGACGAGCCTACGGCCAACCTCGACAGCCATTCCGCCTCAACCCTGCTCGATATCATGGAAAAACTGAATACCGACGAACACATGACTTTTTTGTTCTCTACCCACGACCAGCGTGTGATCGACCGCGCCCGGCGGGTGATAACGCTGGTCGACGGGAGCATCGCTTCCGATACCGCTCCGGCCGGTCTGCACCATTCGTAAAAAGATGTTGGCCCGCCTGTCATATCGCCGGATTTTGCTGCTGCTGCTCGTCACGGCCCCGCTTTGCCGGGTATTTGCCCAATCCGACTCGATTTCCCATTGGACGCTTGGCGGCTATGTAAAAAACCTGCAAAACTGGGCGTTTGCCGACCAGCCCAATACCCTGATCAACGGTGGTTTTTTTCACAACCGCCTGATTCTGAAATGGACGCCCGGCAGTGAGTGGACCTTCGACCTCGAAGTGCGCAACCGGCTTTTTTACGGGGAGTGGGTGCGTTACCAGCCCGGCTGGGCGGAAGCGCTCGATGCAGACGGCGGTCTGGCCGACCTTTCCTTTGTACCCATCAAGCGCCCTGCGCTGATCGGGAGCGTGGTATCTGACCGGCTTTGGGCGCAGTGGCAACGCGGGCGCTGGAATATCCGCGCAGGCCGGCAGCGCATCAACTGGGCCGTAGCGCTCACCTGGAACCCCAACGACTGGTTCAATGCCTGGAATTTTCTCGATTTCGACTATGAAGAACGCCCCGGCGCCGATGCAATTCGGGTGCAATACCAGATGGGTGGCTTTTCCGCCCTGGATGTGGCCGTCAGTCCCGCGCAGACCTTTAAAAAGTGGATCGGTGCGGCGCGGTTGAGCGGCAACTTTCGCCAGTACGACTGGCAGGTACAGGCCGGTCTGTACCGCAACAAGGCGGTGGCCGGGCTGGGCTGGGCCGGCAACCTCGGCAATGCGGGCTTCAAGGGAGAGGTGTCGGTTTTTCAGCCGCTGGACAAAGCGGAAGGCAACATGAGCCTGAGCGCGACGACGAGCGCCGATATTACCTTCGGTAGTTGGTTCGTCAACGGCGGCCTGCTGATCAATACCCGGGGAAGTGGCGGCGATATCGACCTGTTGGCCTTGAACCGGAGCAGCCTGTCGCCCGACAACCTGATGCCGGGAAAACTGTCTTTTCTGGCTGGCGGCTCCCACGCTTTTACACCGCTTTTCAATGCATCGCTCACGGCAGTGTATTCGCCCAACGGCCATCTGGTCATACTGGTGCCCTCCGTGGCGTATTCCGTTGCGGAAAACTGGGACGTCGATCTGACGGGGCAGTTGTTCTGGCTCAAAAGCGAACAGGGGGCTTTAAAAAACGCCCTGAACTGGGTGTTTTTGCGGACGCGCTGGAGCTTTTAGGAGAGCCTTTTAAAGCGTTTTCCGCGCGATCCAGTTGCCCATGCCCACGCCAAACAGCACGATCGTGACCGAACTCAGCGGCATCAATACAGCGGCTACCAGCGGCGACAAAGCGCCGGTGACGGCATATGACAGACCTACAATATTGTATATCAGCGCTATGTAATATGCGCGGTTCACAATCCGGACGCCCGAACGCGCCAGTTGGACAAACTGCGGCAGGCGCGCGAACTCGTCGGCGTGGAGGATGGCGTCGCAGGCGGGCGTAAAATTGTTCGTGTTTTCTGCCACCACGATCCCGATATCGCTCTGGCGCAGGGCGCCGGCATCATTGAGGCCGTCGCCGAGCATCAGCACATGCTGGCCGTGGCGTTGCAGTTTTTTTACAAACTCCAGTTTGTCCTGCGGCGTGCGGCCAAACAGCATCGTGTCGGGATCGGGGAAAAAGGGCGCAAGCCTGGCCGCTTCGCGGTCCTGGTCGCCGGAAAGCAGCCATACATTGGAGCGGTCGGTCGAAGCCTTTGTAAAATTGGCCGTTCTGAAATAGTCCAGTACCTCATCCAATCCCTGGCGGTAGCGGCTTTTTACTTCATAGCAACCCCTTATTTTTCCGCCTGTTTTTACAAACACCGCCCCCGGATTGGCTGCGGCAAGGGCTTCGCCGGCTTCCGTAAATATGGCCGAGCCGATCAATATTTCCTGCCCATGCACGATACCCCGGATACCGAGTCCGGGTATTTCTTCAAAATGCTCCGGCGCTTCTGCCGGCACCTCGGGCATGGATTCGTACAAGCGCCGGCTCAGGGGGTGCGACGAATGGCGGGTGAGCGAGCGGATGGCCACTTTATCGGCAAAGGCCAGCGGCTCGCCATGAAAGTCGTATTGCTGCTGTGCGACGTTGGTGATTGTGCCTGTTTTGTCAAAAATAACGGCGTTGATACCCGAAAATGCCTCAATTACATGTATGTTTTTGAGGTAAAAACGGTGCTTGCCCAGGATGCGCATGATGTTGCCGAGGGTGAAGGGGATCGCCAGCGCGACGGCGCAGGGACAGGCGATGATCATGACGGCGGTGAAGGCATTGACGGCAACGGTCATATCGCCCCGTACCAGCCACCAGTACAAAAATGCCAGTCCGCCCACGCCGAGAATCAGTCCCGTGAAATAACGCCCTGCCCGGTCGGCGAGCACGGTGGCGTACCCTTTTTCACCGGTCTGGAATGCTTCGTCGTTCCACAGCCGCGTGAGATAACTCTGTGAAACGCGGCGCGTGAGCGATATTTCAATGCTTTCACCCGCCTGTTTGCCGCCGGCATAGATGCGTTCGCCGCTTTTCACCACAACCGGGTCCGATTCGCCGGTAACAAAACTGTAATCGATGCGTGCCGAACCTTTCAGCAGGATACCGTCGGCGGGCACGATCTCCCCGCTGCGCACTACAATGATATCGCCCGGCACGAGTCGGTTGACGGGCACCGTTGTCTCCTCGCTGCCGCTGACGACGGTGGCCGCTACCGGGAAATAGGATTTGTAGTCGCGCTCGAACGACAGTTGCTGCCAGGTATTTTGCTGGAACCACTTGCCGGTGAGCAGCAGAAAGATCAGGCCGGCGAACGAGTCGAGGTAGCCTGCGCCCGTTTGGGTCACGATTTCCCAGGCGCTGCGGCCGAACAGCACCAGGATACCGAGCGCCAGCGGGAAGTCGATATTCAGGTGCCGGGTGCGCAGTCCGTTCCAGGCCGATACGAGGTAGTCGCGGGCGCTGAACAGCAGCACCGGCAGGGCCAGTAACAGGCTCAGGTATCCGAAAATATCGGCAAACCAGCGGTCTGTTTCGGGGTCCATGCCCACATACTCGGGAAAACTGAACAGCATGATATTGCCGAAGGCAAACCCGGCCACGCCGATCTGGTAGGCCAGTTTCCTGCTGATCAAGGGCTTTTTTTCGCCGTCCACATCGCCGAGGTTGATTTCGGGCGCATAGCCGATAGAGGCGAGCAGGGCCGCCAGTTTGCGCAGCGACGTTTGGCCCGGGTCGAACTGCACGGTGGCTGTCTTTTTCAAAAAATTGACTCGCGAATGGGTGACGCCCGCGTCGAGTTTGTACAGGTTTTCCAGCAACCAGATACAGGAGACGCAGTGCATTTGCGGCAGGTAGAAGGTGACCTGAGCCGTCTGCCCGTTGTTGAACTCCAGCAGGTTGTCCTGCACCTCGGCGTCGTCAAGGTATGCGTATGCCTTGGCGTTTTTGCGGTTTTTCAGACTTTGCCCCGGTTTTTCATCGAGGTTGTAGTATTCGCAGAGGTTGTGGGTGTTGAGTATTTCATACACCATTTTGCAGCCGTCGCAGCAAAAGTATTTGTCGCCGATGGCCAGGCGATCGTCGGGACAGGTATCGTGACAATGGAAGCAGCTGTGCTGCTGCACGGGCGGGTTTTTGGGTTGCAGCAGGGTACTTGCCGGCATACGCGTGAGATTTTGCGCCAAAAATACCCGGATGCGTTGCGCGCGCAGGGTGACGGCGGTCATGGGGTGGGGTGATGTTGGTTTGAAATAAAAAAGCCGCCGCGCTGAACCCTCAGCGCGGCGGCATACCCGTATTGTTATATTGTTGCATTGCTGCATTGTTTCATTGATACATGGCAGCCATTTAGCAATGCAGCAATGCAACAAAGCAACAATGATTACCTATTCCTCATCATCCCGTTGCTCTGGCTGCACCTCCGGTACGCTGGCGCTTTCGCCGGGTGTGGGATCGATAAAGGGGCGTTTGCCGATGATACGCTCGAGGTCGGCGCGGTGCAGCACCTCTTTTTCAAGCAGCGCTTTGGCCAGTGCGTCAAGTTCTTTGCGTTTTTCGCGCAGCAGTGATTTTGCGCGGTCGTACTGCTCATCGATCATCCTTTTAACCTCTTGGTCGATCAGATAGGCCGTCTGCTCGGAGAAAGGACGGGTATAACTTTCGTTGAGCAGGGAGTAAAACGACACGTTGCCCACCTTTTCGTTCATACCATAATTGATGATCATATCGTAGCCGAGGCGCGTGATATGGTCGAGGTCGCTTTGGGCGCCGGTGCTGATCTTGTCGAAGATGACCGATTCGGCGGCACGGCCGCCCAAGGTCATGCAGATATCGTCGAGCAGTTTTTCTTTTCTCGTAATGTACTGCTCTTTCGGCAGGTACTGCGCATAGCCGAGTGCCGCCAGTCCGCGCGGCACGATGGTCACCTTGACCAGCGGGTGTGCGTATTCAAGGAACCAGCCGCAAATGGCATGGCCTGCCTCGTGGTAGGCGATGATCTGCTTTTCCTCGGGGCTGATGATCTTGTTTTTCTTCTCCAGGCCGCCGATCACTTTGTCGAGGGCGTAGTTAAAATCGTCCATGTCGACCGCTTTTTTGTTGCGGCGGGCGGCGATCAGGGCGGCTTCGTTGCACACGTTGGCGATGTCGGCGCCGACAAATCCCGGCGTCATTTCCGACAGGGCCAGGGCGGTGACTTCCGGCGACACCTTGATGTTTTTCATGTGCACCTCGAATATCTGCGCGCGGCCGTTGAGGTCGGGGCGGCCGATACCGATTTGCCGGTCGAAGCGACCCGGGCGCATGAGGGCCTGGTCGAGGATATCGGGGCGGTTGGTGGCGGCCATCAGGATGACGCCCTTATCGGTCGGGAAGCCGTCCATTTCCACAAGCAGCTGGTTGAGCGTGTTCTCGCGCTCGTCGTTGCCGCCCTGGATGGCGCCGCGACCGCGTGCCCGGCCGATGGCGTCGATCTCGTCGATAAAGATGATACAGGGCGCTTTTTCGCGGGCCTGGCGGAAAAGGTCGCGTACGCGGGAAGCGCCCACGCCTACGAACATTTCTACAAAATCGGAACCCGAGATCGAGAAAAACGGTGCGCCCGCCTCACCGGCAACGGCCTTGGCGAGCAGGGTTTTGCCCGTGCCCGGAGGGCCAACCAGCAGCACACCTTTCGGTATTTTACCGCCCAGCGTGGTGTATTTTTTCGGATTTTTCAGGAAATCGACCACTTCCATCACCTCTTCCTTGGCCTCGTCGAGGCCGGCAACGTCGGCAAACGTGATGTTTACCTTCGTGTTGTTGTCAAAAAGGGTGGCTTTCGATTTGCCGATGTTGAAAATCTGTGCGCCCGGTCCGCCGGCCCCGCCGCCCATGCGGCGCAGGATGATGAGCCAGATCGCCACAAAGATCAGCAGTGGCAACAGGTAGGTCAGCAAAGTGGACGTCCAGTTGGTCTGCGGATCGTTTTCGGGGATGATCTTTTGTTTTTTGTCCTTGAGGAGCACGTCGTTCACCTCCTTGAGCCAGGGTTGAAAAACCTCCGGCTTGCCGATATTGACCACATACTGGGGCAATTTGGAATTGGGATCTTTCAATTCCGCCTTGAGTTTTTCGTGGTCTTTGGAGCTGAGCAACGAGTCGCGGTTGATGTATATCTGGGCTTCCGACTCGCCGGTGATGACGAGGCGGTCCACATGGCCCTTTCGCGCCCATTTGTCGAGATCTACCATGGTGGCTTTCTGGGAGCCGCCCATGAATTTGGCCATTTGCAGGCCGAGCAATGCGAGGCCGATGAGGATGTAAATCCACATAAAGCTGAAACGGGGCATCCCGTCGCCACCCTGTTCGCCACGCTGCTCGTTTTGCTCGTCGTCGCGTTTATTTTTATTTTTTTGTTCCTGTTCCATTCTATTTAGTTTGAAGTTTGGCGTTTGGAGCGCATATCCGGGGGGATACAGGACTTCAAATTCCAAACTAAAAAAGTCATACTTCTGCGAACTCCGTTGCTTTGGCGTCGCTCCAGAGGTCTTCTATTTCATAAAATTGTCGTGTCTCCGGGTAAAAAACGTGAACAACCGTATTGAAGTAATCCATCAGCACCCATTTGGCATTGGAAGAGCCT
>CALMBD010000116.1 GCA_937861115.1 uncultured Bacteroidota bacterium | reverse complement strand
GGCGCTGCCAAAACGTATCTTCAACGACGGAGCAACCGGCCGGGCAGCCAGCAGGTGATGCACCATCTGGAATGGAATTTCCGCTATTTGGCGACCCAATTGTAGCGTGTAAGGATTGTTTTTCATAATAAACCCGGATTGTACCTGGACACTGGAAGTAGCACTTCATCCGGGACATTTTGCCTAAACCGGCAGTTTAACATCAGGCAGCGAAATAGGTGCAGACAGTGTCCGGTATTTTACTTTTTTTTTGCCATGAAAACAAATGCTCTTCCGATGATACGAACCTTATTCATGCTGTTTTTGCTCACACCCCTCGCAAATATCCAGGCGCAGAAAATGCCGGCAGAACCGGACAGCCGGCTTTACGCAGCCTTTGACAGCGCATACCTGGAACGCCTTAAAACCGACAACCCCAACCTCCTGTTGCGGTGGAATTACTATCTGGACAACGCCTTTATTATCAGTGACTTCCCCGCAGCAAAAGGCGAAATTACCCAATACCCGGAAGTACAAATACCAGATATTGCAAACGTCAATATACTGGTTTTGGAAAAAACACAATCCCTGCACCGCGACTGGCGCAAACCGACCTTTTACAGGATCGGCGATACCGGAAAGGTTCTGATGTATTATTCCGGTGAAGATTTTAACCGGAAATTCAAAAAGTGGATCGGGGAACCATCTCCCAGGGAATAACCTCTATCTGCCCCGAAATTTTTTTCATAATCCTGACTCAGACAATACTGCACAACACAATATGACTCATCCCTTACAAATTTTCAGGTTGCTTTTTCTGCTTTCTGCCGGGAGTGCTTTCAGTCAATCGTATAATATGAACGGCACGCCTATTAATGATTGCAGCGGGACATTTTACGACAGCGGCGGCGGTACCGGCAATTACGGCAACAACCAAAATCTGGTCACAACCATTTGTTCCGATAACACCTCGGGTACGCATATTCAACTCAACTTTTCCGGGGTCGACCTGGCCCCCGGCGACGAGATATGCTTTTACGATGGCTCCAGTACGGCAGCGCCTCTGCTATCCTGCTCCAGCGATTATGCCCCCGGTTCACCGTTTATTATACAGGCAACCGCCGTTAATCCCGGGGGATGCCTTACCGTCACTTTCAACTCTGATGCAGCAGGTACGGCAACCGGTTGGTCAGCAGTTATTTCCTGCGTGCCATCCTGCCAGACTGTATTGGCCGACCTGGTTTCTACAAATCCCGTTTCCGTACCGCTGGACACGGGCTGGATAGACGTATGCCCGGGTGAACGGATCTTCTTTACCGGTGCAGGCGTGTACCCCCAGAATGGATTCAGTTATCAGCAATCGGACCTGACAACTATATTTGAGTGGAACTTTGGCGATGGCGATATATCGTACGGCCCGGCCACCTCCCACCGCTACGATGACGCAGGCGGTTATTTCGTGCAACTGTTTCTCCGCGATGTGCAGGGCTGCAGAAGCACCAACCTGATCAACCAACGCATCCGCGTTGCGCCGCGCCCTTCCTTCGCCCTGACCGGAATGCTCGACAATACGATTTGCGCAGGCGACACCGTACAACTTAACGCCGGATTCAACGCCGGATCTACCGACAAAACCCTTGTCATCCTCCCCATAACCTCTGCATTCGCCTCCGAGGGAAGTCGTTCCGATTCACTCCCCCTGCCCGACGGAACAGGCATTCCCTATGAAACGAGCATCTTTTTTACCGAATTCTCGCCGGGTCAGGTGCTGACCAATCCCAACGATCTGGAAAGCATTTGTGTTAACATGGAGCATTCCTGGATGCGCGACATGGAAATCAGCATTTCCTGTCCGAACGGCCAGAGCATTATTTTGCACAATTTCGGCGGCCAAACCGGGTCTGAAATATTTCTTGGAATCCCCAACGACAACGATTTCTTCAACCCGATACCAGGGACCGGATACGACTATTGCTGGACACCTACTGCCACGAATCCCACCTGGCTGCAATATGCCAATACATTTCTGCCTGCCGGCGGCACCCTGCCTTCGGGCAACTATACCCCGTTCGAGCCGTTTTCCAACCTGGTCGGATGCCCGCTGAATGGCGAATGGACCATCACCGTGACCGATCTGTGGCCGATCGACAACGGATACATCTTTTCCTGGAGCCTTAAACTCAAGGATGCCCTGTACCCGCAGATCGAATCGTTTACCCCACAGTTTACTTCCTGGGGCTGGAACAACCACCCGTCTGTTTTTTACTCGACAACCGACTCCATTGCCGCCTCACCCCAGAACGGCGGTACTGCCGGCTATATCTTTACCGTAAACGACGATTTCGGGTGCTCCTGGGACACCCTGGTTAATATTTCCGTTTTACCTTTTACGCACCCCGCCTGCTACCGTTGTGCCGACAACCATAAAATCCTTGGCGACACTTCCGTTTGTGCCATGGAGCCGGTCCTGCTCAATGCAGGCACCACTGCGCCGGACACTTTTGAGGTGCGCTTTGAGGCATACCCGGATTACAAACTTGGAAACGGAAATCACCCGCACAACAACCCCTACCTTTCTCCTATTTCGGTAAACAGCATGGGGTACAATTTTCTGAGCACTCCATTGACGCAAATCACCTCGGTTTGCATGGACATCGAGACCGATTTCGACGCAGACCTGAATGTATACCTCCGTTCTCCCGACGGCAAACAACTGGAGCTCACTACCGGCAACGGGGCAGCGGGAGACAATTACAAGATCACCTGCTTTTCTCCTGCGGCGACCCTGCCGATCGTCGGAAACACAGCCCCTTTCAACGGCACCTACAAACCCGAAGGAAACTGGGCGAGCCTGAACAACGCAGTAGTCAACGGCGACTGGAAACTGGTAGTATCCGACGGTTTTGGCATCAACCAGTATGGCAAGGTAAAATGGTGGAGCATTGGCTTCAATTTCTTTAACGCCTCGACATATTCCTGGACGAACAACGCAACCCTGTCGTGCAACAACTGCCCCGCTCCGGTTGCAATGCCCTCGGCAACCACAACCTATACTGTTTCTGCCACAGACAAGTTCAACTGTACGCATTCAGACACCGTTACCGTGGAGGTAATCAACCTTTTCCCGGCACCCGGCAACCTGAATGTAACGGGGTTTGGCACCGGTAGCATGACATGGGGTTGGGACCCCGTTCAGGGCGCTACCGGTTATGAAGTCAGCATTAATGGCGGACCCTGGATAGCGGCAAGCGGCAACAACAGTCACACGGTCAATGGCCTCATATCGGGCGATACGGTGAATCTGGAAGTTCGGGCTTTGGGCGGCAGCATCAACTGCCCGCCTTCGGTCGCCAACGGACAAAGCGTATATATTGCCTGTAATTTTACGGCCAGCGTAACCAGTACCCAGCCTGTTCTCTGCGCCGGAGGTTCCACCGGCTCCGCACTTATTTCCGTTATGAACGCCACACCGCCGGTGGAATATTATCCCGACGGCATGATGCCGCCGCTTTCCAGCGGCAACCTTATGAATATTTTCCCGGCAGGTAATCATTTCGTTATTATCAAGGATGCTTCCGGATGCCGGGATACGGTGTATTTCAATATTACGGAACCATTGCCCATCGATGTAAATGTTTCAGTCACCGACGCCTTGTGCAACGGCGACCCCGACGGCGCTTTAAGCGCTTTGGCAACGGGAGGCACCGGAGCGCTTTCCTATTCCTGGCAGGGGTGCTCCGGCGGCACGATTATCAATAACGCCAACGCAAGCGATCTTTATGCAGGTTGCTATACGTTGACTGTAACAGATACAAAAGGATGCAGTATCACGAGTACGGCCACCGTAAACGAGCCGCTGCCGTTTATGTTTTCCGGTGTGCAGACACCGGTAAGTTGCAATGGCGGTTCTGACGGAACTGCCACTATCAATGTGACAGGCGGTACCATGCCTTACACGTATGACTGGGCCGCAAGCGCCATAAACGCACCTACTATCACCGGCCTCACAGCGGGTTTTTATTTCGTCAATGTGACCGATACGCTGGGGTGTGAAGCGGCTACCTTCGTACAGGTGTTTGAACCGCCCCCGCTTGTACTGGACAGTGTTGCAACAAAAGCAGCCTCCTGTTTTGGCGGAAACAACGGTACGGCAACGGTTTATGTGAAAGGCGGCGGCATGCCTTATACCTACCTGTGGAGTAATATGCAGGTTACCCAAAAGGCCATCAATCTCGCCGCAGGAACATATATGGTCACCGTCACAGACAACAAGGGATGCACTCTCGTGTCCACTGCGGTTGTAACCTCGCCTACGGCAATCGCGACCTCCTTTACCAATATTGTGGATGAAAAATGCGCCGGCGACTGTTCCGGCCAGGCAACAATACAGGTTTCAGGCGGTACAATGCCCTATACCTACAGCTGGAGCGGCACATCCCTGCCCGTCACTGATCCTACAGCAACCGGCTTGTGTCCGGGTGTGTATATGGTCATGGTCCAGGACTTCAGGGGCTGTACTGCCTCGGATAAGGTCACGATTGGCGCCGCCACACCCATCGAGATTCATCTTCAACCCACAGTAGCGTCCTGTGCAGGCGTATCAAACGGCTCCATCACAGCAGATGTCACAGGAGGGGTATCCCCTTATCAACTCGCATGGAGCAACGGAGGTTCCGGTCTGGTCAATCCCAATCTGCTGTGTGGCAATTTTGTTCTTACCGTTACAGACAATGCCGGCTGTATAAAAACCGACAGCATTGATTTACCGTGCCCGGCATCGATACAAATCGCCGCAGTTATACCGCAACCGGTCAAGTGTTTTGGAGGCGGTGACGGGCAGGTGAGCGTTCAGGCGAGCGGAGGCACAGGACTGCTCAATTATTCATGGAGCGACCCGAACGGCCAAACAGGTTCAACTGCGGTCGGACTGACTGCAGGCGCCTATACCGTCACCATCACGGACGGGAACGGATGTTCTATAACCGCAACGGCAACGGTGACCCAGCCACAGGCCATATCGGCGACCGTTTCGAAAACGGATGTCAGTTGCCTGGGCGGCAGTAATGGTACCGCGACTGCATTCCCGGTCGGGGGAACACCTGCCTATACTTTTGATTGGGGCGCCGGACAAAATAACCAGCAAATAAAAGACATACCTGCCGGCAGTTACACCGTTACGGTCAGCGATGCGAACGGTTGTTCTGTTACGGCCACCGCAACGGTATCGGAACCGGCTACTGCCGTGACGGTTGTCGTGACCCAAACTCAAACGGCCTGTTTCGGCGGCAGCAACGGCGCGGCCTTTGCTACGGCAAGCGGTGGAAACGGCACACCCTATACCTATTCCTGGAGCAACGGACAAATCGGTCAAAATGCCAATGCACTTGGGCTGGGTTTCGTAACCGTTACAGCGACGGATAGCAAGGGATGTACTGCTATCCAAAACATTGAGATCCAGCAATTTGACAGTATTGATGCCAATATTGCATTTGTAGCGCCCACTTGCTTCGGTTATTCCAACGGGCAGGCAGCCATCAACATGGTAACGGGGGGAGCAGGCATGGGTGATACGACAAAATACATTTATGAATGGAGTGCTCCGAATACCTCCAGTACGATCTTTATTAACGGCCTGACGGGCGACCAGACATATTTCCTCACTATCACTGATTTGCAGGGATGCAGCGGGGTATTTTCTTTTTTTGTCAACCAGCCGCCCGACATGCAGCTCGACAAGAACATCTCAAATATCTCCTGTTTTGGCTTTTCAGATGGCAGTATCGAAATCAACGGAATCAGTAACGCGAACCTTCCTGTAGCATACACATGGGATAACGGCGCAACAGGTCCGGTTCTCAACAACCTTGCTGCCGGAAATTATATCCTGACCATCCAGGACGCAAAAGGGTGTATCAAGAAAGATACCTCGAAGGTTGTGGAACCTCCGGCACTGGCCCTTCAATTCGCAGTCTCTCCTCTGCTGTGCAGTGGTGATAGCAGCGCCGCAATCCAGGCTAACATTCAGGGTGGTACACCTCCGTACAGTTTGTTGTGGAATACGGGCAGTACCGATGTGTCGATCCAGAAACTCGGTCCCGGTATGTATGCACTTGGCATTATCGACGCCAACGGATGTGTATTAAGCGACTCGGTGCGTATTGACCGCCCCGACTCCACCGCCATTTCGGTTGAAAAAACAGAACCCGGTTGTTTCGGCACGTCCAACGGAAAGATAAAACTTTCAGTTACCGGAGGGGCGCCGCCGTACAGGTACAGCATTAATGGAGGGCCATTTGGAGGAAGCAGTTCGTTTATCGGACTTTCGGCCGGCGTTTACACTTTTCAGATCAGAGATGCCAATAATTGTGTCACAACCATTATTGACTCACTGGGGCAACCGTTGCCTGTTGAGGTGAACCTTGGTCCCGACACCACGATTGTTCTGGGCGACAGCGTGTTCCTATCTCCTGATATATTTAATGCCTTCGGAATGGTGGAATACAAGTGGCGGAGTGTACTACTGGAAGAATTCCCCTGTGTGGACACACCGGAATGTAGCATTATCCTGGCAAAACCCTACCAGAGCAACACTTATCAGGTCACAATTACCGATGAAAACGGCTGTCGCGGAACGGCATCCATTACCGTGGAAGTATTAAAACCGCGCGGGGTTTATGTCCCGACCGGTTTCACGCCGAACGACGACCTGAACAATGACCTGCTTGTCGTGTACGGAAAGAGCAATCAAATTCTGAACGTATTGTCTTTCAGGGTTTTTGATCGCTGGGGAGAACTGCTCTACCAGGATAACAACTTCAAGGTAAACGACGAAAGCCGGGGCTGGAATGGCCTTTTCAGGGGCAAAGCCTGCGACCCGGGCGTATACGTCTGGCACGTCGAGGTGGAGTACCGTGACGGCTATCGCGAATCCCTTTCAGGGAATGTTACCCTCATCCGTTGATTACACGAAAAAATGTTCTTTTATTTGACACGAAAAATTAATCAATCTTACACATACTGGCCATGAAACAATTTTCCAAACCGATCCTCTCTCTGATACTGCTACTCATGGTTGTGGGGCAAACGAGCGCCCAGGACCCGCGATTTTCGCAGTATTACGCTTCACCATGGAACCTCAATCCGGCCATGACCGGCCTTTTCAACGGGCGTTGGCGTGTTACAGCCAACTACCGCGATCAGTGGAGCAGTTTCCTGGCGCCTGTACCGTTCCGGACCTATTCAGCCGCATTCGACGCGCGCTTTGAGGTTGGCCGGAACGATTATGCAGCATTCGGTATTGGCGCCATGCACGATGAGGCAGGTACCGCAAGGTATATGCAGAACAAGGTGCATGTTGGCGGCGCATTCCTGAAACAACTTACCGGAGGCCGTTACAAGGCAGAACACTATATTTCAGCGGGCGCCCAGCTCGGGTTTGGACAAAGTTCCATCGACTGGAGCCAGCTGTGGTTCAGCCGCCAGTTTGATCCGACCTCGGAAACGCCCGATATGAGCGCACCCAACGGCGAACCGAATGCCGGCGCCGATACCAAGCCTTATCTTGATTTTAATGCAGGATTGCTGTGGTATGCCTTGTTTGGCGATAACGGGTTTATCTATGCAGGCGGCGCGCTGCACCACGTCAACGAGCCGGGCATCTCGCTTATCGAGGACGACCAGGAAACGTTGTATTCCCGCTGGTCGGGGCATGCGGGCGGTCAATTCCCGGTGAGCGACAACCTCAGCCTGCTTCCGGGCGCATTGTTCATGAAACAGGGACCGGCTCTTGAATCGGATTTCGGGATGAATATCCGGTATTCCAACAACGACCTGAATGAATTGGCCATGCGCGCAGGCGTATGGGCGCGGCTCGGCAACAAACCGGAAAAAGGATTTCAAATGGATGCCATTACCATCGTGGGTATGCTTGAACTCGATCGATGGATGCTGGGTTTGAGTTACGATATCACGGTGTCGGGCCTGACGGATGCCAATAATTCAAGGGGCGCATTCGAGGTTTCACTTACTTATTTTCATCCGGGAGAGCGGCGCGCGCGGGTTGTTTGCCCAAAATTCTGACCGCTACTTATTATTTGTATGGCTGAATTTCAAATACCGGTTCACTTGCGCTGGGCAGACTTCGACCCCAATTTTCACTTGCGGCATTCCGTGTATTACGATTTTGCGGCAACCGCCCGTGTGGCATTTCTGGATGCCTGCGGCATATCGACAGAGCTCATGCACCGGCAACACTTCGGCCCGATCCTGTTCAGGGAAGAAGCCCGGTTCAAACGCGAGGTACGACCGGGCGACCAGCTGGTGATCAATGTGCTGGTTACCAAACTCCGCGCTGACGGCTCCCGGTTTTCCTTCCGGCACGAGCTCATACGCGATGATGGAACGCTATGTGCCGTGATGAATGTAGACGGCGCCTGGATAGACACCAATCTTAGAAAACTTGCCATTCCACCCGCTCTGGTAGCCGAATCCCTGGATAAGGCCCATAAGTCTGCTGATTTTGAGTGGGTATAATGCCAAACGCCGGTAACTTTGCCGCATGACCACACGCCATCAATCTTTTATTTCCGTTGTCGGCCAGATACAATCCAACCGCAACATTCGCGAACTGGCCGACTGGCTCAACGGCTTGCACACGGAAATTTCAGGCCATTTCACGGATTATGAATTTGTACTGGTAAACAACCACTGCGATCAGCATGCTATCGATGCGGTGATTGATCCGCTACCGGAGGCGCTGCGGAAAAACATATTCCTGCTCAACCTAAGCGCACCGGTAAGCCGCGACAATGCATTCCTAGCCGGTCTTGACCGTGCCAATGGCGACTATACGGTCATTTTTGAGTTCGATTTCACAGCAAAACCTCAAATCGTTACCCAACTCTGGGAGCACAGCCAGAGCGGCGCCGATATTGTCTACCTGCGCGCAAAAGAACGCCGGCTTCCGCTATCCGGCCGTTTGTTTTACCGGGTGTTTTACAGCATCATGCAGCGATATTCCGGACTGCATCTCGACCCGCTGGCGCATCACACCCGCATTATCAGTCGCCGGGCGTTGAATTCACTGCTCCGGCTTCGCGAAAACAGCCGCTACCTGAAAGCAAATTACGCCCTCGTGGGCTACAACACGGCCTGGATAGAGGTGGAGGAAGCGCTGTATCCCGATCCCGAGTCCTCCTTCGGAGAGCAGTTCCGCACCTCGCTCGTTGCGATCACGTCATTCACAACCTTTCTCCGGACGGTACTCCTCTGGATATTTTTGTTCTCTGTGCTGGTTGCTGTCACTGCCATATTTAATGCCGTAAAAGTAAAACTGACCAATATGGATATCTTTGGAGAGCATGTGGAAAGTTTGTCGGGATGGGCATTTCTGGTCGTATTGATGTCCACTTTTTTCGCCATCACGTGCCTCAACCTGTACATTATGTCGATATACCTGTCGAATATTTACAGCGAAATCAAGAACAGACCGCTTTATATAATTGAGTCGGTAAAGCGTTATTAAGGCCCGCCAGGCAGGAAGTTGCGCCCCGATAAAATAGTTAAAAATCACCCGCCTGGTGACAATGCTCTTGACTTTCAACGACAACCCCTTATATTTGTGCCGGCTTTGGCCGATTATTCATTTTTTAAAGTTTTCCAGTAATGTTTAAAGGAACAGTAAAATTTTTCAATGAAACCAAGGGCTTTGGTTTTATTGTAGACTCATCCTCCGGAGAGGAAATTTTTGTCCATGTCAGCGGCTTGGTTGACAAAATCCGGGAAGGTGACACCGTCACGTTCGAAACCCAGCGTGGCAAAAAAGGCATGAATGCAGTGAATGTCCAGCTCGCCTGAGCAGGGACATTGTAATGATACAAGTGCAGAACTCCGTCGGGCGACCGGCGGAGTTTTTTTACTTTTAAGGGCCAGGTTGCCGTATTTTGGGTCAAAAAAACAGCGATGCTAAAACAACTGCTTTTGTTGCCGGTCTGGTTGCTGGCGACTGCAATATTGACGGCTCAGCCGGACATCGAAAAACAAATACAAACACAACTCATTCTGGCTGAAGACGGCGAAGTGATCGAGTTCCCTGCCGGTAAAATTGATTTGAGTAATACATTGTGGCTCGACGCCAAGAAAAATATTACCCTCAGGGGCGCCGGTCAGGACAAAACCGTCCTATCTTTCAAAAACCAGACCCAGGGCGCCGAAGGAATCAAGGTGACCAATGCAAGCGGCATCGTGCTGGAGCACTTTACTATCGAGGATTCGAAAGGCGACCTGATCAAAACACAATCCGTAAAGGGGCTCATATTCCGCGATATAACGGCCCGGTGGAGCGGCAAGCCCAAAAAAACGAATGGTTCCTATGCGCTGTATCCCGTACAGTGCCAGAATGTACGCATGGAGCGCTGTACCGCCATCGGCGCTTCCGACGCCGGATTGTATATCGGGCAGTCCGACAGCGTGTGGGTTACCCGGTGTTATGCAAAAAACAATGTGGCAGGCATTGAAATTGAAAATACGACCAATGCCTGGGTATATGAGAATTACGCGCTTTACAATACCGGGGGAATATTGGTGTTCGACCTGCCGGATCTGCCGAAAAAACGCGGCGGTCATGTAAAAGTCTGGAAGAACAAAATCATCGAGAACAACTACAGGAATTTTGCCCCGAAAGGAAATATCGTTGGTAAAGTGCCACCCGGAACTGGCGTGATGATCCTGGCTACCAACGACGTGGAGGTTTTCGACAACTATATTATGGACAACAAAACCGCATCAACGGCCATCGTGAGTTACTATATAACGGAAAACCCCGTCAAGGACGAGCACTACAACCCCTACCCTTCCGGTATCTATATCCACGACAATGTTTATTCGGAAGGCAAACGCATGCCCACCTGGAAAAACAAACTTGGGTTTCTCTTTTGGCTGAAATTCGGGCGCAATGTGCCGCATATCCTGTACGACGGTATCCAGGACCCGGAGAATCCCGTCCGGGACGGCGTCGTGTTGCCGGAATACAGGATTTGTATCCGGAACAATGAGAACGGCACTTTTGCCAACCTGAAAGCGGATAAAAAATTCAAGGGAATCAGCAGAGACCTTAAGCCTTATGACTGCACACATGACTCCATGGAAAGTAACAGGTAATACACCCGTCGCTGCAATACTGTTGTTGGCGGTGTTGTACACAGGAGCATCATCCATGCGGAGTCAGGCGCGCACTGCGGGGTTCGACATGGCGCCCAAAATGAGGCTCTCGGACTATGGCTTTTTTACCGGCGACCTATCCGCACTGCATCCCGCACCGCGTGTTTTTGCATACGAGGTTAATGCCCCGCTGTTTTCCGATTACGCCGAAAAAGCGCGTTTTATATTCCTGCCCGAAGGAGAAAAAATGACCTGCAACGACAGCCTGAGCCTTGATTTTCCTAACGGGTCGGTTCTGATCAAAAACTTCTTTTATTTCCACGATGCGGAGCATCCGGAAAACGGGCGCCGCATTCTGGAAACGCGGCTGCTGATTAAAGACGAAAAAGGATGGAAAGCACTGGAATATATCTGGAACGACGAACAAACTGATGCCGTCCTGGAGGTTGCCGGGGCAAGTTTTCCAGTACAGTGGACAGATGTCAGCGGTAAAAAGCGATCCATACAGTATATCGCACCTAATCTGAACCAGTGCAAAGGCTGTCATTCTTACGACGGCCGGTTTATTCCCCTCGGCGCCACAATCCGGCAACTGAACCAATATCCTGCTGCCGGCAACCAACTGCTTTCCTGGCAGGAATCGGGGCTGATCGACTTGCCTTCCGGCTTCGATGTGTCGTCAGCGCCCAGGCTTGCGGACTACCGGCAAGCGTCGCCCGGTAATATTGATGATCGGGCCCGCGCCTATCTCGATGCCAATTGCGGTCATTGCCATAACCCGCACGGCCCGGCCAATACAAGCGGTATGTTTCTGAATATTACCGAGCGCAACCCGGAGCGTTTGGGTGTAGGCAAGGCGCCGGTTGCGGCGGGCCGGGGAAGCGGCGACCGGAAGTTTGGTATTGTACCAGGCAAGCCCAATGAAAGCATCCTCTTGTACCGGATGGAAAGCGATGATCCGGGTATTCGAATGCCCGAACTGGGTCGCCAATTGCCGCATCAGGAAGGGCTGGACCTGATAAAAACCTGGATCAAAGAGATGAAATAGATGAATAACACCCATCGTCATACCCTGCGCTGCCACGATCGACTCCTGGAACTCGATACTCCTGTTGTAATGGGTATTCTGAACGCCACCCCAGACTCTTTTTACGACGGAGGTCTTTATCAAAGTGAAGAAGCGGTGGTACAACGCGCCGGTGAAATGCTGCGACAAGGGGCTACAATCCTCGATATCGGCGGCGCCTCGACAAGGCCGGGGGCAAAGGAAGTGCCGGAACAGGAAGAGATGAAACGGGTAGTGCCCCTCATAACGGCAATTCTGAAGCAATATCCGCAAGCGCTTTTATCGGTAGATACCTGGCGGACAAGAGTGGCCAAAGCGGCGGTCGATGCCGGTGCATCTCTGGTCAACGACATTTCTGCCGGTCGCCTGGATTCGGATATGTACAAAACAGTGGCGGGTCTGGATGTTCCCTATGTGCTGATGCACATGCAGGGCACGCCCGGCACCATGCAGAAACATCCGGAATACGATGATGTGGTGACAGAAGTCCTTGATTTTTTTATTCAGGAAACCACAAAATTGCATGCCCTTGGCATTAAAGATATCGTGCTTGACCCTGGATTTGGATTCGGCAAAACGGTAGCGCACAACTATCTCCTGTTGAATAACATGCACGTCTTTTCACAGGTACTAGGCATGCCTGTGCTAGCCGGCATTTCGAGAAAATCCATGATATGCCGGGTACTGAACGTAGCGCCTTCCGATGCCCTGAACGGTACGACGGCCCTGAATATGCTGGCCTTGCAGCAAGGCGCAAAAATTCTACGCGTGCATGACGTACGCGAGGCCATCGAGACTATTCGCTTGTGGCAGATGTCAGAAAAGGTAAAGCGCAGGAGTTAAAACGACAAGAATCAATCTTCCGAATCAACCTCTTCACCTTCGTGTTCATGTTGGATTGGCTCAAGCATCGGCAGGTTTACCCATTTGCTTTCTACTGCGCTGATCGCACCCATCCGCAAAAAGCCGCCCGAAGCCTTTGCCGTTTCTTCGGCAAGTCCGATAAAACCCTGGTATAGATCCGAGGCCAGGTCGACCTCCAGTTTGGCAAGTACAGGATTTAGCTTTTCCAGTCTGGCAGAAATCGCTTCGTTGCGATCGGTTGGGTCTACTGGCAGCGAGGCCATAAAGGCCTGAACCTTGTCCCAAAAATCCTGCAACACGACCCGGTAATATTCATTGAGTTCTTTCGGACGGTTATATGTACGGGTTCGGAGCAGTCTTTCCGTCCATTTGCGTTCTTCAGGATCAAGTTCACCGTCGGCAGCTCCGATCAGGATGGTTATAAGTGCAGGGGCCTCTACCAGGCTGTCAATTTCGCTTTTTGTAAGGTTTTGGAATCCGTCAAGCATGGTCCACATGATGAAAAATTAAAATGGTGCACGTAAGGGTTCAAGATTTGCGGCAAAAATATCCCG
This sequence comes from uncultured Bacteroidota bacterium, assembly GCA_937861115.1. Lineage (GTDB taxonomy): Bacteria > Bacteroidota > Bacteroidia > Chitinophagales > Saprospiraceae > M3007. Next base: position 21,231 of record CALMBD010000116.1, on the reverse strand, counting down.
GTACGGGAGAATGTCAGCTATTTCAGGCGCAGAATATTACCCATCTGATAACAGGAACGGCATCTGGGTTCATAATGTTCTTTTTCGCCGAGTAATAATACAGACTCTCCGTCTGCCAACCGGTAGGAATGTGTGGCAAGATTGCCGCAATGAACACAAATGGCATGCACTTTTGTCACATATTCGGCGGTCGCCAGCAGTTGGGGCATCGGCCCGAACGGAACACCGCGATAATCCATGTCGAGGCCTGCCGCGATGACCCGCACCCCGCGGAGGGCCAGTTGGGCACATATTTCAGGCAGTTCAGCATCGAAAAATTGGGCTTCGTCAATGCCTACAACCACTGTATCGGCACTTATCTGCAGCATTTTGGATGCGCGTTCGAGGGGTTGGGCCAGAACAGAGGACGTATCGTGCGAAACAATGGCCGTTTCATCGTAACGGGTATCAACCTTCGGTTTGAACACTTCGACTTTCATCCCGGCGATTTTGGCGCGTTTCAGGCGACGGATCAGTTCTTCTGTTTTGCCGGAAAACATGCAGCCGCAAATCACTTCAATCCAGCCCGATCGCCGGCCTTTTACATATGGTTCAAGAAACATTTTCGTACAGATTGATGGAAATGGAAGAATAATTAGGGTTAGATCAGATATATTTTTTGAAATTCGCCGGTGAAAATAGGCACAACCGTAAACCCGCCATAAAATGGATCTGCTGAAAGCGAAAATTTATCTTGATAAGCTCAACCGCGAATTTGCACGTATGAGCAAAGACCCGGATACGATCGTACGTATTGACGTCGATATCATGGCTTCATATGTACGGGAATTGTACGACGCCTTGCTTTCCGATGAGGTATCGGCACGGCCCGAAGCGCCGGCGCGCAAGACTGCCTCCCACCGGCCTGTCACGCCCGACCCACCGCCGCCTGCCGTCCCGGGCCCTCCGTCGCCGCCTGCTGTACCGGAACCGCCGCCACAGGACCCGCTTCCCCCTTCGGCGCCGCCGCCGCCACCTCCGCCTCCACCTGTCGTGGAGGAAAAGATACATGTTGTTCCGCCAACACGGCTGAAGGCGCCTGAAGTCAACTTGTCCGATGCAGAAATGCTATTCGAAGAGAAACAGGCAAAGGAATTATCGGAAAAACTGGCCGAGCAACCTGTGGCCGACCTGAAAAAGGCAATCGCACTGAATGACCGGCTTTTGCTCACACGCGAACTTTTTGCCGGCGATGGCAAGGCTTTCGAAGCCGCCATTGGCGCATTGAACGGCTTTTCCCACTTCGACCAGGCCAAGGAATACCTCCTGGCGAACTGCGTTGAACGATACGTTTGGCTGGACAAGAAACGCGTCGATGAGGCCAAGAAGTTTATTAAACTGGTACGCCGGCGGTACAAATAAAGCAGCCTGGTTGCATGAAAATACTTGTGGTCGGTCAGGGTATTGCCGGTGGCATGCTGGCGTGGACCTTGCACCACCGTGGCGCGCAGGTACACATCGTTGACGCAGGGCTACCCGGCGGGTCGTCGACCGTTGCAGCCGGTATTCTCAATCCAATCACAGGAAAGCGCTTTGTAAAATCGTGGCGCTACGACGAGTTTTACCGAACTGCCGAATCCACCTACCGGTCCATCGGCACATCACTCGGTATTTCCATCTGGACAGAACAACCCATGCTTCGCCTGCTAGGCTCGGCGGAAGAAGCCAACAACTGGTCGACACGCTGCGCCCTCGACGATTATGCCGATCACATGGCGGAAACACAGAGTGCCGGCAGTTGGGCGCCTTATATCAAGCCCGGTTTTCATATCGGCCTGATAAAAAAGGCTGCCAGGGTACATTTTGATTTGCTGCTGGATGCCTGGCGCAAATGGGCACAGCAGGAAGGCTTATTCAGCGATAAAATCATAGATTATCCGGAAATTGAAAAATTGTCGGCCGCTTACGATGCAATCGTATGTTGTGAAGGATTCCGGGGCGTCGAAAACCCCTATTTCCCTGACCTGCCCTGGCAGATCGCAAAAGGAGAGGCATTGCTGATCCGGCTGACCGAATCACCCGATGCTGTTCTGGACAAAATGCTCAAAAAAACCATGACACTGGTTCCGTATGGCAGGAATCTGTTTTGGGCCGGAGGCTCGTACCAGTGGCACTACCCTGATTTGGAGCCGAGCGCAGGCGAAAGGGAGTACATACTCCGTCATTTACACGAAATGCTGGCTGTACCCTTTGAAATTGTTGATCATCTTGCCGGTGTGCGCCCAACGGTGAAAGACAGGCGCCCATTGTTGGGCCAAAGCAAGGTTAACAGCAAAGTATTTATTTTCAACGGAATGGGTACGAAAGGCGCTTTGCTGGCGCCATTCTGGGCAGCACACTTCTGCGATTACCTGATCAGGGGTGAAGCGCTTGACCCTGAAGTGGATATAAGACGCGTCAGGGTCGCCTGAAGAATTTATCAAAATAAACGACCTGAAAATCAATCGCACTGCCCCAGTAATTGCCGTCGTGCAAGCCCGGTCGCTCCGTGTACTCGTGCGGTATTTTGAGTTCCGATAGTTTTCGATGCATCTCCCGGTTCGCGGGAAGGAAAAAATCGCCGGTGCCGCAATCGATGATAATAGCCAGTTTGCTGCCCTTCAACAAAGGCGCGAGGTTCACTACAGAATAATCCAGCCAGTTTTGCCAATGCGAATCAGGGTCGCCCAATACTCCCTTCAGGTCCCAGTCGTTTTTTCTCCAGGCGCTCAAATCAAGTCCTCCGGCCATACTTCCGGCCGCCCCGAATACATCCGGGTGGCGTATCGCCAGAAACATGGCGCCATGCCCGCCCATGCTCAATCCGGCAATAGCGCGCCCGCTGCTTTCTCGCCGGGTGTGATAATAATAGTCTACATACTGCACTACTTCAAGCGCGATATGTGTTTCGTAGCGCACGGAAGAATCTACCGGACTGTCGAGGTACCAGCTGTCGTATCCGCCATCAGGACAAACGATGATCATACCATACGTGTCGGCATGCCGCAGGAGTTGCGGCGCACTGCCCAGCCACCCGGCAAAGTTGCCGCTCCATCCGTGCAGCAGATAAAGCACCGGATAAGGATCGCCTGTGATGGTATAACGATCCGGTTTGATGACGAGGCATTTAATGTTTTTGCGCATGGAAGGGCTGAATATTTCCACGCTGTCCACATGCCCCGCACGAGCAGAAGTTATCGCCATTAATATGCTGATAACGAAAAAGATATATCGCATCTGGTCAAGCCCTATCTCTGTTACCGGATGTGCAGGCACTAAAACTTTTGATCGATCACATAAGGCAACATGGCTCTCCAGGTCGGCCAGTCGTGGCGCATGTCGCCACCCCATATATCCAGGTCGTGCGGAATGCCTTTCGAGGTCAGGATGTGCGACAGGTTGCGCGATGCATCCGGGGCTTCGTAGTCGCCGGAGCCGGTCATGATATGGATATGGCCGCTGTTGCGCAGCATCAAAAGCGTGCGATCGTCGTTCAGATTGGGCAGGTAGTGACAGGGGGAGTTGAAGTATACATCCTCATCGTAATAGCCCTTCGTGTAGTCGGTCAGATCGTATACCCCTGACATGGCGATAGTGCCGTTGATCAGATCCGGCCGGCGGAAAAACAAGTTGGCGGAATGCAGGGCGCCGAGCGACGCACCGCTAGTATAGATCGGTGTATTGTCGCTGGTGTGCATTTTGATAAAAGGAATCACCTCGTTTTCGACATAGGCATTGAATTGCTGATGCCTGATGGCTTTATGCCGCGGATGCATCCTGTTGTTGAGCCATGCCTCGGAATTGATACTGTTGATAGAAAAAACCTTCACTTTACCCGCATCGATATAAGGTTCGAGGGTAGAAATAAGGTGAAAGCGCTCATATTCCAGATAGTCCGCTGCTGCCGTCGGCAGTAACAACAATGCAAAACCAAAATGGCCGTACATGGCAATTTCCATGTTTTTGTTCAGGCGCGGGCTGAACCAGTTGTGGATTTCTCGATTCATCTTGAATGATAGTTTACCGGCAAATGTAGAAAAAGAATCCTCACATAAAAATAAACAATTTGTTTTCATTTAAAACAAAAACAATTTTACATTTGCAACAACTTGTTATTTCACCTTATTTTCTCACCAATTTTCATATTAAGCTATGGAATTTGCCAAAAACAGTATCAGTTGGTTCGAGATCCCTGTCATCGATTTCGAACGCGCAAAAACGTTTTACCAGACTATTTTCGACTATGAAATGCCGGAAATGCAAATGGATACCATCAGGATGGGTATCCTGTTGCATGACCGTGACGGAGGAGGCATCGGCGGCGCAATTTGCCACGGTGAAGGCTACAAGCCCTCGGGGCATAACGGTCCCAAGGTATACCTGAATGGTGGCGCCGATCTGAATGCTGTACTGGGTCGGGTCGAAGCCGCCGGCGGGAAACAACTGCTGCCCAAGACGCCTATCGGGGAAAACATGGGGCACTTTGCCTTTTTCAACGACACGGAAGGCAATGTAGTCGGACTCTACTCTATGGGATAACCGGGGTTTGCAGATTACCGCGAGGCCATTCTGTCGACCGGTAACCATCAGGTATGCTGCAGTTGTTTGAGTATTCTGTCGGGGTTAACAAGAACCGCCGGAACACTTCAAACAACTGCTTATTTTTTCAGGAAATCGTTGTAAAATGTTTGCAGGTAGGCCTTCGCTTCCAGATAGCGTTCCGGATCCATATTTCCTTCCCAGTCTTCCCAACGCCCGTTGCCGAATGAATAAAAGGCCCTGGCATCTTCGATAACCCAGCCGAGCCCGCTTTCGTTGGTGTAATAGGCAAAGCCCGGATCGGACCCATTGGGATTTTGAAGCAAGAGGTTGCGACTCCATTCAAATTCCTCCGCCGGGTAGCCCAGCAAGGGCAAGATAGTGGCAGGAATATCGTGGTGGTTGCCGACGGCTTTGACATGCCGGCCTTTCCAGGCTTCGGCGATGGGCTGGCCGAATAGAATCAGCGGGATATGCCGCGCCTTCGGGTTATCCAGTCCCAGCCGTCCCGGATTGGACGAGCCGTGATCGGCAACCAGCAGAAACAGGGTATTGCGATACCATGCCTGTTGTTCCGCCTCCTGGAAAAAGGTGCCGATCGCATAATCGGCGAAAGCGGCGGCATTCAGACACCGTTCTCTTTCCTCCAGCCCGGACCATTTGCTTTTGTAAGGCACATCATAAGGGGGATGCAGGCTGAGGGTCATCAGCGTTGTAAAGAAAGGTTGAGGCAGGCCGCCGGTTTCTTTAATAGCGCGTTGGAGCATTATTTTATCGTCGACTCCCCAACGCTGGGTCTTTTCGCTTGCTGCGAAGTCCTTGTCCGAGTATATTTTTTCAAAGCGTTCCGCCGTGAGCCACTGGCCAATGTTGGCAAAAGTCAGTTCACCACCGTAAAAAAAGGCGGTGGCATAACCTGCGCCACTCAACGTTTTCGGAATGGAGGGCAGTTTTTCCGCCTTGTCCGACAACAAAACAATGGACTGGTCCGGTTGGGCCGGGTAGCCTGCCAGTATGGATATCAACCCCTGATCGGTTCGGTAACCACTCCCGTAAATATTTTCAAACAGTACACCTTCCCGCATTAAACGGCTCAGGTTGGGGCACACACCGGGTTCGCCGCCAAGTTCTTCCACCAACTGCGCCGTCATACTTTCCATGACGATAAATACAACATTGAACTTGCTTCCGTTGGATGGATTCAATATTACGGGAGCGCCCTGCTGACCGGCCTTGGCCGCCGAAAACAGGTTTTCTACCTTTTCCTGAGCAAGGGCATCGTCCATGAAACGGTAGTGGTTTTCCGTGGAGCGTGTTTCTACCAGGCTGTGGAAAAGATTCCAGGCTGTATTTGTAGCAGCGTGGTTGCAAAAAAGATGCGGAGAAAAATAAACGGCACTTTCGTTGATGGGCATCACGCCCAATCCGCCGCGTATCGCCAGAAAAATTGCGCCCGACAGCACCGGAAGCACAGAATAACTCCAGCGAGACAAGTCTGAACCATACAAACGGGTACCGGTCATGCGCCTGTACATGCGCCACGTCGACCAGATCAACACCAGCGATAACAGCACCGAAGCGATTTTAAGCAACACCGACATCGAATCAAACAACACCCAAGGCGTACTGAGATACGCCAGCGCGCGATTGTTCAGCAGGGTATGCCATTCCTCATAAACAAAGATATTGGATCCGAATACGAGGACCATCAGGCCGATCAACATCGCATTAAAAACGGTGATCAGTTTTTCAGCGTATGCCTGGTATGGTAATGGCAGCGCCAACCCGGCAAACCAGACCAGCACCGGAATAATCAGAAAATACCCCGCCATGCTCAGATCAAGAGGCAGGGCATGCCAAAAACTTTTCCATACTGCGGAGGGTTCCCGTGCCGGCCATTCCTGGTAGAACCAAAGTATAAACCACAACCTGAAGCCCGCAAAGAAGAGCAGCCAGAATAATAACAACTGCAATGGAAAGCGGAGCACAGCCCACATATTATTTGCCAACTTCATATCACAATATCAACCAGTTCAATTTGTTAGACTTTGAAAAACAGCATTCAGCCGGTTCGGCTGATCTTCAGTGCTGTTTTCGTTTCAGGCACAATCCTGAAGCGCTCGTCGGGCCGGCAACCCAATACCCAAATGATGTCGCCATTGCCGTTTTCAAGCAGCCAGACCCTCTCCTTTTCCAAACGCGACAGTTTTTGATTGGTGAAAAAATCCTGCAATTTCTGGCGCTTGCCTCCCATTCCAAATGGTTGGAAAACATCGCCCGGCTTCCAGGGGCGCAAAAGTAATGGAAACTGCAATTTTTGCAGGTCCACAATTATTGACTCACAACCATCAGGAAATGGAGGCCGGGGTTCTGCCGCCATCAGGATAAGACTGCCGCCCTCGGGCAAACGGATCATGAGGTCGTCTTCACGGATGTATATGGGCTGAACAGCGTTTTCACTTGCAGGCGCGAGCCGGATTACCGTGCGCTCCACCATCAACCGCCACCCTTCCGGGGATTGCAGTTCCAGCCCGCTGTCGTCTATGTTTTCAGCCACCTGGCGTGCCTGTTCTTCCGTAAATCCGCGTGTCTGCAACAGGTGGTAAAGCGCCTGCTGCGGAGCAGGAAAGGCTGCAATGACGTCCTTAGACCAGACATCGCCGGCCAACCCGGGCGCCAGTGCCATCAGATGGTTGAAATTGGAAAAGGTATCGGCCAGCCGGTGCAGGTTGCGTTCTGCCGTGTGCAGAAAATTCGGATTCAACTCAGACATCTTCGGCACGATATGATGGCGGACAAAATTCCGGGCGTATTTATCCTGCGCATTGCTGCTGTCTTCCCGCCAGGCCAGTTGCTTTTCTCGGGCAAAAGCCTCGATTTCCTGACGCGTTGCAAACAGCAGCGGCCTGATCAGACCATCCTGCCGGGGCCGTATGCCGGTCAGGCCGGCAAGGCCCGTACCGCGGATGAAATTGAGCAGGGCCGTTTCCACCATATCGTTCAGGTTATGGGCAGTAGCCGTGCAGGCCAGATCATTTGCCTCGCAAACCTCGCGGAACCACCGGTAACGCAATTCACGGGCTGCCATTTGTATAGACAGGTTGTTTGCCTCGGCATATGCTTTCGTATCAAACCGTTTTGAATAAAAGGGCGCCTCGATACCGGCAGCAATCGATTGCACAAACACCTCATCCTGATCCGACTCCTCGCTGCGCAACTGGAAATTGCAATGCGCAATTGAAAATGACATGCCGGCATCCTTGAAAAGCCTGGTCATTACCACGGAATCGACACCGCCGCTTACGGCAAGCAGCACCGGCCGGTCATCTGCCAGCAAACGTTTAGCCTCCACAAATCGGTTAAAATGTTCCAGTAAAGCCATCTTTCAGGTTAAACTCTGTTAAAAGCATCTCGGAGTGCCGGTTAAAGTCAATTTTTGCGCGCACAATCTGGCTAATATAAATTTTCCCAAATGGATAAGATCTGTTTTACCCTGCTACTGTTCGCTTTACCTTTTGTATCCCGGGCCCAATTGACGGGCACAGTACTCGATGAAAACGGGGAACCGCTCCCTTTTGCCTCCGTATATGTCCGCAACAGCACCAACGGCACTGCTGCCAATGCGGAGGGCATTTATCGACTCTCCCTGGAAAAAGGAACCTACGAAGTTGTTTTTCAATATATCGGCTACAAACAGAAAATCGAGACCGTAGAGATAAGCGGCAAACCTGTACGCCTGAACGTAAAAATGGAACCCACCAATCTGGAAATCAGCGAAGTAGTGATTACCACTGAGGATCCGGCCTATCGTATCATGCGCGAGGTGATTGCCAGGCGAAGGTACTATAAAAACAAGGCTGCCGAATACAGCTGCGATGTGTACATCAAAGGTTTTTACAGGATAGTCGAGGCGCCCAAAAAGATACTGGGTCAGGATGTAGGCACCATGGGGGGCATTCTCGATACCAACCGCACCGGGGTTGTGTATCTATCCGAGTCTGTGTCAAAAGTGTATGCCCAGGCATCGCCGAAACGGAAGAAGGAGATCATGGTATCCAGCAAGGTCAGTGGGTCCGACAATGGTTTCAGTTTCAACCGCGCCACTTATACCGACTTCGATCTCTACGACGAACGTATTGAAATTGAACGGGAAATACTCTCGCCACTGGCCGATAATGCCTTTTCCTACTATACCTTCCGGTTAAAAGGGAAGTATAAAGACGAAAACGGTTATGATATTTACAAAATAGAGGTCAGGCCCAAACGCCCTGCAGATCCGGTCTTTGGCGGACACCTGTACGTGGTTGATGAGTGGTGGAACCTTTCGGGGGCCGATATTTATTTGACCGGCGCAGCCATTAAACAACCTATACTTGACACCCTGCGCATCCAGCAGGAATTTGTCCCGGTGGAAAAACCGGATGCCTGGCGACTGCTTTCCCAGGTAACCAGCTTCAAATTCGGCGTTTTGGGTTTCAAGTTCGACGGCTTTTTTAACGGCATCTTTTCCAACTACGACCTGCACCCGAAATTCGACGACAAGGTGTTTTCGCGCGAAACCTTCAAGATTGAAGACGACGCCAACGAACGCGATTCGGTTTACTGGTCCGGAATCAGGCCGGTCCCTTTAACAAGCGAAGAATCAGCAGATTATGTGAAAAAAGACAGCCTGCAACAAATCTGGAAATCCGACGCATATCTGGATAGCACCGATGCCAGAAACAATAAATTCAAGTTCGGCAACCTCCTGTTCGGCTACACCTGGCGCAACTCCAAAAAACACACGACCGTCCAATATCCGGCCGCAATGAGCTGGATTCAATTTAACACAGTACAAGGCTGGCTGGTCAATGTCAAACCGGAGTTCAGCAAATACGACGGAGATATGCGCACGCGCTTCTGGCGGGCCGAAGGGCTGCTGAACTACGGCTTTTCGGAAAAGAAAATGCGCGGAGGATTGCGCCTGGAGCGGCGTTTTGAGAGCAAGCATTTTTCAACGGTCGAACTGAGCGGAGGTTTGCAAACGGCCCAGTTCAGCGACAAAGACCCGATCGGGGTTGTCACCAACACCATGTACTCGCTCATGATCAAGCGCAACTACATGAAGTTGTACGAAAAGAAGTTTGTCAAGGCAGAGTTCAGCCGCTATCTGTTTCCCGGGCTTTGGATGCGTGCCGATGCGGAATGGGCAGAGCGCAATCCTCTGGTCAACCATTCAGATTACGCATTGTACAAAAAAGACCGTGTTTACACTCCCAACGCGCCACTCACCGGCAGTGCCGAACCTTCCTTTAACACCCACCAGGCCTTTGTGGTCAACCTTATGGCACGCTTCCGGATAGGAGAAACGTACAACAGCTACCCCAAATTCAGGGTATACGAATCTTCCGGCTGGCCGGAAATATTGCTGATATACCGTAAAGCAATCGCCGGGGTTGGCGGAAGCGATCTTAACTACGACTACATTCAGGCACAGATACGGAAAAACGATATCAATTTCGGGCTTGTCGGATATACAGAATTGAATATTGCGGTAGGAATGTTCCTCAATGACAAACGCCTGGAGTTCATCGACCTGCACCACCCGATGGGAAACCAAACGATTTTCGGGAAACCGAAAGACTATAGCCGGGCTTTTTTCCTGCTGCCCTACTATGACTTCTCGACAAGCAAACCTTTTGTGCAAACCCATATTCAGCACCACCTGCAAGGCTGGCTGCTGGACAAGATTCCCGGGTTGCGCAAGTTGAACTGGAAGGAAGTATTCGGATTCGGGCTATATTATGCCGAAAACACGGCCAACGAGGGTCTGTTGCCGCAAAAAACGCCCTACTGGGAAGTCAATTTCGGGTTTGAAAACATCGGGTTCAAGTTTTTCCGGCCTTTTCGAATCGATGTTGCAGCAGGCTTTTTCGGAAAAGAGCACTATAAAACCGGCGTCGTGATCGGAATCGATCTGTAACCGGCGCTATTTTTCTTCCGGACCCTTGCTCATCAATACGCTGAACTCATCAAACAGTTCAAGGTAAGGCTTCAATTCCTGCGGTTTCATGGGATCGAAACTGAAGGCCTCGAACTTATTGAGGATAAATTGCATGGATACCAGGCATTTGCTCTCCGGGGCTGCGGTTTCCACACGCTCCATGGCCTGCCGCATATCGCCCAGGAGGTGCGCATATAGGGAAACCATCGGTGAAACATCGTTTTTATCCAGCGCTTCGCGCAGCCGGCCCAACCGTATCTCAAAACTGCGTACCGCAAACTCGGAGGAGTCTATTTGTGTCTGGATGGTTCTGTTGCTTTCCTGGCCGAAAATGTACTGAACAGGCAAGCAAGACAGGAAAAGGAGCAGGTATTTCATCGGAAATTGAATTGGTGAAATAAAAGGCAAATATGGCATTTATTTGCTTTGCACGACCCAAAAATATTGCGTTTCGTCAATAACAGCCCCGGAATGGAACATGGCCCGGACCAGTGACATTTCCGGATCGGACTCCATTTGGTTCATGTATTTCTTTTCAAAAATCAGGACGGGATGGAATTGCTGCAAAGCCCTAAGCACGTATGTGCTGTCTCCATTCATTTCACGGCGCACCACCCAATCGAGCGGCAGCGGCGGAAACGTCTTCGTCAGGTAATTGGCCTGCGTAAACGACGGGAGTACGGTAAAGTTAGGATACCGCGTTGCCAGGTTCCGCAGTTCGAGATATAAGCGCCCGCTTTCACCGGAGGAATAAATGCCGCTCAACCGGGGAAAAATCAGGCCCATAGCGGTGTTCATTTCACTTCGCCGGCCGTCGCGGTAAACAAATTCATAACCCCATCGAAATACAAGGAGCAATGCAGTCAGTGCGGCAACATTGACGAAGTGTCCGGCCATCGGCATGCGCCGGCCGATCGCTCGGGTTATCTCCATCGCCCCGAATACCCAGGGCGTGGCGAACATGATCGGCAGATTGTACCCCCAACTTACTGAGGCACACCAGGATATGGCCAACAGGGCGCCCAGTCCGGCCACAGGGGCGTCGAGTCGCCATTTGCGCACCTGCCATAACCACCAACCCGTACCCACCCAGAACATCAGGCGCGCCTGGGCAAAAGGCGCGGTAAATTCTCCCGAGCGCCATATCTCGAAGGCATACGAACCCATGAGCAAAGCAAGCCAGCCAGGCCATGCGAAGGAGATCGCTTTGGCATATTTTCCGGACTTAAGGTAAATCAGACCAAGAACAAAAAAAGGCACACTAAGCAAAGCCAGCCAGGGCTTTATCCTGAAAAAATCGAGTACACTGCGCTGAAAAGCCTGGGATAGGGAGGCAGATTCACTGGTCAGGTCAAGATATGCAGTGATCAGCCCTCTGGAACCCATAAACCACCAGAACAACGCCAGACAGCAAGTAAATCCCGCCGTCACCAAGGTTGCTTTTTTTGCATTTTTTATCGCAAAAAGCAAAAGAACAAATACCGCAGCCATAGGGTAAAAAGACTGCTTACACAGAAATGCTGCAAAAACAAATGCGCCGGCAAGGACAGCCCGCCAGGCGCTATCCGGTGTGCCTCCGGATGATGAACTTCCCACAAAGCACCAGACGGCTAAAACGGCAAACAAAATTCCGTCGACCGTATGCCAGGCCATAGGCGGGTAACAATGTACCGAAACCACAAAGCCGAATACCGCCAACAGCCACCGACGGGCGCCAGAGGTCAGCACTGCCGCTGCCAGCCAGGAGTAGGCCGCGACCTTAAGAAAAAAGATGTACCGTTCTCCAATAACCCCCCATTGCTCCGGAAGGAGCATCAACTCTCCGGCCCTGAGCAACACAGGCAGTGGCGGCCTGACATATACAATATTGCGGTAAAGAGTCTTTCCTTCAAGCACCTGCCAGGCCAGACCGGTCAGGAATCCACCGTCCGTTTCATTTATCCCATACGGCGCATAGAGCAGGCAATATCCTCCCAAGACGCTGAAAAACAATAACTTCCAAAGTAAAATAGCCTTATTTTCAGGCATGTTTTGTTAAAGATTAAAGCCTACCCAAACGAGGGTAACCTGTATAATTACCATATCGCGGGTATTTGACTACCCGGCATTTGACCTACATTTGTGACACTTTAATCGTTTTTCGGAGCAACAAATTATAATCCCATCAAACTGTTCAGCTGCCTTCCTCCCCCCGTTACAGCGCATTGATTCGCTGTTTTCCAGACTGCTGGCCGTTTTTCTATTCCCTTGTTTCAGACCTGGCTCTGTGCTATACAGCAGCCTTTTGGCTGTTTTATGGCGCTGTCGTCATAAAGATGTAATCGGTTTTTGGGATGTCCTCTCCGGCAGGAATGTCGGGGGGGATTTTTTATTACCCCTTCAGGTATTTATCCAGCCAGTCGAAAAAGGTGCGCTGCCACAAAATGCTGTTCTGTGCCTTGCCGATCCAGTGCCCTTCATCGGGAAAGTACAGGAAACGCGAGGGGATGCCCTGCAACTGGGCTGCTGAAAAGGCCTGCATGCCCTGCGTGACCGGTATCCGGAAGTCCAGCTCGTTGTGTATGACCAGCATGGGCGTATCCCATTTGCCTGCGAACAGGTGCGGACTGAAGCGTTCGTAGGATTTTGGCTTCGGCGTGGTCCAGTATGCGCCTTCCATATCGTGGTGTACAAACCAGTTCTCCTCCGTTTCGCCATAGAAACTCTCCAGGTTGAAAATGCCGCAATGTGAAATGAATGCCTTGAATCGTTTGTTGTGGTTGCCGGCGAGCCAGTAAACGGCATACCCCCCGAAGCTCGCCCCGACGGCGCCCATTCTGGCTGCATCTACGTAGGGCTCTTTGGCTGCGTAGTCCGTAGCATCCAGCAGGTCCTGCATGGCGCCGCTCCCCCACTCTCCTGTAATGGCGTCATTCCACGCCTGCCCGGAACCGGGCATGCCGCGTCTGCAGGGCGCTATGACGATATAACCGTTGGCAGCCATGATCTGCATATTCCATCGGTAGGAAAAAAACTGACTCAGGGCTGATTGCGGGCCGCCCTGGCAGTACAACAGGGCCGGGTACTTCTTTCCGGGATCGAAACCGGGCGGGAAGATCATCCAAACATTAAGGTTCTTCCCGTCGGTTGTTTTTACGGTGCGCCGCTCCACCTTTCCCTTGGCAATGTTATTCCAGGGATCGTCGGTAGCAAACGAAAGTTGGCGCGCGGTCCCGCTGGCCGGATTTACTGCGAAGAGTTCTGCCGGGCTTACCATGGATGTTCTGGTGCCAATCAGTTCCTCCCCGGCAACTTTTAACGCCGTGTAATCATGCTGCCCCTCGGTGACACGCCGGATCTTTCGTGTAGCGAGGTTGACCTGATAGTATTGGTAGGTGAAGTTTTCGGAACTGATAAAGTACAACGATTTGCCATCGGCGGCCCATTGCGGCTGGTTGGCTTCAAAATCCCATCCCTCGGTCAGTTCCGTGCGCTGCTGTGTGTAGGTATCGAGGATCATCAGCCGGGTGCGGTCGGCCTCATTTCCGGCGCGAGCCATGCTGGTCCAGGCCAGGTAGCGGCAAAAAAAAAAAAAAACAGGGTCTATATCATAGCCCGGCAGATCGGCGGTGAAGTTGAGCGTTTTGCCGGAACTGATTTCGTAGGCGTAAATATCCGAATTGGTACTACGGGCCTCTTCGGTACCGTTCAGTTTCCGGCAGGTATACAGGATAAACCGGCTGTCGCGGCTCCAGGTGATCTGTTCCATACCGCCCATCGGCTGCAAGGGGCTGTCGAAGCGCTCGTTCATGATATTGACCGGATCGCCGGAGAGTTTGCTGTTGGCATAGGTCATGTAAAAAATATTGCTGTACCGGTAATCGTGCCATGATTTCCAATGGCGGAAAAAAAGGCCGTCGATGACCCTGCCGGTTGTATTGGGCAGGTCAGGGTTGTCTTCAGCAGCAGAATTATCGAGTTTTACGTCCTGGGTGAACAGGATGTACTGGCCGTTGGGTGCGTAATGGAAGCCATTCATCTCGAGGTCGCTAACCTGCAGGATTGGCGACCCCTCGGGCGAAACTTCGCAAAACTTGCCGTCGCGCAGGAAACCGATACGCTGTCCATCCGGTCTGAATGCCGCATCCGAGGCGGTTTCGTTGGGGCTGGTAAGCGGGCGGGTCTCGCCGGTCTTGATATTGACGATATAAAGCACCCTGGTGCCGGAGTTTTTTGATACATCGAATCGCTGTACGCCATAAACGGCAAACTGGCCGTCCGGGGAGACACAATCCAGTCCAACTCGGCCTATTTTCCAAAGCAATTCAGGAGTAAGTTGCTGCTGGGCGAGGGCCGGGGAACCAATGGTGACGGTCATAATCAGTAAAAAGCAATTAAAAATTATACGATTCATGGTCATTAAACATTTTTGATTGAGGTAAACTCGCGAGGTTTGCGTCGGCAAAAATGCACTATTCAGCAAACTCAATTCAAAAGACGGATGAAAAAGTATCTCACGGAAGGCATTGGCACTTTCTTTTTGCTTTTCATAACTATCCTGACCTGTCAGAATGCCGATATCGCCCTGGCTGCGCCCCTGGCCGCAGGGGCTGCGCTTCTGGCCATGACCTACGTAGGGGAGCGCATTTCCGGCGCGCACTACAACCCGGCCATCACGCTGGCCATGCTGATGCGCGGCAGCACCAGTCGGACGGATGCCATATATTATATCATGGCACAACTGATCGGCGGCGTTCTGGCGGCTCTTATCGGAGGTTTTTTGCTCAACTGTAATACCGGACAGGAGGTACAAATGCACTTCAACAAAATGGGTATATGCTCCATCATCGCCGAGTTTTGCGGCACCTTCGGGCTTACCTATGTTTTCATGAATGTAAACAATATGCGCCAGGCGGCCGAAAAGTCGTATTCGGGGATCGCTATGGGATTTACCCTGGCGGGGTTTATTTACGCGTTGAGAAACATCTCCGGAGGCATTTTCAACCCCGCACTGGCACTCAGCCTGCTGACGATTGGCGCATTGGACGGAGCGGATATCTGGATATATCTGGCAGGCGCCATTCTTGGCGCCGCGGCTGCCAATACCGTATTTTTAGTCATCAATAGCAATGAAAATGATTGATTCATTGATATTTGCCCTGCCCGGTCTGACTTTCCATCAAACGGGAAAAAATTATCAAACAGCAATTTCAAATACCTGCCCGTTATGCGCATTATCGGCAATATAGAGCATCCACACCTGAAAATCACGGTTTTCAAGTCGGATAACCGGATCAGTATCAAATTTGAGAACGCCTTGTATGAGCAAACCTACAAACTGGGGCTGGATGAGCGCTTCGCTTCGCTGGAGGCGGTTCAAAAACTGGTAGATGATGCTTTTCTCGAACAGGTATCCGGCCAGTTTCAATTGATGCATCGGGCAAAAACGGCCGCCTGTTCCCGGTTGTTTCCTGCAAATGACAAAATTGAACTGGAGCATATTATTTAAAAGAAATATACTTTTTACACAACTTCAGACCCTGCATCGTGTAAAAATTTGAATCACTTGGCAACCTTGCATTACCTTTCCGCCACATTTATTGCATCTTCGTATCATTGCACCTGAATTAAAGATTCTAACATTCAAACCAGAAAGCAGCTTAACATGAAAAATTTGCTTTTGATCCTAATAACTATCACCCCGCTTTTTCTTTCGGCACAGGGATCCAAGGCTGTGCGCCCTCTTTTTGATAAAAAAAGTATTGGAGAAATCCGGCTGACACTGCCCGCAAAAAACTGGGTGGACGCACTGGACTCCATGCGGATATATGGAATGGGTCTGATGGACGGCTCTGTCACCATCGATGGCGTACGCTATGATGGTGTGGGTGTACGGTTCCGCGGCGACAAATCCTATCAACTGGGCCTCAAGCGAAACCCGTTCACCATCAAACTCAACCATACCAACAGCGAACAGAATCACCAGGGCCATGCAGCGCTTAAATTGTCGTCCGCCCTCCGTGACCCGAGTCTGGTACGCGAGGTTTTGTTTTATGAAATAGCGGGAAAATATATGCCTGCGTCGCAAGCCTGCTATACCAAACTCTACGTCAACGACGAATATGTCGGTGTGTTTATCAATATTGAAGGCATCGACAAACCCTTTCTCCAGTCGCATTTCGGCTCCAGCAGCAATCCGTTTTTTAAAGCCGGGGTCGATTACAAGCAGGAAGTGGAAAGCACCTGCAAACAAAACATCTACGGCTCGCTGGAGTATGAGGACAATATCGAATGCTACAAGGGCAATTTTGAAATGAACTCAGCCAGCGGATGGGCCGAACTGCAGGAACTGACCCGTATCCTCAACAACGAACCAATCAAAATTGAACGTGTACTCGACGTCGACCACGCACTTTGGATGCTGGCACTCAACAACGTAATGGTCAACCTGAGCAGTTACAGTGGCAATCACAGCGTCAATTATTTCCTGTACCGCGACAACAACGGCCGGTTCCAGCCGTTACACTGGGACCTCAACCTGGCATTCGGCAGTTACAAGAACACCGGCAACGGAAGCGACCTCGATCTGAAAGGTCTTCAGACGCTTGACCCGTTGCTTCACTCTGAAAACCCCTACAAACCGCTCATCAGCCAACTGTTGAAAGAACCGTTGTATAAAAAAATGTACCTGTCGCACATCCGCCAGATCGTCGACGACAATTTTACCCACGGCGAATATGAAAAGCGCGCCCAGGAACTCCAGGGTATGATCGTGGTCCCGTTCAACGACGACCGGAACAAACTGTACAGCCTGGATGATTTCCAGCGCAGCCTGCGCGAAACCATTGGACGGAAAAGTAAAATCCCGGGCATCGCGGAACTGATGTCCAAAAGGGCAAGATTCCTCAAGGATCATCCCGAACTGACCGTCAAGGCGCCGGCTATTTCGGAAGTACTGGTGCAGGGTCGGGGTAAATTTGAGAACCAGAAACTCACCGACTTCCGCATTACGGCAAAAGCAGACTACTTCCCCCGTCGAATGCTGATCTACTATCGCTTCAACGATACCGACCCGTTCTCCATGATGCAGATGAACGAAGATGCCGTAAGCAACCTTTCTTCAGGCTCCAAGGCATTTGTGGTAACGATCGATGGAAAAACCGAAGACGCCGTATTGACCTACTACCTGGTTGCTGAGAATGCCGGTGCAGTGGCTTTTGCTCCCCAGAACTATTACAGCAAGCCAAATGTGGTGAAGCTTAGTGATCTGAATAAATAAAATCGTATGAGAAACCTCCTTCTACCGGTGCTGCTCGTTTGTGCGGGACTTTTTCACGCACAAACGCTGCAGGCACAGGATTTTTATGGACCGGGTGTTCATGAAGTACGGGTAGAAATCCCGTTCAAGAACTGGGATTTCAAGTTGGACTCCATGAAGAAAGCCAATGGCGAAGCCAGGATCATCGGCACGGCATGGGTCAACGGCCTGCGCTTCGACAGTATTGGCATCCGGTACAAGGGCAACAGCTCTTATTTCAGAACGCGGAATGAGACGTACAAAAAGCTGCCCTTCAATGTCAAACTCGATTATAAAATAAAGTCTCAGAAACTCCCCGACGGACAGCGGACAGTCAAATTGTCGAATGCTTTCCTGGACCCAAGTTTTATCCGCGACCCCCTCGCCTATGAGATCATCCGGAACTATATGCCCGCACCCTTGTGCAACTTTTCCAGGCTGACCATAAACGGGGTACTCTACGGGTTGTACATCAATACCGAATCGATCGATGCCAATTTCCTGGAAAAGCACTTTGGCACTTCTACCGGCTATATCATCAAATGTGATCCGGACAACTGGAAGCGCGTACGGAGCCAAAGCGGTTGCCCCCGTGGCGAAAACGCCTCGTTGGTCTATCTGAATGATAATTTCGGTTGTTATGACGCCTTCTATGAAGTGGACGATCCGGCGGCATGGAAGTACCTGTTGCAGCTGATAAAAGTCCTCAATAAAAATACCGAAAAGATTGAGTCGGTACTCGATGTGGATCAAACCCTCTGGATGCTTGCACTCAATAACGCAATGGTGAACCTGGACAGTTACAACGGCTCATTATCCCACAACTACTACCTCTGGGCTGACACGACCGGCGTTTGTCACCCCCTGATATGGGACCTGAACATGGCCTTTGGCGGATGGCGGCGGAATTTCAGTTTTGAGGAGATGAAAGACGACGAAATCATTCAATATCAGCCACTTGCCGAAATTGAAAACAGCAAGCGCCCGTTGATATCAAAACTACTGCGGAATTCGCTGTTCAGAAAAATATACCTCGCGCACCTTCGAACCATTGTAAATGACTACCTGAAAAGCGGCAAATGGCTCACGCGTTCGCAGGAGATGATGAAAGAGATCGATCCGTGGGTGAAACTGGACTCTCTGAAACTGTACAGTTACGTCGATTTTCAGAATTCTCTGGATAAAACCCTGCACACTGGCCCGGATCATGTGATCGGTTTGCGACAATTAATGGACAAACGAACCCAGTGGCTGCTGAAACACCCACTCCTCAACAAGGCGCAGCCTGCGATAGCAGAAGTAAAACACGCCAAAGAAGGCGCCGACGTGAAAATAACAGCCAAACTAACCGGCGCGACGAGAGGCTGGCTCATGTACCGACAGGATAAGATGTTTGCCTTCACACGCACGGCTATGTACGACGACGGCACCAATGGCGACAGCGTTGCTGCCGACGGGGTGTTCACCGGCAAGGTCAAGGCTGACCTTGCCAAGCACTATTACATCCTGGCGGAGGGAGATGAAGGCGCTGCTACGCTTCCGGAACGCGCCTCATACGAGTTTTTTGAGGTAAAATAAGGGTCAACGCGCGAATCTGTCCGCCACAACAAGGTCTTTGCTTCCCGGTGTATACCGGTAAAAGCCCTCTCCGCTTTTTACGCCGAGTTTGCCTGCCGTAACCATGTTGACCAGCAGGGGGCACGGTGCGTATTTGGGGTTTCCAAATCCGTCGTGCAATACCCGTAAAATGGACAGGCATACATCCAGCCCGATAAAGTCGGCAAGGTGAAGCGGCCCCATAGGGTGCGCCATGCCGAGTTTCATGACCGTATCGATTTCCGCAACACCGCTTACGCCTTCATAAAGAGTGTAAATAGCCTCATTGATCATCGGCATCAGGATGCGATTGGCTACAAACCCCGGGTAGTCATTCACTTCAACCGGCACCTTTTCAAGTTGTTCCGACAACTGCATGATCCGGGAGCAAACGTCGTCAGAAGTGGCATAACCCCTGATTACCTCGACCAGTTTCATCACCGGTACAGGGTTCATAAAGTGCATGCCAATCACCTGCGCCGGTCGTTTTGTTGCCGCAGCGATCCTGGTAATGCTGATACTCGAGGTATTGGTGGCAAGAATGGCGTTTGCCTGGGCAAAAGCATCGATATCCGCAAAAATCTTCAATTTTAATTCGATATGCTCCGTTGCGGCCTCAATGATCAGATCGGAGCCGGCGACGCCGGATTTCAGATCGGTCATGGGATGAATGCGCTGCAGCGTTGAAGCCTTGTCCGCTTCAGTGATCGCACCTTTTTTGACCTGCCGGTCCAGGTTGTTTCCGATGGTGACAAGCGCCTTGTCGAGCACAGCGGAAACAACGTCGACGAGAGTAACTTCAAATCCATATTGTGCGAATACATGAGCAATGCCATTGCCCATTGTTCCACCTCCAATCACAGTTATGTTTCTCATTGAAAAAAAGTATCGTTCAATTTTTAACGGCGCAAAGGTGCGATTTTGAATCAAAAAAATCACGGCTTTCTCCAGATAATGGAGGCGGAAGGCGTTAAACCCAGGCTCGGATGCCACTCCGCAGCCGTATCGAGGGCCAGTCCGTTTTTAAATCGCAAG
Organism: uncultured Bacteroidota bacterium; assembly: GCA_937861115.1. Classification (GTDB taxonomy): domain Bacteria; phylum Bacteroidota; class Bacteroidia; order Chitinophagales; family Saprospiraceae; genus M3007. The sequence continues at coordinate 784 of CALMBD010000116.1, read as the reverse complement.
CCGGCGCCAAAGCCCATTCGCGCCGTACGGCCGGCCCGTACGCCGGCACGGACCACCAGTATCTCCACAGGCCTGTACTCCAGGCCCGCCTTTATCTGAACGGGTTTCTCGAGGGCCTTTTCTGTCTCGGCTATAAGCGTCAGGATAGTCGATGTTTTCCAGGCAGCCCCGATACGAAGCAGGCTGGAGGTCGTTTCATCGCCAATTTTCTGTTGAACGGGGTTTTGAATATGCGCGCCAATCCACAAGCCGGGCAGGGCATTGGCGAGAATCCCTATTCCAAATGACATTCCCGTAGCGGCGCCATATTCCTGTGCGGATACCCTTAACAGGTCGGCGCTGCCACCGAGATACAGCCTTTCACCCAGGCGACGGCCATAAAACAGGCGGTACAATTGTTCGCGATATTCCGCCAATCCGGAGTGGGCCATTTCCAGCCCGGCGCCACTATTCTTGTCGAGGCCCACTACAGCCTGTATCCGGGCCGACTGCCAGTCTGTGATGCCATACGGAATTGTCGAATTCAAAAATATACCGGGGCGCCGGTCGACCATGCCCGCTGCTGCCTCATTCTGAATGCCGGCTTCAAGGCCCGGATAGGCTACGCCTGCCCCGCCCATTGCCATGATGGCTGCCGGATCGAAAGGACGCATGAATACCTGCGCATGAGCGGAAACGAAAAGGGCAGAAAACAAACACAACAGGAGACTTCGCATAGGGAATGGGTATGGTATGGTATGGTATGGTATGGTATGGTATGGTATGGTATGGTATGGTATGGTAT
>CALMBD010000115.1 GCA_937861115.1 uncultured Bacteroidota bacterium | reverse complement strand
GCTCCTTCTATTTCACTGTATTTGCCCGCCGGACAAAGTGTGCAGGCTATTGCGCCGGGGGTTGCATTGAACGAACCCGCGGCGCAATTCAGACATTCTACCGCTCCTTCTATTTCACTGTATTTGCCCGCCGGACAAAGTGTGCAGGCTATTGCGCCGGGAGTTGCATTGAACGAACCTGCAGCGCAATTCAGACATTCTGCCGCCCCTTCCGTGTCGCTGTATTTGCCTGCCGGACAAAGTTCGCACGCTGTTGCGCCGGGGGTTGCATTGAACGAACCCGCGGCGCAATTCAGACATTCTACCGCTCCTTCTACATTGCTGTATTTGCCCGCAGGACAAAGTATTGCATTAATACCATCGGGGCAAAAACTCCCGGCCGGGCAAGGCTGACAGCCAATAATAACGGATTGACCATTGCGAATTTCTGAAACCGGGAAGTAACCCGGTTCGCAATTACAGGTAGTTGTATTGAAATCAGAAATACCGGCAACAGCCAGCGGGCAAACGTCGCAAACATCTCCTACCCCGTCTATATCTGTATCGATTTGAGTAGCATTGGCGTTGTTGGGGCAATTGTCGCAGGCATCGGGGCGACCATCGTTGTCGGTATCGGAGTTTGTGAGGTTTGCCGTGCCGGGGGACAGGCAGGTCAGTACAAAGTCCGTATTGTTTGAGTTCGTGTCATTGCCGTCGGGATTGCGCGAAAGGCCGAGGTCCTGAGCGGCTGCAGCGCCATCGTCGTCGAGGCCTGCTCCGGAACCCTCCACTACACTTGCTACGGAGCCTTCATAGCTCAAGGCATCAACGGTAAATATCCCGCCCAGCACAAGTCTGATGGCGGCAGGCCCGTCGTTCTGAATCTGATCGGCAGAACCGGCAAAGGAAAAATCGCAGTTCGGCACACCGGAGCCGGCACCGCAAATGACGTAATAATCGCCAGCGGCCAGATTGACGCCGGGCAGGTCGACGGTGGCATATGCAAGGCCCGAGCCGTCAATGAGTTCAAGGTTGTAATTGTCGAGATTGACGGTGGACGTGCTCACATTCTTTATCTCAATAAATTCTTTGGTATCCGTGCCGTTTTGGTCGTAATCCACTTCATTGATAACAAGTGTCGCGGGGTAACAAACACCAAGGCTGTTGAAAAACGCATCGTTCGACGATCCACCGCCCGCGTTCGCATTGAACAGGCGCAACTGATGGACGCTCTGGCCCCCGGCAGGGTTTTTAAGGTTGCCTGAAAAGGTGGAAGACGACCCGCCGTTGGGTGTCACCACCAACTGGTAAGAGGTGGCTGTTTGCAGCGTAAACTGCATGGTCAGTCCTGCACTCGTGAAACCGATGCCTGTTCCGTGCTCTCCTGTGTTGTCGTTGGTTTTGTATTCGGACCCACCACCAATAAAATAAAACTCAAGCAGGTTATTGCCGCTGCTGTTTTGCAAACCCCAGCCAACGGTGCCGCCCGATTGGATACTGCCGTTGTCCACGCTGAACGACACTGTGCCGCCAACGGCTACATCCGCACTGAAAGGCCGCACTGCGCTGGCTGTCTGACCGCTGTTGGCGTACATCCCCCAGGATTCGCCGCCGGTATTGATGTCGCTGCTGCCGATGAAAAATCCGGCGTTACCCGTGTTGGATGAAGGCGACAAACTCCAGGCAGAGAAGCCGGCGCCGCCATTTGTACCGTTTGCCCAACCGCTGTTGTAAGCCGGGACATCAGCCTGATCGTTGACGCAAAACGGCTGGTTTACAGCCACTTGTGTATTGAACGCCACAATGCGGGAAATACCTTCACAAGCAAAAGCCCCTGTCGCAGTTGTTGTTACGGCGAAGGTGGAAAAACTGCCGTTCCGGTTGGGAGAGTCGGGGCGCTCGGGAGAAAAACTAAAGTTGGCGCCACTTGCCGCGTATTGGACCGTGCCGATTTCGGTTTCCGATGCGGCGCTGGCGTCCCAAACAAACACGCGGAAATTTTCGCCAATTGCCATACCGTTCGACGACGGCGCACCCAATACTTCAATGATCATGTCTTTCGTGCCGTCCCATTGGAAACCCTGCCCGATACGCCCGATACCAACCACCTGCCCGGCGGCGTTTTTCACCGCCACCTCGTCGCCCACCGCAATGGGGGCGCCGTTGACGATCAGGTTGGCTGCGTCGGCTGTGCAAAGGGCGATAAAATGCGGGCAACCGCCGGGCGTGGCGTCCATGTTGAAATGGCTGGCTGCGGCGCCTGCGGGTTTGGGATAAAGCCCCGTGACCGACCACCAGGAATAGTCGCGTTGTTGCGCCTTGATCAGGGCACGGCTGTCGCCAAAGGCCTGGGTGGTCTGGAATAAATAACTGTCGGAGTAATCTTTCAAATATTTGTTGACAAAGGGGGTGTTGACCCAGACGGCATGTTCCAGATCATCGTCGTCGTTCAGGCCAAGCACCAGACCATCGCTTACCCCGCCGGTCAGGCCGTCGCGGCGCATGGCGAACATGTTTCCGCCGTTATTATCAACCGTATAGCCGGTTACGTTCCAGTCGCCGCCCATATTCTGGATATGATCGGAGGCGCCTTTGGCGAAAGTGTTGCGCAGCGCCATCTGCCACCCGATATCGTCGGCCAGTCCGTACCAGTACCAGTCTTTCCAGAACACCACCGGGCGGCCTTCGGCAGCCAGCAGCAAGGGGTAGCCCATGTCCTCCTTGTCCGACACGACAGGGTCATGGTCGGTTTCTGTATTGAATTTGAGACAGGCGCTGCCGTATGGAATAGCGCAGCCTTCGGTATCTTCAATGTAGCCGGTTCGGTCGGTGTCATGGCTTTCAAGCCAGGTGGTCACGTCGTCGCCGTTCATACCCGTCGCCCATACGAGGCCTGCGTTGCCGAGGGTGTTATACATATCTGTGGAACCCGAGGTATTGTTCAATACCGATTTCAGGGCGCCGCGCAGCGGAAAGTCAAAAAGGGAAATTTTGGCCGGTTTGGAGCCGCTGTTGGGGCTGGATTCCACGGCGTTGTGGTAGTTCAACAGGTTATTCAGGTCGTAATCGAAAGATTCGCCGATGGCATAGGGCTGGGCTCCGTTTTTCGTCTCCACCAGGAATTTGGCGATATACCAGGGGTCGATGTGTTTTACCGCGTCGAGGCGGAGTTCGTCGTAGCCCACATCGTTGACGAGCCAGCGCCCCCACATGATGAGGGAATCGCCCATGGAACCGACTATGGTTGGCGTGCCGAAAAACCAGCTGCCGGGCGTACCGTCTGCGTTGGTGGGCGGATTGGCGTCGTTTTCGTTAAAATGGCAGATATCTTCGAAGAAAATGCGGTTGTGGTAGTCGGGATTGAGGTCGGGGTGCTGGTTAGTCGGGTGCACGTCTTCCGGTCCACTGGGAATACGGTTGCTTGGGGGTGTGAATACATTGAACCCGCTGCCAAAGCCGTTCACCTGATAGGGCGCCTGTGCGTCGGCGCCGCCGCGGTGGTTGAGCACCACATCAGCCATGACCTTGAGGTTGTTGGCGTGCATCGCCGCGATCATGGCGTCCAGTTCGGCCCGGTTGCCGTGCCGGGTCCGGGTGGTGCCTTTGCTCAGATAGGAGCCAAGGTCAAAATAGTCGTACATCCCGTAACCCATATCCCATACGCCGGCAAAACTCTTCGTAGGTGGCGGCGTCCATACGGTGCCGAAACCGGCAGCCGAAAGTTCGGGCGCTACGGTGGCCAGGGTGTCCCACCAAATGCCGCCGGTAGTCGTGTTGGTCACGTCGCCGGGGTGGGTATTCCAGTAAAAGCCTTGCATGATGACATCCTGCGCAGAAGAACGCAGGGGCAGGAAGAAAATGGCGAGAAGGAGCATTCCCGCGGAGAGGGTGTGCTTAACCGAAGGTTTCATGTTCTTTTTGTTTTGATTAATAAATGAAGCAGAGGGGACAGGAATCGGCGGGGATTACATAATTTGGCCAGAAACGGTCAGGTCAGAACTCTGACAGGAAAACAAGGTAAGGGACGGGCAAATATAGAAGGAAATAAGATAAATCAGCAAGCTGCAAAATGTTCCTTACAACCATACTCCGGCCTTGCCGGGCATCTTTTACCTGACGATGATTTTTTGCCCTCTTTTTTCCCCTTTCTGATCTACTGCAACGAGGTACAACACCCCACGGGGGAATCCGGCCGTGGAAATCGTTAGCGGCGCCTCCGGCGCCATCCATTGTCCGGACACAGCGGTTATCAACTTTCCCGAAGCGTCAAAAATAAAAAAGTCGAATACCGTATTTTGGCTGATCCCGGTAATCTGCACGGCAAGGGATGAGTCGGTGAGGATGTTGCCCACCAATTGCCAATCGGGACCGGCAGCGGGAGGTTCAGACAGTCGCGTAATGCCCAGGCAGGTATTTTCGGAGGAAAAGCCGTTTGCGGTCGCCAGCGCATCCAGCAACACGGGCCAGGCGCCCTGATCTTCCCTGAGGTAAAAGTTGAGCCAGGGGAGCAGCACACCATTCACCAGTGCCTGCTGCGCCTGGCGGGTAACGGGCGGCGTGGCGCAGCCCGAAAATGATTCGCCGAGGCTGCAGTTGGTATTAGCATTGGCAAACTGGCAGTGACTTCCGCCGTCGATGTTGAAGTAAATTTTGCAAGCGGCCGAATCAAGTGCCTCATAAATGGCCCGGGCCTGCTGGGCCGGCGGTGCAATGCAATCATACGAACCGGCGAAGGTCAGCGACGGCGCCTGCACCCCGGGAGCCACTGCAATCGCGCTCGGATTGGTATTGGCGGCCGCAAAGGTTGCCAGGCATTTGATCAGATCAGGGTTGTACTGATACGCCAGCACGGTACAGCCACCGCCCATGGAATGTCCCATTATGCAGTGTCTGGGCATCACATGTCCGAAAAACGGCGATGCCGGCTGGGTGTTTTCGGCCTCCATAGCCGAACACAAAAAAGCCAGATCCCTGGCAAACTCCGTATGGTTGGGGGAAAAAGAGCCCTCGGTACGGGGGAAACAGAGGATATACCCCTGCGGGACAAGGGTATCAGGAAAGTTCTGATATGCCGACCAGACCATCACAAAGCCATGCCCGAAATGGATGACCGGGAACAGTCCGGCTGCAATGGCCACATTGTCACCGGCCGAATCAGCCGGATAATAAATTTCTGTCAGAACAGGACGATTGTTGCGCGCCGGGTCGGTAAAAGTGATACTGGTGTGTCCGATTTGATACTGGGCCTGCAGGGCGCCGGAAAGCATTCCACAAAGCACAAGCAGACAGTACGGGCGCATGATCAAGGAGATATCAATGTTCAGCCTTCACCACCTTGCGCACGGTAGTCCGTTCGCCCGTTTTGCAGCGCACGAAATATACCCCCGTCGGCAAGTTGGGCAGTTCAAGTCGGTAAAAACCCGCGTTCAGGCTCTTTTGCGGCAATATCGCCGCAGCGATCCGGCCGCTTTCGTCGGTCATTTCCACCTCAAGGGTAGTCGGATTTTTTAACTCGATATCGAGCGAAGCCTTGTCAAAATAGGGGTTAGGGTAAATCTTCAGGTCAAAAATATCCTGTTGCGGAACGCCGCTGCCGGCATGCAGGATTTCTTCGCTGCGCCGGACGGTCTTGCTGGTCCAAACGTTGTTGGCGGTTGTCAGACCCGAATTGTTTTTTGTGCGGGCAGCCCAGCAAATGGCATTGACAAGAATGCGCACGGGTTCGGCCTGGCTGTGGTAGTATTCCATCCCCAGGTAGATCACTTTTCCAAGACCCAGGGGTTTGTAACCGATCACCGGGAATCCGCGTACGTCAAAAGCCGAGACTTCGGTGGTATCAAGGTCCATCCAGCAGCGTGTCTGCGCGTCCTCATCGTCGTAACCCAGTACGTCGACGAGCGTGACAAAATCGCGATCGACGATATCGAGCGGATAGGCAAAGTCGCTGAGGGGGAACTGCTCCCGGGTACCCTCGAGAATAGGATGCTCGACTGCAATATCGTGAATAACAGGGTCCTGGCAGAAGTACCCGGATTTTACATCGAGCAGGCCGAATTCGCGGATCACCTGGTAATCGTCTGTACCTGTAAAGATGACTACCCCACCCTGCCGGACATATTGCGCCAACAGTTTGCCGCAAGTGGCATGCAACGCCGAACTGCCCCCGTAGGGATATGCAGCCACTACTACATCGTGTGTAGCCAGAGCAGCGCCCAGTTCGCGCGGCGAGCCCTCCCAGTATTCCGTAATGGAAGATGAAGGCATATGGCCCTGAATGGCCTGGCGCACCTTGGTTGCATAAGCGCTGTCATAGGCGCTGTAATTGAGCATCAGGATATTCAGGGCAATATTGGTATCGGCGACAAAAGCGTCGGGCGAAGCAGTATGCCATACCGAACAGGCAGCGGTTCGGGGAACGATTGCGTTGGAGGAGAAATGCCGGTTGTTGCACTTCGGGTCTTCCGTCCGGAAAGCCGTAAGGCACAGTATGCCGAACGCCAGCGCGAAAAATGAACAAACTCGAAGCATGAGGGTGTATTTTTTGAACTATACGAAACTGATTTTTGCCTGAAAACGCTGAAAACGGTATGTATCGTACAAGCGCCGGCATATTTTAGCAAGGATCAGCAAAATTCGGACCGCGAAGTTAAGGGTTTGGCGCGTAGCGGGAATGAATTTATTGTAAAGGGGGGACGGAAAATTTAGAAAAT
>CALMBD010000114.1 GCA_937861115.1 uncultured Bacteroidota bacterium | reverse complement strand
ACGCCATAATCTAAAAGGTCAACGCGCTTGTCTTGTTGTAAACACCTGTCCGCTCAACGGCGGGCAAAACGGAGCGTTGCGCGCCCGCGGTTCGGACAGTTGATTACATCATGACAAGGGAAGATGGGAACGTTGCTCGGACGGGGTCGGGACAGACGCTTAAGACACGCTAAAATCTCTTCAGTTTTGCGCCAGTACCTGTTTCCTGAAACCCGCCATCTGTTCCGGATTGCCCAATACGACGATATGGCTGTCCGGTTGCAGTACCGTTTCCGGCGCCGGGTTGATCTGGTATTGGCCGCCAAAAGGCCGGATGGCGATCACAGGCAATTGACCTGCCTGTATCAGCCCGCTGTTTTCGATTGTTTTCCCCTGGAAATCGGGTAACAGGCGGCTTACCGGCAGTTCCTCAAATTCAATCTTTCCGGAACCCATGTTGGAAAGCAGGGTAAAAAAGCGCACGAGATCGGGCTTGTCCACCAGTGTTGCCATGTAATAACCGCCGATACGTTCAGGTACCACCGCGTGGTCGGCGCCTGCACGGCGCAGTTTTGGCTCGTCGGCCTCGTTGATGGCGCGGGAGATGATGCGCAGCGAGGGGTTCATCTGACGTGCGGATATTACGATGAACAGGTTGTCTGCGTCGCTGGGCAGGGTGGCGACGAGCGCGGCGGCCCGCTCGATGCCCGCTGCTTCCAGAACGTTGTCCTGGGTGGCATCGCCTTCGATAAACAGGTATCCCGTTTCTTCCCTGATCTTTTCTGCCTTCCCCAGGTGGTTCTCAATGACCACGAAGGGAATCTGATGTTTGGCCAGTTCCTGCGCTACCTCGGTGGCGTGCCTGCCGAAACCGCAGACGATCGTATGACCGCTCAATTTTTTAATCTGTTGATCCATTTGATAATCGCTCATCAGCCGGGCCAGCCCGCCTTCGGTAAAAATACCGATGATCGTGGAAATAGAGTAGGCGAAAAGGCCGACGTTGAATAATATGAGGAAAGAGGTGAACAATCGCCCGGCATTGCTCAGGGGGTGTATTTCGCCAAAACCCACCGAAGCCAGCGTGATCACCGACATGTACCAGGCATCGAGCAGCGGGTAGTTTTCAATAAAGACAAAACCCGCAGTGCCGATGCCAAGCGAAAGAACAACCATCAGCAGCGCAAATTGCAGCCGCGTAACGATCTGGGTGATGCGGACAAATCGAATATCCCTTTTGGCGGATAATCGGCGAATCCGGAGAAACAGAAACAGGAAATGTAACAAGTTGGCCGGTTGCATGTGTATTGGCGATACCCGGACAAAGATTGGTCTTTTTTCGGATTATCCGGCCTGCTTTTCTGCCCGGCTCCAGGGCTTGATCACCAGGCGCAGGCTCTGGTCGTACGTGATGTAGTTCCAGACCCAGTTGAGGAAAATGATGAGTTTGTTTTTCAGGCCCAGTATGGAAAACAGGTGCACGAACATCCAAACCAGCCAGGCGAAAGCGCCCTGAAAGCGCCAGAACGGCAGGTCGACCACCGCGCGGTTGCGCCCGATGGTGGCCATCGAACCGAGATCGCGGTAGTGAAAAGGCCGGGGTGTTTTCCCCTGCTTCAGGCGACGGAGGTTGTCGTACAGCAGATTTCCCTGCTGTATGGCGACCTGTGCGACCTGCGGGTGTCCCTCCGGGTATTGCTCCTCGGTTTGAAACGCCATATCGCCTATGGCAAAAATATTTTCTGTGCCTTCCACCCGGTTAAAGGCGTCGACCTTCAGGCGGTTGCCGCGGGTCCGGGCGCTTTGTGGCAGTCCCTCCAGTGTATTTCCCGTGATACCCGCTGCCCAGATGACCTTGTTGGTTCGAATGGTGGAGCCGTCGTTTATCGTCACGATATCTCCGTCAAAACCGGTTACCATCTTGTCTAGCCACAATTCCACACCGAGGTCGCGCAGAAACTGTTCGGCCTTCGCCGACGCCTGTTCCGACATGGTGTTGAGCAGGCGGGCATCGCCGTGAATCAGATGAATATTGATCTCGTCGCGGTCGAGGTCGTTGTAGTCTTTGGCGATGATGTGCTTCTTCATCTCCGCCAGGGAACCGGCTATTTCCACACCTGTTGGGCCGCCACCGACAATCACAATGTCGAGGTAGCGCTGCCGCTGCTCGTAGCCGTCGGCCGTGACCGCCCTTTCGTAATCGTCGAAGGTCGTATTCCGCAGGTAGAGCGCTTCACTCACCGATTTCATGGGGATGGCATGGGCGCGTATCTGTTCGTTGCCGTACCAGTTGGTGTCGGCTCCGATGGCCAGCACAAGGTAATCGTAGCGGAGCCTTCCGATCTCCGTCGATATCTCGTTTTGAGCAGGGTCGACGGACAGCACTTTGGTGACCCGGACAAATACGTTTTTGCTTTTCTGAAAAACCTTGCGGAACGGGAAAACGATGCTGGAGGGCTCGAGGCCTGCCATGGCCACCTGGTAAAACAGGGGCTGGAACTGGTGGTAATTGTTTTTGTCGATGAGCACCACCTGAAAATCGGTGCCTGCCAGTTTGCGTGCAAGTGTCAGTCCGCCGAAGCCGCCACCGACGATGACGACGCGTTGCTGACCGGTATCGGGAATATTGAATTGCATGATGGAATGTTGTTTTGTGTATTGCGCATTATCACTTGTCCTGTTCCGGCGCGGTGGCTGTCAATTCGAAAAACACAAAGCCGTTTTTTCTGTACAACTCCCGGCAGCCGGCCCTTTGCGGAAGATCACCCAGATCGGGCAGTCTGGCGACAAAATAGGTTTTGGTCGCACTTTTTGTTTGCACCTTTCCGGTATAGAAAAGGTGTGCGTAAGTGGTAAATCCGACGGGTTTGATGTGGCACGCCTCCCCGTACTTCGCTTCGTAGAATTCAATGGCCGCGCGTTGTGCATACCCTTCGAGGTTGCAAATGATCGATACGGAGAACAGCGCGGCAAAAACGGCGCCTCCGGCAAAAACAGTTTGGGCAGCCAGCCATGCACGGTTTTTCAACCAAAAAAATACCCCTGCTACACTTGAGGCAACCAGAATAAGGCCCGGCAGGCCCTGCCAGTACTGCCAATGGACGTCGGCTTTCAGCGCCGCCAGCGCAAAGGGATAGTGCTCAAACCAGTTTTCCAGAACCTCTGTGTGCTGACCGAGCCAGGGCATGGACATGACAAATGTACCGAGCAATATACCGATAACGGGCAGTAACCAGGCAACCGCCCTAGGGTGTATGTTCCAGTGTATAGCCCTCCATATCGTCACGGCGCCCAGGTAGGTCAGCGGAAAATAGGACAGGGAAGAGAAATGCACAGTGGTAGAAGGTACAAACAGGTATAGCGCAAAGGCTGCCCAGAAAAGCAGCTGCATCCAGGTAACCAGGTCGGACCGCTTGCAGGCAGCGAGGGGCTCCGATTCGAGCATCTCGTCTTCCGATTGACCGTCGCCCCACAGGTTGGACAGGGCGAAGGCCGAAACGGGAAAGCAGCCGAGCAGCAACACCAGCGCGTGGTAGCCGAAAAAGCCGCCTTTTGTGTTGACTGAAGGGTTGAGTACATCCAGTTGGTGTATCAGGAATTGCCGGGCATACTCCGGGCCAAGACGCCACATCTCCAGTAATAACCAACTGAAGGCCATAAGGATAGCTCCGCCCGACAGCACGAGGAGGTGTTTTAGGTACCCCTTCCCATTGAACCGGTACCGCGCCCAGTACAACAGCAGCACCAGTACCACGATCAGGAATGCCATGAGCCCCTTGGTGAGCAGCGCCATACCCAATAGCCCTGCTCCGAATATCAGGTACCGGTACCTGATCCACGCCGACGATGAGCAGCGGTTGGTCAGGAACTGCCACCGGAATTCAATAAAACCGTACAGCGCCCCGAAAATGAGCAGGTTAAACCAGGGGTCGATGATGCCGCTGCGAAAATAAAAGTGCGGCAGGAAACTACCTGCCCAGGCCAGGACCCACAACCAGCCGAATATCCGGTCGTGCAGGCGATAACCGATGCGGTAGACCAGCAACAGCGTGACAAGCCCGCAGATCGCATTGGGGAACCGCGCCGCAAATTCATTTACGCCGAATATTTGCATGGAGATGGCCTCCGCCCAGACAAACATGGGCGGATTATCCCAAAATGGCTGAAAATCGATCTGCGGATACATCCATTCCCCCGTCAGCAGCATCTCTCGGGCGGATTCGGCAACATTGAGTTCTTCCTGGTCGAACAGGTGTATCCCTCCCAGAAACGGGAAGAAAAACAACAAGGCCAGGATAATGATGAGTAAATAGTCACGCCGCATAAAGGGGAAACATCCTTACAATAATTTGGTTGTACGAGTGGTCAATCTCTGCGCTTGTTACTGAGCGCTTCACCTATGGAATTCAGGGCCAGCACCGTTAGGCATATCGCAAATCCCGGCGGTATGGTAACCCACCACGCCATCGGATTCGACCGCGCGCCGCTGAACAGGCTGCCCCAGGATTTACCGCGCAGGTCTTCTCCGCCAAATCCCAGAAATGACAGGGCGGCCTCCAGCAGGATGGCCTCGCCGACACCAATGGCAAAGATGATCATGGTGGATCGCAGGGCATTGGGGAGCGCATGTCGCCACAACACGCGCATTTCCGGAAACCCGAGTCCCCGGGCCGCCGATATGTAGTCCAGTTCCCGGATGCGCAGCAGTTCGGCCCTGACAAACCGCGCCACCGAGGTCCAGCTCATGGCGCCGATCAGGGCGATCATGAGCCATATCGATTGCCCCTTCGGCATCATGGCAGCCACCACGATAATAAAAATGAGCCGCGGGATGGAATTGAACAGTTCCGCCAGCCGCATGATGATCAGGTCGGCTGCTATTTTTATCTCCCGGCCCCAAAAAGGAAACCGCGAGAGCAGCGCACCAAACAGGTTGAACAGTACGACAATGCCGGCAAATACCGCGAGGCTTTTCAAAAATTCAGTTGGTGTGCCTTCGCTACTGAGTATGTACTGTCGCGCAATAAAGGCGTAAAACCAGGCCACGGGCAAGGCCAGCAGGGACATCCACAGTCTGCCCCGCCTGATCCGTAGCCGCTCGTCGCCCCAAAAACCGGCCAGGGCGCCCAGAAAAAGTCCGATGCCCATGGCCATGGACATCGCCGTCACGCCCGTCAGCACCGCAACGCGCGCACCCGACACCAGGCCGGCCGCCACATCGCGTCCCCTGGCGTCGGTACCCAGCCAATGCCGGAACCGGTCCGGCAATCCGGGATGTATGGTACCGGGATGTACCAGATCTGCCGCCGGCTTGCGGATGATCTCGCCCGGCGAAAACGCGATCGGCGCAAACACCGCCTTGTCGTAGGGAAATGTTTTCCAGAGGTTGTAAACGCGGATGGAATCGAGCACCGGATGTTCAAAAGGAATATCCGGCGACTGCCACATACTTCGTATTGCCGGCCAGAATGTCTCGCCGGCAATGCGGCAGTATAACGGCTTGCCATTGGCGATTAGATTGCCCGCCAGCGCCAGAAACAGCAGAAAGCCAATAGTGAGATAGGCTGTTGTCGGTCGGTTATGATCTGTTTCAGCCATCGTGCATTTGGGGGTGTTGCATGCTGAAAGGAAAAACAAGCGGGAATTCCTGTATGGCCTGTATGGCAGCGTCGCGGCTCCTGGCAAAACCGAGAATGTAACCGCCGCCACCGGCACCGCACACCTTGAGCGTCACATCGTCGCCGGCAAGGCAGGCCCTCCAGACCGGCCGGATCGATGCGGGCACCATCGGTTCAAATTGCTCCAGCTGGAAAACGGACACCTGTTTCAGGGCATCCCGGAAAACGGAGGCATCGGCTTCCAGCCAGGCCTGAACCATGGCTTCATGTGCGGGCAAAAGGCTCTTGTTGAGTTTTTCAGAAAAACCGGGTTGCCGGCTTTGCTCCATGAACCATTTAACCAGCGGTGCGGTTTGACGCGGCTGCTGTGTGTCGAGCAGAAAAACAACCGGCGCTTCGGTCCAGGGTGTCATCCGGGCAATGCTCACCTCGTTTTTATTTCGAATGACCAGCGGCTGGCCCAGGTAACTCGTCAAAGGGTCAATGCCCGAGCTGGCGCCGTGGAAGAAGCGTTCCATGCCTGCCAGTTCAGATTTCAGGACAGCCAGATCGGTCGTTTTTTCCCGGCAATACCGGTCATACACCGCAGCGCAAAGGGCGCCCGAACTGCCCATTCCATAACCCGTCGGTATGTCCGACCGGAAATACAGGCCGGCGGCCAGGTCTTTTTTAAAGGTTTCGGTATCCAGACCTCCGACAGCGCGGAGTTCGGTGCTTTCCGCAAAACGCAGGAGTTTGTCGGTAAAAAGTTCGGCAGGCGGGGTTTGCGGGGTTTTCCAGGCAGGCGTCAGGCCAAACACCGGCGCCGGTACAGACAGCGCTGTAGCCCCGAGCAGCAGCACGTGCTCGCCGAAAAGGAGAATTTTGGCAGGATAACGGTGCATGGATGTAAAGGTGCAAATATAACCATGTTGAGCAGCTTGAAAACAATCTTTACCTTCGCGGCGTTTTGCAACCTTTCTTATACTTTCTCTTTCACAAAGTCAACCATACACTCATTCAACATGAGTCAATTCCCACATCCGGACAGATTCGTCCGCCGGCATATCGGCCCCGGAGAGGCTGATACCCAGAAAATGCTGAAAGCATTGAACGTCAAATCGTTAGACGAGTTGATCTGGCAGACTGTCCCGGATTCCATACGCCTGCAAAAGGCACTCGACCTGCCTCCTGCACTTTCTGAATTCGAATACCTGCAGGAGTTGAAGCAGATCGCGCTACGGAACCGCGTGATGCGCAACTTCATCGGTATGGGCTACAACGGCACCATCACGCCGCCGGTTGTTGCGCGCAACGTTTTCCAGAATCCGGGCTGGTACACCCAATACACGCCGTACCAGGCGGAGATTGCACAGGGACGGCTCGAAAGCCTGCTCAATTTCCAGACGATGGTGTGCGACCTGACCGGACTGCCCATTGCCAATGCCAGCCTGCTCGACGAGGGTACTGCCGCCGCCGAGGCCATGCACATGTTTTACGGAGAGAAAAACAAACGCGCTGCACAAGGAGAGGAGAGCAACGAATTTTTTGTGTCGCAACACGTTTTGCCGCAAACGCTGGATGTGCTCAAAACCCGTGCCCAGCCACACGGCATCAATCTGGTTGTGGGCGACTGGAAAACTTACAATTTCAACAAAAAAACCTTTGGCGCGCTCCTGCAGTACCCCGATAAAACGGGCCACGTGGAAGATTACCGCGCCTTTGTGGAAAAAGCAAAGGCAAATAGCGTATTCGTCTGTGTGGCGGCCGATATCCTCAGCCTGGCACTCCTGAAAGCGCCGGGCGAGTGGGGCGCCGACTGTGCCGTGGGCAATACCCAGCGTTTCGGCGTACCGATGGGGTTTGGCGGTCCGCATGCCGCCTATTTCGCTTGTTCAGAGGAGTTCAAGCGCCAGATACCCGGCCGTATCATCGGCGTATCGGTGGATAAACACGGCAACCGGGCCCTCCGAATGGCCCTCCAGACCCGCGAGCAACATATTCGCCGGGAAAAAGCCACGTCCAATATCTGCACCGCACAGGCCCTGCTGGCCAATATGGCCGCCATGTACGCCGTTTACCACGGCCCCGAAGGCATACGCGCCATCGCGGCCCGGACGCACGACATGGCCGCAGCGCTGTCGGCTGCGCTCGAAAAAGGCGGATACAAACAGACCAATCCCCACTTTTTCGATACCCTCCGAATCGAAATTGCTGAAAACAGGATACAGGAAATCCGCACAAGGGCAGAAGGCGCGGGTATCAACTTCTTCTACGAAAAAAATGCCCTCCAGATCAGCCTCGACGAGACGGTAACCGATAAGGACCTCCAGGATATCCTACGGGTATTCGACATTAAGGATACTCTTCAGCGAAGCGCCGGCAGCCGCCTCCCTGCAGGGCTGCGCCGCGAAAGCGAATACCTGACGCACCCCGTTTTCCAGACGTACCATACGGAAAGCGATATGATGCGGTATATCAAACGCCTGGAGAACCGCGACCTTTCGCTTACCCATTCCATGATCTCGCTGGGCTCCTGCACCATGAAACTCAATGCGGCCAGCGAAATGATCCCGGTAAGTTGGGAAAACTGGTCGAACATGCACCCGTTCATGCCGGCAGATCAGGTGGGGGGATATGCGCAGATCATTAAGGAACTGGAGCAATACCTCTGCGAGATTACGGGCTTTGATGCCTGCTCGCTCCAGCCGAATTCCGGCGCGCAGGGCGAATATGCCGGACTTATGGCCATTCGCGCCTATCACCAGGCCCGCGGAGAAGCGCACCGCAATGTGGCGCTGATCCCCTCGTCGGCGCATGGCACCAACCCTGCCAGCGCTGTTATGGCCGGTATGGAAGTCATTGTTGTCAGCTGCGACGAGCGGGGCAACATCGACCTGGCTGACCTGCGGGAAAAGGCCGGGGCGCATGCAGACAACCTTTCCTGCCTGATGGTGACCTATCCGAGCACGCACGGTGTGTTTGAGGTGGCGATCAAGGAAATTTGCGCGATCATACACCAGTACGGCGGCAAGGTGTACATGGACGGCGCCAACATGAACGCGCAGGTCGGCCTGACCAGTCCGGCCATCATCGGCGCCGACGTTTGCCACCTCAACCTGCACAAGACATTCGCCATTCCGCACGGCGGCGGCGGTCCGGGCATGGGCCCCATCTGCTGCAACACCAGCCTGGCGCCTTACCTGCCCAAACACGTCTTTGCAGAAACGGGCGGTGAACAGGGCACAACAGCCATCAGCGCAGCGCCCTGGGGCAGTGCGAGCATCCTGCTCATTTCCTACGCCTACATTCGTATGCTGGGCGCCGAAGGCGTGACGGATGCGACGAAATACGCCATACTGAACGCCAATTACATCAAGGCCCGGCTCGAAGGTCCCTACAAGATTCTGTATTCCGGCGATATGGGCCGTTGCGCGCACGAACTGATTGTCGACCTGCGACCGTTCAAAAACATCGTCGGTGCAGAGGATGTGGCCAAAAGGCTTATCGACTACGGTTTCCATGCGCCGACATTGTCGTTCCCCGTGGCCGGTACCATCATGATCGAGCCTACCGAAAGCGAGAGTATGGCCGAACTTGACCGTTTTTGCGATGCCTTGCTGGCCATTAGAAAGGAGATTGACGAGATTGCGGCAGGGGACTATCCCCTCGAAGAAAACGTGCTGCACAATGCACCGCACACCTGCGACGAGGTGACGGCAGATACCTGGACACATAGATACAGCCGCCAGAAAGCGGCATTCCCGCTGCCGTACCTGCGCCAGGGATTCAAGTTCTGGCCCAGCGTGGCGCGGATCGACCAGGCTTTTGGCGACCGGAACCTGATCTGCATCTGTCCGCCGATCGAGGCGTATCAGGAGGTGTGAGGCATACGGATTGATCCGGTGTTTGGTTTGTACAGGTTGGACCGGAATGGAGGTTTTCAGACAGGGTTTACAAGATTTACTGGATAAGTAATGCGGCGCTGCCGCCAAAAATTCAGCAAGTCGTGTAAATCCTGTTTGAAAATTGGAAGCCGGTCAACAATGCAACACGACGGATTTACGGGACCGACTCTGGTCTCCGCCTTCCTGCATGAGATTTGACGCATTTTCAGTGTTGTACTGCCTGACAATCAACTCGTTGTCTTTGCGCTTTGGGCAGAATTGCTTTTAACGGCCATTTCCGGCATTTCAGAGATATCGCACGGCATCACGGGCAGCATCTGGCGCTGCCTGCCGTTTCTATCGAAGATAAGCCGTAAAATGCACAATATGAAAGCGCAATTCGTACTGCTCGCCACCCTTTTTTATCTTCAAAATATTTCCGGCCAAAACATGGCGGGTCTGCGAACCGGCGTGCTGTGGAATACCATTCACGACTGCATGGACGATGTCGATCCCGGGCAGGGCGCCGCACCTGGCGTCTATGGCTTTATGGGCTGGCAACTCAAGACCGGACGGTTGTTTTTCCAGGTGGATATGGGTGTTTCCCAACGCAATTCCAGGGAAACATCCAAGGGCACGAGTTTTATCTATTTCAAAAAGTACCGGTTTAAACAAATCGAGTGGGCTTTCATCGGCAAATACGATTTGCTGCCCAAAATCAAGCCAAGGATCATGCTGAACCTTGGCCTGATGTTCGGTTTTGCGTTTGCGGGCCGGGAATATATTCAGGGCGGTTCAGTGGGGCCCACCTCCGTAGATGAGTACCGGAAGATTGTGTTCAGCCAGGTGCAGTTAAAACGGCTTCAGGTCGGGCCAATGCTTGGTTTCGACGTGGCCTGGCCCTTCTGGAAAGGAGAGATCATATCCGATATCCGGTATGCGTATTATCGCGAAAACGAGGTGCTGCATTGCGACAGGATGCACGAACGCAGGCTCTGCCTGTCGCTGGGTTACCGGTGGCTTTTTCAGAAGGATGCGGGGTAAAGCACTGGAAAACCCTTGCCAAAGTATATAAAAGGGGCGGTTTGCTTTTCAAAGCAAACCGCCCCCACTACATTTTCCTGAACTCCGCCGCTCAGCGCCGCATCACAAACCGCGCCGTGTGTTTTTCCCCGTCCTGCGTCAGCACTTCCAGGAAGTACAAACCGCCTGCGAGGGTTTCCGGCAGGTCGATCTGCTGCGGTTCATCCTGCGCTGTCAGGGTGTTTTTGCGGAGCAACTGCCCCTGGCTGTTGAATACATTCACGCGGATTTCCTGGCCCGACCATGCCGACAGGTCGGCAAACAAAATGCCGTCGGTAGGGTTGGGGTACACATTCAGGTCGGCTGTTTGCAGCAGTTCCGACTGGTCGTCGCTGCGCTGCTCTTCCTTCATTGCCGGCAGGAACATGACAGGGCAATTAAAGGTATTGAGGTGCGCTTCGTAGAACAGTTGCGGGTTCAGCCTGGCGGTGATGTGGATGTAGTCGGGTTTCGTCTGCCCTTTAAGGGTGTAGGTAAAGATATCGGACTGCCCGTTCGCAATGCTGTCCGTTTTCGATTTGAAACGGATGGAGTAGAACGGCGAATAATTCGGGTTGCGCACATCGTATTGGCGACCGCCCGGCGCCGTGTACACGCTGAGGTCGACCGGCGCTACGGCTTTAACCCCGTCGGGCACCTGGATGGCGGTGTAGATCATCTTGTTGGCGCATTTGTTCGTCACCCGGATGCTGTAGGTCAGGTCGGTGCTGCTTGCGGTCCTGGTGATGGACAACAGTTCATATTTCATGCAGCCGATCTCTTTCACGTCGCAGGGCTCTTCTTCCCGGACGGTGATGTCGAAACAGCAGGTGGCCGTATTGCCGCAACTGTCTTTGGCCTGGTAACAAACCGTGGTTGTGGTAACCGGGAACAGGCTGCCCGATGACAATCCGGCGGTAAGCGACAGCGCGATACCCGGACACGGGCAATCGCTCGAAGCCGTGGGCAGGTCGTAATTGACAACAATGGGGCCTGTGCCGGGGTCGGTGCCGATACTGATGTCTTCCTTGCAGGTGATCGATACCGACGTGTTCGGACCGGTAATGTATTGCAGGGTATAGTTGACTATAGTGTCGCAGCCGCTTCCGGAAGCAAGTATGGTATCCACGACCATTCCCGGCTGGGTGTAGGCATTGCCGCCGATCAGCACCGTTTCGCCGGCACAAAACTCGATGGTTTCGGAGCGCTCGGGGTAGGGCAGGAGGCTTAAGGTATACTTGACGATGGTATCGCAACCACCGCCGGTAGCGGGTATGGTGTCCATGACCATGCCCGGTTGGGTGTACGTATTGCCGCCGATGGTGACCGAGCCGCCGGGGCAGAAGGCTACCGATTCCGAAGTTTCCGGATAAGGCAGCAACGTAAGGGTGTATGTGACGATAGTATCGCAGCCGTCACCGGTAGCCGGAATGGTGTCCAGTACCGTACCGGGCTGATTATAAACATTGCCGCCAATGGTGACCGAACCGCCGGGGCAGAAGGAAATGGCCTCGGAACCTTCCGGATAGGGCAGCAAGGCAAGGGTGTATGTCGCAAGGGTATCGCAACCGCCGCCGGTAGCCGGGATAATGGTCGTGACGGTATCCGGCGCCGTATACGCCTCACCGCCAATGGTGACGGACGCTCCCGGGCAAAGGGACAGGTCAAACGAAGCGGTTGGCTGCGGGAGCAGTGTCAGAATATAGGTAAAGATCGAGTCGCAGCCTCCCGGACCGGCAGGTATGGTATCGACCACCGTACCGGGCTGGGTATACACCGTGCCATTGATCTCCACAGAACCGCCGGGGCAAAAGGCAATCGAATCGGTCTGTGTGTATTGCGGCAGCAGTTGCAGGATATACGTCGCTACCGTATCACAACCGCCGTTAGTGGAAGGTATGGTATCCACGATTGTGGCCGATTCGGTGTACACCACGCCATTGATCGTAACAGACTCGCCGGGGCAGAACTGCATCTGGGTGGTGGTGGTATTGTAGGGAAGCGCAACCAGGTTGTACACCACGATCGTATCGCAGCCGCCCGAATTGTTGGGGAGGGTATCTTTTACGATAGCCGGCGCATTGAATTGCTGGCCGTTAACGGTGAAAGACTCGGCGCTACCACCTGCGTATCGATGAGGCCTACCAACGCCGCCCCCGGTGGCGAAACGGTGACGGTAAAGTCGCAAATGTCACCCGCATAACTGTCGATCATCAGGTAGTACGGGGTACCGGGCACCAGCGGTACCGTGACCGAAACGGGCGTAAAGCCGCCTCCCAGACCACCCATGTTGCATCCTAAAGGCGGCGTGTTACAGGTTTTATATACCGCGATCTGCATCCCGTTGCCGATCAGGCAGTTGATTGGCGTAACCGTAACGGTAGCCGAATTGGCGCCGGCGATGAACCCGAGCCATTGTTCGTTCTCAATCGTGCCGCAGAACTGCGGTGCGAACTGCCCGGTATACCCCTCGGTATTGCCGACGTATTCTGACAGGTTGCAGTAGATACAGGCCTGTGAACACAGATCGGCGGCCGGTGCGTCATTGCTGGAGCAAAAGTTCCCGGTCTGTGCCCGCAAAAAGGAGCAGAGAAAAAGCATGACCAGAAAGAGTAGATGTCTTTTTTCCATAAGGTTTGGAAAGTTTAATGTTAAAGTGATTTTTGAGACAACCGGCAGCAGCAAGCACGGCAGCCGGGCAATGATTTTATTTTACGACAAACTTAATTTTTTAACACATACGACGGCCGGGAAATGCGTGAATCGTCAATATCCTGACATAAATAATCCCGTTTTATCCGGATACACAGCGCAATTATTTGTCCTGTTTTACGAAGCGCACCGTTTCCCGGATACCTGTTGCTGTCCTGACCTCCAGAACGTACAGGCCATCGGGCAGTGTTTTCGGCAAACGGATGACCTCGAATTGCCCTTCATGAATAGCGGCGACCTCCTGCACGAGTTGCCCCTGACTGCTGAATATCCGGATATGCCGTCCTTCGGGCGGCCACGCAGACAGGTCCAGGTACAATAACCCATCCGTCGGATTGGGAAATACACGCAGTTCCTTTGAGGTGTGAAAATCCGTGGCGTCGCGTTCGGCAATACCCTGCTGTTGAGCAGCGGCCTGTACCGGGCAATAGAACGTATTCAGGTAGGCCTCGTAGAACAGTTGCGGGTACAGTCGCGAGGTGATTTGTATATAAGCCGGCGGCGCCTGACCCGGAATGGTGTACTCGAATATGTCGGACTGGCCGTTCGAGATGCTATCTGCCTGCGACTTGAAGCGAACGGAATAGAAAGGCGAATAGTTGGGGTTACGCACATCGTACATCCTGCCGCTTTGTGCCGTGAAAACGGTGTTGTTGCCCGGCGCCGTCGCTACTGTCCCGTCGGGGATCTGTATCGCCGTGTAGATCAGTTTGTTGGCGCATTTGTTTGTCGCCCGGATACGGTATGTCAGGTCTGACGTGCCGGAATGGGCAATCGACAGTAGTTCGTATTTCATACAGGCGGTTTCCTTGATGTCGCAGCCCAATTCTTCGCGTACAGTCACTTCAAAACAGCAGGACGCCGTATTGTCGCAGCTGTCCCGGGCTTCGTAACAGACCATTGTGGTGCCCGGTGGAAACAGGGCTCCGGGTGGAAGTCCCTGGGTAAGCGCAAGCGCAATCCCCGGACAATTACAGTCGCTTGTCGCAACCGGCAGGGGGTACTGCACGGCTACCGGGCCTGTTCCGGGGCTTGTCGGCAGGTCGATATCCGTGCTGCAACTGATGGAAAGGGCAGCGTTGGGCGTTTCAATGTATTCCAGGGTATAGGTAATGAGCGTGTCGCAGCCGGTCATGGCGGCAGCGACTGCGACAACTATACCCGGTTGGGTGTACACATTGCCGTCGATTGTGATGCTGTCGCCCTTGCAGAAAAGAATCGTCTCTGCACGCTCCGGCTGAGGCAGTGCGGTGATAGTATAGGTGATGATGCTGTCGCAACCGGCATTGCCGGGCACCGTATCTACAACCGTTCCTTCCTGAAAATATGGAATACCGCCGATAACGATACTCTCTCCGGGGCACAACCCGACGGCGACCTGCTTGTCGACATATACCTTGCAGGCCTTGTCGATCCGGAGCGCTGTTGCTACGGGTTCGGCTGTGGCGGAGGAAAAGGTCAGGGACGGCAGCATGTCGACCACCGCCACTGCCCAGGTCGACGGGTTGAATACCTCCGAGGCAGTGACCGGGGTATCTGTGATGAAGTCGCAATCGCCCTTGAGTGTGGCGTCGCCGGTGGTTTTGACCAGCAGCATTTGGCTCCGGCCGTTTTCGTCCGTTGTGGTTGCCACGAAATACAGGTACCCGTTTTTTTCTATTATTTGGGATTGCCCGGAAATACGGGCCAGGTTGTCATTGAAACCGAAGTCGACTTTTTTCGCCCATAACAAGTTGCCCGATTTATCGGTTTTGATGAGGTACAGGTCGCCCGGAGCACCCGACAGGTTTCGGCAATACATGATATAGCCATCCGGGACGCTGATGAGTTCCTCGACCGATTCGCCGTTGATGGCTTCAATATCGAAGCGTTTTGTCCACTGGAGGTTCCCGGTAACCAGCGTTTTGTGCAGAAAAATGCGGCTGTTGTTCAGATTTTCCCCGTTTTCGTCGCCAAAACTCGTTGAAATAATGTTGGTATCTTCCAGCAGCAGGTCCATGCCGTACAACCGCGCGACGTTACCGGGCGGCACATGATTGAGCGTGGTATAGGTGATGTCGCCGTTCGACAGGTCGATGCGTGTGAGGGAATGGCGCATGTCGGTGAAGGCATTACCCATGGTAAAACGCCCGACCCCGTAAAAATTGCCGTTGCTGATGAGGGCGCTGTTGAAGTTGTCGGCGGCGCCCAGGTTGAGCCTTTTGCTCAGGAACGAGGGCAGGAACGAGCCGTCCAGACGTGAGATTTCGGTGAGCCCTGCGTCGTTGACCGGCTGGTGTGGGTTGGAGTAAACAAGGTAGTTGCCGCCCGGCGCTTTTTCCAGGATACCTGTGACATAGGGCGACTCTTCGCTGAAGGTGCGCACCCACAGCATGTTTCCGGAAACGGGATCGTAGCGAAATGCAAATCCGGTCAGGTCCGGCTGCAGGTCACCGCTTTGTCCGCAACCCGCGATCATGCCTTCCGAGTCCTCGATCACTTCTGCAATATTGTCATTGGCGCCGGGCGTGATGTCGAAAGTCCGGCTCCAGATTACGCCGCCGGAAGGGTAAATTTTCATCAGCAGGGCGCTGTCCTGTTTGGTCCCGGTGACATACAAATTGCCGTCGCCGGCTTCGAAAATGCCGTAACCGCGTACATTCTGGCCTTCGAAGCCGATGGTTTTGAAAAATGTTTCCGAGCACGAGGGACAGGCGCCGGCATCCGGGTTGAAGCCGATGTTGTAAGTCAGCAGGGTATCGCATCCTCCTGTGCCGGGCAGTATTTTGGTCACTGTCGCCGGTTGTTGGTACACCACGCCGTCGACCGTTACGGATTCACCCGGACAAAAAATAACCTGTTGCGCAACAGGGATGTATATTTTTTCAAGCAGGTAATAAACATCGATCTTGTCGCAGGCATCCACAACGGGGGTGATCACGGTGATCGTATCGGGTGCGGCGTAATCGATGCCGTTGATCGCATAGGTTTCGTTCTGGCAAAGCAGTATCTCGTGTTTGACCGGATTGCCCGACAATATGGCGCCGGGCGGATCAACACTGATCTTGAAATTGCAGCCGTCGCCGTCGTACCCGTCCACCATCAGGTAGTACACGTTCCCCGGGATCAGGTCTACCGTGATCGAGGCAGGAACGCTTGCGCCATTCGGTACGCCGGGATTGCAGCCTCCTGGGAGCGGCGTAGCGCCACAAGCGGGGTAAAGGGCCACCTGGACGCCATTGCCATACAGGCAGGTAGAAGAAGCGACAGAAATGGTAGCGGCGGTTGCATTGGCGACAAACCCGTACCACTGTTCATTTTCAACGGAATCGCAAAAGCCGTTGGCATCCTGTCCCGTAAAACCCTGGGTGGAGCCTTCCTGGCCATCGAGGAAACAAAATACGCAGGCGTCGTTGCACAGGTCGGCGCCGGAAATATCGAGTGCAGGGCAGAGATCGTAGTTTTGAGCGCCGGCAGGCAGGCACGAGAGCAGCAGCAGCGGTAACAGGAGTAAAGTGGTTTTCATAAGTCGGTGTTTGTTCTATCAGGGACTGGCTGCTTCTGCTCTAATCCAAATAGGTTAAGTTATTGTAAATAAACAGATTATTGCCTCGACAAACTTAATCAGCAGCTGCAATGGTTAAGAAGAAAAAACTGCTTTCGTCGTTGTTGTGACAAAATGTAGCGCGCTGAAGTACCCTAATCGGATTGTTTTACAAAACGCACCGCCTGTTTTTCTCCTTCAGGGCTCGTCATTTCAATTATGTACAATCCGTTTGCGAAGTTTTGCTCAAGATCGATCACCACGGGCGCTTCGCCGGGAACGACGGATTGTTCGCGAATGAGTTGCCCTTGACTGTTCAGCAACCGAATGTGCAGCGACATGCCAATCCAGGGTGACAGGTCGGCAAAAATCTTGTTTTGGGCGGGGTTGGGAAATACCTTTATTCGACGTGTATTTGTTGTGGTTTGCGGCTTGCTGTCCCGGTTTGCAGCATTTTGCATCGTTCCGGGCAGTACCGGACAGTAATAGGTATTCAAAAATGCTTCGTAGAATACCTGTGGATAAAGTCGCGAGGTAATATGCAGGTATACAGGCGGCGCCTGACCGGGTATGGTATACTCGAATACATCGGATTGGCCGTTCGCGATGCTGTCTGCCTGCGATTTGAAGCGGACGGAATAAAAAGGCGAGTAGTTCGGGTTGCGTACATCGTATGTCCTGCCGCTTTGCGCAGTGAATACAGTATTGTTTCCGGGGGCTGTCGCCGCGACGCCATCGGGGATTTGTATTGCCGTATAGATCAGTTTGCCGGCGCATTTGTTTGTTGCCCGGATGCGGTAGGTCAGGGCAGAAGGGGTTGATTGGGTGATCGACAGCAACTCATATGACAGACAGGAGGTTTCCTTGACGTCGCAACCCGATGCTTCGCGGATCGTCACTTCAAAACAGCAGGATGCTGTGTTGCCGCAGCTGTCTCGCGCGGCATAGCAGACCAGGGTAGTACCGACTGGAAAGACCTGGCCCGAGAGCGGCCCTTCTGTCAGGTCGAGCGCCGTGCCCGGACAGGTACAGGCGCTTTCCACCAGGGGAAGGTCGTACGCTACGATAACCGGACCGGCGCCCGGGCTGATCGCGATATCCACGTCGTCGGGACAGGTAATGGAAATGGTCGCACCGGGTGTTTCCACATAATTTAAAATACTGGTAATAATTGTATCGCATCCGACGCCGCCCGGTATAGTGTCTATCACAATCCCGGGTTGGGTATAGATGTTTCCACCAAGGGTTATGGTATCTCCCGGACAGAAGAGTATGGTATTGGTTGCCAGAACAGGATCGCAACAGCGCAGGCAATAGGCTGCGGAAGGTATTTCGGCAGACGACAGTGCTGCCGGTGCAGCATATGATTGCACGACGAACTGGGCAACCGGTACCTGAATGGGTTTGTTGACCGGGTCAATCACGACTTGTTCCTGTACGTCAACAGGCTGGACAAAACCGCAGCTGTCGCTTACATATCCGTCTGCAGTCATTTTCAGCAAAAGGATATCGGATGGAACATCTTCGGTCATACCCGTCAGGTATAACACGTTGTCTTTTACGACGGAGCGGTGGTTGTGCAGAAAAAATTTGCTCGGTTGATAATGCGCCGCCTTAATTTTTTTCGCCCAAAGTACGTTGCCGTTGAAACCGGTTTTTACCACGATCTGATCCCAGCCATCAGTGCTGGAAAGCACCTGGCCAGTGAGCAGGTAACCGTCATTGATCCGTTCGATCTCGTGGGCTTCCGAAACCTGGTAACCCGGAATGTGGTACCGCCTCAACCATATTAAATCCCCGTCCAATGTGTTTCGCTGCAGGAAAAATGCCGACTCCTGCGCAGAACCATTCGAGTCGAAACCGGTGCTAAGGGCGAGTATCGCCCCGTCATCGATCAACAGGTCTGAGCCGTAAATGGTAACCTTTGCCGTACTGTCAATGTGGCTGAGCCGCGACCAGACCGGTAAGTCCGTAAGCGTGTCGATCCTGCTCAGCCCAATCCGTACCTGACTCAGGTCGGCAGGCACGGAAACCGGCCCTGGGATATGCCTGCCCACCACGTACAGCGCGCCGTCGTGGACAACCATACTGTTCCATACATCTGAATTTCCATAGTTGTAATGATCCGCCAGTGCGCCTACTGCAGCGCCTGTCTGGCGGTTGATTTCCCAAAGTTCGGCATCATCTACGTTCTGGGTCAGTTGAGGACTTACAAGCAGGTAATAATGGCCGCCCGGACTTTTCTCCACGATGGAAAAGGCTTCGGGTTTGGCTTGTTTCAGGTACCTGGACCACAGCAGCGTATTCGCCACAGGGTCGTAGCGAAAAATATAGGCCTCCGGACTGGTAGAATCCGGGTTGACGATCCCACAGCCCGCCAGCATCCCGTCGGAATCTTCTATCAGTTGGGTAATGACGGTTTCGAATGAAGGGATTGGTTTAAAAGTTCGCGACCAGAGCACGTCGCCATCGGGCGTTACTTTCAGGAGCAAGGTTTGGGTCCATCGCTCGCCGGAGAGGTAAAAATTGCCGTCACCCGACGCGCACATGGCGCCGCCTCGCTCATACACACCGCGTTGCCCGAGTCGTTTCAGGAAACTCACGGTTTTGGAACAGGTGTCCGGGAAACTCAGGTCAAGCAATAAGGTGTGGACAAAGAGCGTATCACAGCCGACCGTTGCAGGGAGGGTATCCGTTACTATGCCCGGGGCGTAATAAGTATTGCCGTTCAGCACCACCGCTTCGCCGGGATGGAGCAGGAAAGTGTCATTTTTAACCGGGACGGGCTTGAACGAAAAAATATATGTCGCAATCGTGTCGCACAGGCCGGGGGAGGGAATCGTCACGACAATGGCGCCTTCATCGCTGTAGGGTACTCCGTTGACAAAGAATACCTCCCCCGGGCATAAGTCGATCTGTCTGGTAATTTCCGGCTGGGGTACCTCAAACAGGGTGTACACCACTGTAGAATCGCACCCGGCTGCCGACAGGAGCCCTTCGGTTAATACATTGGGTGCAGAATAGCCTGTTCCGTTCAGGTAAAATAACTGTCCGGGACATAAGGCGGCGCTTACCTGTGTTGTATCTGCCCCGCTAACGGCACAATAATCCGTTCCGACCAGTGTCATATCCTGTGCCTGTACGTTTTGTGCGTTGAATACCGGCACAGCCAGAGTGTCCGGTGCAAAGGCATTCACAATGGGAAAGAAATTGTCGACGGAAAGCTCAAGTGCCTGAATACAACAGTTGTCTACCTGCCCGTCGGCATCCGTTCGGAGCAGGTAAATGTCATCGTTTCCCGGCCCGACTGTCCGGTAACCAACCGCGGCAAAACCGCCGTCCGGCAACTGTACGGTCCGGTAAACAAGATCGGCGCCCGGACCGCCGTACGAATAGGCCCAGATCAGAAAACCCTGCTTGCTGATCTTGTGGAGCATCGGATTGGCGCCTGCAATATTGGACAAATCCTGCGAGGTAATCAGATAGCCGTCGTCGGATGCCGCAATGGCGTTGCCCCGGATATGCGCGCCCGGTTTGGTAAAGGTTTTGGACCACAGGACTTGGCCGTTCCTGTTCACCTTGCAGGTCCACTGACTTGTCACCGCCCCACCCGAAGGGGACGAAGTGGATTCTGAAAGGATGAACTGACCGTCAGAACCGGGAATCAGTGAAAAAAGGGCATCGCCGGCATTGCCGTCCAGCAATCTGGCATAAAGTACCGTGCCATCGTTGGCATCCAGTTTGACGAAACAGGCTGCGCCCGCAGTTTTGCCCACAGCGAATAAGGTATCCGCTTCTGCATACCCGATGCGGAGGTCGCAGTAGTTGTCTTGCGTGTACACCTTTTCCCAGAGGGTATTTCCATTATTATCGAGGCGCGCTGCAAAAGACTGGATGCCCGCCCCAAAACTGCTTTGGGGGCCTGATACCATGTAGCCGTCGGCCAACCGGAGCAGGGCGCCGGGATTGTCGTCATTGGCGCCGCCCCAGGTGCGGGTCCATATTGTATTGCCGTTAGCATCTGTTTTTACGACAAACAGGTCTGCCGAGCCTTGCCCGAAACTGCGTGTTGTCCCAAGAGCCAGAAACCCGCCGCCGTTCGCCTCGGTTACGTAGTAAAAAGCATCGCCTGAGTTTCCGCCATATCGCTTTTGCCACAACAGGTTGCCGTTGTTGTCCAGCAGGATCAGGCATGCATCGGGCGCTGAGGCCCCGGGCGCCGTGGTTTGCCCGGCAATGAGCAGGTTATTGCCGGTGCTGATAATGTGATATCCTTTGTCATCACCTGTACCGCCGTACAGGCGCTGGAACGTCGTGCCGGCCTGGGCAGACAGACATATTGATAAAGTGACAAAAAAGAGGATTAAGGCGGTAAATCGGAATAATTGGAAGATCATGCAGTTTATGGAATAAAAATATGGGATAATGGGTAAACCGGTATGGCCTGCCAAAATTAAAGGACCGGATATCTACCGCCGGAGCGATTGTGCGTTTCGTCGTAAATCTGACGAAATGCACAATTGGTAAATCCGGTCGCTTTTTGCCCTAACCGCAACGTTTTGTTTTTTCTTCGATAATTTCCCGGCCTTTCGGCACATAATTGCCCTCGCTTCCGCCAACTTTGCGGTTTTAATGCATATCGCTTATGAAGTGTTACCTCTCCGTCATCGTTTGTGTGTACAACGAGGAAAAGAATATCGCTCCCCTGGTTGAACAAATCGGGAGCGCCCTGGAAAATCTGGACTACGAACTCATCTATGTGGATGACGGTTCGCGCGACGGCACGCTGGCCGAGCTAAAAAAGATCACCGATCCCCGGCTGCGTATCGTCGAATTCCGCCGCAATTACGGACAAAGCGCCGCCCTGGCCGCCGGTATCGAATACGCACAGGGTGAGTGGATCGTTACCATGGACGGTGATCTGCAAAACGACCCTGCCGACATCCCGCGCATGCTGGAAATGGCCCGCGAGCAGCAACTCGACCTGCTCGCAGGCATCCGCCAGAAACGGCAGGACGGCATGTTGCTGCGCAAGATCCCGAGCCGGATTGCCAACTGGCTCATCCGGCAGGCATCCGGCGTACACCTGCACGACTATGGCTGTACGCTCAAGGTCTTTCGCGCCGACCTGGCCAAAAGCCTGGGCATCTACGGCGAACTGCACCGCTTCATCCCGGTGCTCGCCGACCTCGAAGGCGCGCGTATGGATGAAAC
This sequence comes from uncultured Bacteroidota bacterium, assembly GCA_937861115.1. Classification (GTDB taxonomy): domain Bacteria; phylum Bacteroidota; class Bacteroidia; order Chitinophagales; family Saprospiraceae; genus M3007. The sequence continues at coordinate 29,553 of CALMBD010000114.1, read as the reverse complement.
ACCGGTCAGGCACCATTCCCGGCAACACGGCCAGTCCAAATACGGCATCAACCGCACGATACGGGTATTGAGCGACCTGCTTCTTATCCTCTATCTCAAACGTTTCCGCCACAAACCCATGCACCTGTTCGGCGGCTGGGGGGTGCTGTCGCTGGTGGTCGGCTCGCTGATCCTGTTCTGGCTGCTGCTCCAGAAAATAGCGGGACATGAAATCGGCGGACGCCCCTTGCTTACCCTCGGCTTCATCCTTTTTATGGCGGGCCTGCAGTTGGTGGCGCTCGGCATCCTGTCGGAAATGATGGTGCGCACGTATTACGAATCGCAGGACAAAAAACCGTATAAGGTGCGAAAAGTGCACAGCCACAGAACTATAGAAGTATAGCAATGAGCATCAAAACTGCCGTAAAGGCCGCCCTTTCTGTCGTTATTATCGCGCTTGTCCTGCACAATATCGATGAACGGCTGCTGTTGGCCACCATGGCCAGGGCGAATGCCGGCTGGCTGCTTTGGGCACTCGGGTGGTTTGTCGTATCGAAAATTATCAGCGCCCTGCGCTTCAATATCCTGCTTGCGGCAGAAGGCGTCGAACTCCCTGCCCGGCAGAACCTGCGTTTGTACTGGATCGGCATGTATTACAACCTGTTGCTGCCCGGCGGTATCAGCGGCGACGGTTACAAGATAAAACTATTGATGGACCGTTTTGGCGCGACATTCCGGCGGATGTTTGCCGTTTCGCTGTTCGACCGGGTCAGCGGCGTCGTTGCGCTCGGACAACTTTGCCTGGTGCTGGCTATCGGTATCCCGGCGCTCCGGCCGTTCTGGTGGGTCGCCCTCGCCGGAATTCTGGTCAGTATACCGGTCTCGAAACTGGTCTGCCGCAGGTTCGGCGGCGAACTGGACAAAGTATGGCGGGTAGCGATGCTGTTGTCCCTGGCCGTTCAAATTGCCCAGCTTGTCGCAACCCTGGGCATTGTACTGGCCCTGGGAGAGGCGGCCCGTTGGCTGGAGTATTCCCTTTTGTTCCTCGTATCATCCGTGGTGGCCATGCTGCCCCTGACGATCGGCGGCACAGGCGCGCGGGAACTGACTTTTCTTTGGGGGGCGTCGTTTTTATCCGTTGATCCGGAAAATGCCGTTGCCATCGCTTTCCTGTTTTACCTGATCTCTACCTCGGTTGCCTTGCCCGGCATGGCCCTTAGTTTTAACCCCAAAATGACCGAAAGCGAGGCCGTATGATGGTCGCGCATCGCAAAACCTGCTGATTATGACAATATTAGTGACCGGAGGCGCCGGTTTTATCGGTTCTCATTTGTGCGAACACCTGCTGACAAACGGTATACAGGTCGTTTGCCTCGACAATTTTGACGATTTTTATGATCCCCGGATAAAAGAGCAGCATGTGCGCCCGCTGCTGGAGCACAGGCATTTCAAACTTTACCGGGGCGATATTCGCGATGCCGCCATTCTGGAAGAACTTTTTTCCGGGAACCGGATCGACGCCGTGGTACACCTTGCCGCCAGGGCCGGCGTACGCCCTTCGATCCAGCAGCCCGGCGTGTATATGGATGTAAACATCACGGGCACCGTCCGCCTGCTCGAAGCCATGCGGCATGCCGGAGTCAGGCGCTTTGTTTTTGGCTCTTCTTCATCTATTTACGGCAACCAGGTCAAAATGCCTTTTTCGGAGACAGACGATGTGGGCAGCCCGATATCGCCCTATGCCGCTTCCAAGCGCAGCGGCGAACTGATCGCCTATACCTACCATCATCTTTACGCGATGGAGGTGGCCTGCCTCCGCTTTTTTACGGTGTACGGCCCGCGACAACGCCCCGATCTGGCGATACACAAGTTTACCCAACTGGCGCTGGCTGGCGAGCCCATTCCGCTCTACGGCGACGGGCTGACCCGGCGCGACTACACTTTTGTAGAAGATATCGTGGCGGGCATCGTACAGGTGACGGGCCTGCCCGGTCTCGGATTTGAGATCATCAACCTCGGCTGCGGGCAGCCGGTCACCTTGCTCGATATGGTGCATGCACTGGAGCAGGCACTGGGGAAACGTCTGGAAATCAATTACCTGGAAAAGCAACCCGGAGATGTGGAGCAAACCCATGCCGACATCCGGAAGGCCCGCGACCTGTTCGGTTACCAGCCGGCCCGGAGCCTTGAAGAAGGCGTCGGGCGGTTTGTGGAATGGTACCAACAGGAACACGGATAGCCGAATGGCTCACTCCCGTACGAACAAGCCCAGGGTCGTCGTCTTGTAATCGGTTCGCAGGGTATCCAGGCATCGCCCCTGAAAATGCGGATATTGCCGGAGGTTCACCAGATACAATGCGTTGGGGATACCGGTGTCATTGGTGCGTTCGACGATATAGCCGAGCCGGGCGGTGGCGTAAAACATGGCCGGTTCGCGGGTTTCCGAATCTGCATAGACATACCAGTGGCGGTCCCCGTGTTTGACGGCCATGTCGATTGCGTCGCGCCGGGCCGTGGAAATATCGTTTTCATGGTGCCGGATCGGCAATACGATTAGGTCGAAACCAATGCGGATTACCAGCAGGGCAGCGACAAACCACCACATAAAGCGCTGTTTATCCGTAAAATACAGCACGGCAAATAGTCCCAGCGCAAGAGCCAGGCCGATGGAAAGCGGTCGCACCATGGGCCACAGGTGTACGTCGACCAAAAAAGGCGATGCCGCGACGGCGATCGGACTGATGGCCAGGATACCCCCCAACAGGTAATAAAAACTGCGGAAGCGCCACGACCGTTCCGGGGCCTCCTGTTCCATCAGGTACAACCCGATCACATTGAACAGCGGGATGAACATCAGCAGGTAGCGCGGCACCACTTGCGAGGAAGTCCAGTAAACCGGCAGGTTGGCGGCCAGGATGATGAAATTGTAATAGACGAACGGATTGCTCCGTATCCGTTGCCAGAGGTTTTTGTTCAACCAAAAGAGCAACAGCAAGGAAAAAGGGAGAAAATGGTATACCGATTCGAAAGGAAAGGTGAACAGGTGGGCGATTGATTCGAGTGGACTGCGCTGGACGGCCGTTCGTTTTACGGATTCGTGCAGCAGGTTTGGGATCAGCTCCTCCAGTGGGCGGTATTGCGCGTATACTGCAAGGTAGAGCCCGAGCATGGCTGCTCCGGCGCACATTCCCGCAAGGTGTTTCCAGGAAAACAAAAGGCGCAATCGGTTGAAAAAGAACAGGGCTGCTGCAAGCGTCAGTCCGAGAAAAACCATGGCCGGAAATCCTTTCAACAAGAACCCAGCGGCCATGAGCAGGTAACTGCTGACAAAGAGCCGCAGCCATTGTTCCTTTCTCCCGAAGAAATAAACGGTCATGAACAGGAGGTACATCACCCATGAAAAGGTGGTATCGATCAGCCCCAGCATCGAATCGTAGAACAGGATACGACCGCTGGTCAGGGTCGTAATAGCTGCCAAAAAGGCGAATTCAGGGGAAAAATGCCGCCGGACGCTCCGAAAGATGGTCCAGCCGAATACCGCCAGGAAAAACACCGTGATCAGCCGCGACGGCATTTCGTCGAAACTGCCCCAAAGCTTTGTAGCGACCAGGATCAGCCAGTTGAACAAGGGCGGTTTGTTGATATACGGCGCGCCGTGCATGGTGGTGGCAAAATAATTTCCGGAAATATCCATTTCCAGCGCCACCCACGCGCGTATGGCTTCGTCGCCGATAAATGCCGCTATGTTCAGATTGACCAGGAAGGCCGGAATACAAAGCAACAGGATACCGGCCATCAGGTACCGGACAGGTAAAGCGCGCAGGCCATTCAGGATAGATTGCATTACAATTCGGGAATGTTCGGCGCAAAAGTAAACAGCACGGTTGATACGGCTGAATCGACGTATACTGCCGCAGTTGTTAAACGATTGTCGAACGATTGTAAATAATTTGCAAATTGAAAAAATAATATGTGACTTTCCACTGCGCCGGCGTTTAAACACCATACCTCCCGAACGACACTAATCCGGAACCAAAACCCGATCTTGTTAAAGACATACCACCAGGCTCTGAAGCCATAATCCCGCAAGTCCAATTCCTGGCAACCGATTTTTACCCCCCTCCTCAACAGACTCGGAAGGCCCCGCAACAGCGGGGCTTTTTTCGTTTTGCGGTATTCCTTTCGACGGTCATTTTCTGCTTTCTACACGTTAAAATCTGCAACCCGGCGATTTAACTGCAACTTTCCTGAATTTTTCCCGTCTTTGAGGCACAATAGTGTTTTTGATCATTTTTATGCATCCAAAACACCGCCAAACAAGAACAAGTAACGATTTTTTGATACCAGCCCTGAATGTAATTTTAGTTGCCTCCCGACTCCATCGCAGCGTTGCAGTATGACTTCCGGCGCATCGACACACGGAATTCAAGGAGAACCCAAGAGGGCGTGACTAAACTTCACAGAAAGTTTGATTTGGTTATCGGCCCCGGCAAATGTGCCGGGGCTTTTGTTTTTCATCCACAACATGCGGTTGTTTCGATGTTAATCATTTGCAAACCAATCTTGACGCTTTATGAAAGGCGTAATTTTGCCCAACCAAAAGCGCGATTCTCATTCCAAACTTTCACCACTTTATACTTTGAACAATGGAAAGAAATAAACAGATCCAGATTGGCTTGTTGTCTCTGTTGGCCATCCTGTTGCTGGCTAACCTCTTTGGAGGCGGCTTCAAAAACTGGTTTGGACAATCGGAAGGCGACAAGATCCGCGAGTCGGCATCGGCCTCCTCCGCATTTTCCTCATCGGCCAGCACCGGCAGTGCTGCCGGCGCCGGATCGGCAACCGCCGGTAACATCCCCGGTACGAACCTCAATGCAACGGTCTCTACCGGCCCGACCACCACGATCCAGTACGACGCCGATAAATACAACTTCGGTGTTGTAGACGAAGGCGAGGTGGTAAAACACGTGTATAAATTCAAAAACACGGGTAAAGAGCCGCTGATCATCAGCAACGCAAAGGGTTCCTGCGGATGCACGGTACCCACCTGGCCCAAAGAACCGGTACCTCCGGGCGGCTCGGGCGAGATCAAGGTTGAGTTCAACTCAAAAGGCAAACCGGGCCCGCAAAGCAAACGCGTGACCGTCACTGCCAATACGAACCCAAGCGAAACCTTCCTCGAAATTTCGGGTGAAGTACGGGGCAAAGAACAGCCCGCAGCCAAAGGCAGCCACTAAGGCAGCGAAGAGGCCGGCTGAAGATTTAGAGGGGTTTGGAGTGTTCAGAGTGATTCAAGGCATTGGTTTTCAATGCAATGGCTCAATCTGAACGCTCCAAACCCCTCTTGTTTTACCAAACGCTCCAATAATTTTTCCCGGGCATTAATGCACCCCGTTCGTCGGGGCAGTATCGGGTATCCAGGACCGATAATAGGAAGGGTCCTCAATGCCGACGGCGTGCTCTGTCATCAGTAGCGGCCGGAAGGTGTCTACCATGACCGCCAGTTCGCGTGTCTCTTTGGCGCCGATGCTTTTCTCAACAGTTCCGGGGTGCGGACCGTGCGGAATACCGCCGGGATGCAGGGTGATCATGCCGCGCTCGACGTGTTTGCGGCTCATAAAGTCGCCGTCGACATAATAAAGTACTTCGTCGGAGTCGATGTTGGAGTGGTTGTACGGGGCAGGAATAGACAGCGGATGGTAATCGTACATGCGCGGCACAAACGAGCAGATCACAAAATTATGTCCGTCGAAAGTCTGATGGATGGGCGGCGGCATGTGCAGGCGACCCGTAATGGGTTCAAAATTGTGGATGCTGAAAGCGAATGGATAGATAAAGCCATCCCAGCCCACGAGGTCGAACGGGTGGTTGAGGTAGTGATAAGGGTAGATATTGTCCTGTTTTTTGATGTAGAACAGGAAATCGCCGTGTTCGTCGTGGGTTTCCAGGTCGACGGGCTTCCGGATGTCGCGCTCGCAAAAAGGAGCGTGCTCCATTAATTGGCCGTAATGATTGCGGTAGCGTTTCGGTGTCGTAATCGGGCCATAGCTCTCTACGATCAGCAGGCGGTTTTTGGTCTGGTCAAACTCGAGCTGGTAAGTTGTGCCGCGCGGGATCACCAGATAGTCGCCGTAATCAAACGGTAACGACCCGTACATGGTGCGCAGGGTGCCCGTGCCCTCGTGTACAAAGATCACCTCATCGGCATCGGCATTCTTGTAGTAATAGCCGGTCATGCTGTTGCGCGGCGCGGCAAGTATGATCTTGCAGTCGTTGTTCACCAGGACGGCCTTGCGGGACTTCAGGTAATCGTCTTCGGGCTCGACGTGGAACCCCTTCAGGCAGCGGTGTTTCAATTGTTTGTCGTGTACGACCTTGGGCGCGACGCTGTATGGTTCGCCTACCTGTACGATTTGGGTGGGGGCGTTGCAGTGGTATAACAGCGAATAGTTGTTGCTGAATCCTTCCGTGCTGAACAGTTCTTCATGGTATAGCGAACCGTCGGGTTTCCGAAATTGGGTATGGCGTTTGGGCGGTACTTTTCCAAGCACATGATAATGCATATACAAACGGTTGAAAATGGTTAGTGTCTGTTTTCAGGGCCTCCAAAGGTACCACTTTCTCCACATTCCGAAAACCTCCTGTCGACACCGCGCCGCCGTTGAATGCCTATTTTCTCAGCCTTTCCTCCCACCCCGACACTGTTTTGTCCAGGTAAATGACCGGGGCGCCGTTCTGATCCGTCTCCATTTTCAAAAAATCGGGCAGGGCATACGTATCCGGAGCAATTCGCCTGCCCTCCTGAATGTATTGTTGGAGCAGGGGGGCGGATTCTTCCCGGAGGTACTCGCTCAGTTTTACTTCAAAAAAATCGAAATTGGAGAGCAGGTCCCGTGTCCGGATGGCGTAATAGTCGAGCAGATCGAGCATGAACTGGTGCAGCCCCTGTTGCCCACCACTGCTTTGTTTTATGGCGTTGTCCAGATAAAAGGCAAACACAAATCCGCGCTTGTAAACGATATCCGATTTTTCGCGACTGTCGAAAAAGCCTGCCGAGATCAGGCTGTTCGGCTCTTCTCCCAGGGAAGATGAATAAAGACGCTCAAAAAACTCCCGGTTCATGGTTTCCACATATTCGTCGGGTGTGATGAAGCCGCCGTTCAGCAAATTCTTGTAGGTGAAATATTCCGTAAACCCTTCGCTGAACCAGCCGTAACGCATATCGTTGGGTCCGCCGCCGCTGCGGATCTTGTTGCCGATCCAGTTGTGCATCATTTCGTGGTTGAACAGGTGCCGCAGGTTGGTAACATCCAGGTCGGGTGATGGCGTGACGAATGCAGCAAAGGAATTGCGCAGACCGGTACCGAGGTACTCCGTCGACCGGTACTGCGAACCGGCCGACATGACGGGGCGCAAGTCGAGCGGCATCAGTGTGACGGTGAAGTAAGGAATATCCCAATCCTGCCAGAATGCGCGCTGGGTTGTTACCGTTTTCTGCAGCATTTCAAGCAGTTGGATATCGGAGAACGGCCAGTCGTCGCCCTGAATGGCAAGGTATACCGGGCTGTTCCGGACCCTGGTCTCCAGCACCCTGAAATGACCGCCCAGAAAGACCGATTCGATCAGTCGCGACTTTGAAAATTGAAAATGCTGCACCAGTTGTCCCGTTCCGAAACTGTTGTGAATCTGCCAGTCGGGAGGCAGGCCGCGCCATTCCAGCGTCACCGGACAGATCCCTTCTCCAAACGTGGGCGTCACAAAAAGCGCGCTACCCAGGATATAGAAGAAGTCGGGTCTGATAAGCGGTCGAAAGGCGGTTTCAGTAGTCAGGGTTTCTCCCGTCACATCCTGGATGACCTCGTACTGTAGCTCGATTTCTGCATTCGCCGGATGATGCACGACGAACCGGCTCAGTGCCCTGTTGACCACCAGAGTGCATGAGGCGGAAGTACAACGCAGGTTGCGGATGCACTGGAACAGTTGATCGGCGGGACCGAATCGGTCAGGTATGGTGAATTCCGTGGTGCCGTCGGTCTCCCCGTTCAGGAACACGCGCACCTGCAGGTACGCCGCATCATTTTCGGGAAAAAGCGGGGTGATTTCGTAGCGGATGGCGGAAGAATGCCCTGTAAAGGGAATAAGGCACAGGCCGATGAACAGCAAACAGCGCATGGTAACCGATATTTGGGTGAACAACTGGCAGCAAACTGGCGCTGCCGTGAACAGCTGGATTAAATGATGCAGGCGTCTTATGCTGCGAGCGGATTAAAAGAAGAAGGCAAATCTATGTTTTTTCTACCAAAAAACGGGCAATTTTTTCTGCATCACCCGAATCGAACTCCAGTTTCCGGATATCGGGTGAAAGATTATTGTCGAGACCGAACTGGTAGGTTTTGTCGTAATACCGCAGGGCGATACGCGCCGCTTCGGCAAAGTCATCGCGCTCAAGCGCTTCGAGCGCCGCTTTCAGGTGCTGTCCGCCCAGTTTTTTCCCGATTTTCAGAAAGGCCTTTTCGAGATCGGCCTTGTCGGTCAGGGTATAGTCGGCAAGCAGGTTTTCAATGCGCGCATTTTCCGGAATAGCGACGTTTCGCAGCGGGGCGGTTTTCATGCGGCGCCAGAGCCCGTCGGGGATAAAAACCCGGCCGATGCTGTGGCTTTCGTTTTCGACCCATACCCGCCTGCCGGGATCAAGCGCGCGGATCACGTCAAAGAGCTCGTTTTCAAATTGCTCCACCTTGGGCTGCGGCGCTTCGCCGATAAACCCGAAAGCAGACCCCTTGTGGTGGGCCAGTTGTTCGAGGTCGATGATCTGTTCCCCCATGTCGCGCAAACAATGCAGAATTTTTGTTTTACCCGTCCCGGTGCGCCCGCCGACGATGACAATGTTCAGAGGCGTCTGTTCAAATGTTTCAAGGACATGGCGGCGGTAGGCCTTGTAGCCCCCTTCGAGCGTTACCACGTCGAAGCCTGCCTGGCGGAGCAGCCAGGCCATGCTGCCACTCCGCTGTCCGCCGCGCCAGCAATGAACGGCCAGCCGGCGTTCCGGGGCCAGTTGACGCGCCCGGTGCACAAAATCCGCCATTTTGGGGCCGACAAATTCCAGACCGAGTTCCATTGCGGCTTCACTGCCTTTTTGCTTGTACAGGGTGCCCACTGCCGCGCGTTCTTCATCGCTGAACAGCGGGAATGCCAGTGCGCCGGGGATGTGCCCATGCTCGTACTCGCCGGGTGAGCGCACGTCGAGCAACACACGCCTTTGGCATTCGGCAAGAAATTCGGCTATGACAAGGCTGCTTTTCATCGGGAGGCAAATGTAACAGCCCTTGCCGGCTCGCAAGGGTTTTCCTGTGCAAGATCAAAAAAAATGAGGCGCAACCATACGGCTACGCCCCACGAAATTGGACTACAAACGCTTCTTTATGTCTGAAAAGACTAATTGTTGTTGCTGATGTCGCCCGATCCGGATACCGAAGAATGTACAGGACCGCTGACACTGAGTTTTACATCGCCGGAACCGCTGATGGCCACACTGGCTTCCTTGCCTTTCAAGTCGGATGCATCGATATCGCCGGAGCCGCTGATGGCAATGTCCTGTTGCTCGGCCTTGCCCTTGAGGGTCATATCACTGCTGCCCGAAAGGGCAATTTCCAGTTTTTTCACGTCGAAGGCGCCTTTGAAATCACCCGATCCCGAGCCGTAAAATGCAAAGCGGTCGCCCTTGATCGTTGATTCGACCTCGATATCTGTCGACCCGCTGCTGGAAATTTCTTTCAGACTGCGGAACGTCACCGTAAGTTTTGCCTTGTAATTGTGGTAGCGCCCTTTTTTCATCCCGATCTCGAGTGTATTGCCTTTTACTTCGGTCTTGATCTTGTCGGCATCGATACCGGTGACTTCCAGCGAGACAGACTCTGTATTGCCCTCTTTAAGAATGAGTTTGTCGAAGCCGCCCGACACGGAAATTTTATCAAATGAAGAAAGGCTGCGGGTCGTGTTGCCGGTTTGGGCAAATGCGCCGGTGCACAGCAGGAGCAGTGCAGGCAGCACAGTGGAGAACAAGCGAAATTTCATGAAAACAGAGGTTTTGAATGCCTGAATTTGAATCTTTTGCCGGAAAGACAGCCTCAACCGGACAAGGTTGCAGCAAAAGCAGGCGTCCCGTTCAAAACCCTTTTGCCAGCTGGTTTGCCAGCTCGATGAAATACGCCATCGCCTCCGGATTGCGCATGGAATCGCGGTTGTAAGCCTTGTCCAGCGGCTTGCGCTGCAGTATCTTTTTCACCGGCGTTTCCATCTTTTTTCCTGAAATGGTATACGGAATATCGGATACTTCGAGAATATCGTCGGGCACATGCCTTGGGCTGTAGGCGCTGCGCAAGGCCTTTCCGATGCGGCTTTTCAGTTCATCGTTGAGTACGGCGCCCGGCGCAAGCAACACAAACAGCGGCATCCAGTCGGAACCGTCGGGGCGTTCGAGGTTGATAATCAGGCTGTCGCGGATGTCGGCAATTTTATCTACGGCGCGGTAAATCTCCGCAGTACCGATACGCACCCCCTGCCGGTTGAGCGTGGCATCGGAACGACCCAGAATAACCAGGGTGTCGCGCTCCGTGATTTGCAGCCAGTCGCCGTGGCGCCAGACGCCGGGATAGGTTTCAAAATAACTGCTTCGGTATTTCGAGCCGTCGGGGTCGTTCCAGAAAAATACCGGCATGGAAGGCATCGGTTGGGTGACCACCATTTCACCGACCTCGCCGACCGGAACGGGATGGCCCGCTTCGTCCCAACTTTCCATGGCGCAGCCGAGACAGCGACACTGAATTTCGCCCTGGTACACAGGCAGCAATGGATTGCCGCCTACCCAGGCCGTGCACACGTCGGTGCCGCCCGCCATACTCGACAGCCATACGTCCGGCTTGACGTTGTCGTATACCCAGCCGAAGGCTTCGGGTGGCAGCGGCGAGCCGGTGGAGCCGATGCTGCGCAGGTGCTGCAGGTCGAACTGCCTGCCCGGCGAGAGCCCAGCCTTCATACATCCCGCCAGGAACGGCGCGCTGGTACCGAAATGGTGTATAGGCGCTTTCTCCGCCAGTTCCCACAGGACTTCAAGATTGGGGTAGCCGGGACTGCCGTCGTACAGCACGATGGTAGCGCCTGCCAGCAGGGCCGCGAGGGTGAAGTTCCACATCATCCAGCCGGTGGTGGAGTACCAGAAGAAGCGCTCGCCGGGGCGCACATCGTTGTGCAGGTGCAGGTATTTGAGGTGTTCAAGCAGGTTGCCGCCGTGCGAATGGGTAATGGCTTTGGGCACGCCCGTAGTGCCGGAAGAATACAGCACCCAAACGGGATGGGAGAAGGGCAGGGGAGTGAAGGTGGCAGCAGTAGCGGCCGCAATAGCAACAGACCAGTCGACGACCTTTTTGTCGATATTCAATTTGGCGTGCTCGTCGAGGTAGGGGATAAAGATCACCTGTTCCACGGTAGGCAACAGGGTACAGAGTTCGCGGAGGGTATCGCGTTTGTCGAAGGGTTTTCCGCCGTAGGTATATCCATCTACCGCGATCAGCACTTTTGGCTGGATTTGCACAAAGCGGTCGGCCACACTTGCCGCGCCGAAATCAGGAGAACAACTCGACCAGATGGCGCCGATGGACATACAGGCCAGCGCAGCCACGATGGCATGCGGCGAGTTGGGCAGGTAGGCCGCCACGCGATCGCCCTGCTGTACGCCGCAACCCTTAAGGTGAGCGGCCAGTGCTGCGGTCTGGTGTTCGAGTTCGGCCCAGCTCATTTCGCCGAGCGGCTGGCGCTCGTTTTGAAACAGGATGGCCGGGTGTGCGGTTGTTTTCTGGCGAAATACGTGCTCGGCGTAGTTGAGCGTTGCGCCGTCGAACCATTTGTATCCCGGCATCCCGGCGCCTTCCAGTACAGACCGGAAAGGAGAATGCGATTTAATGTCAAAATACTCCCACTGGCTCTGCCAGAAGGCCGGGATGTTTTCTATCGACCAGGTCCAGACATCCCGGTATTGTTCAAAATTCAGGCCTTTTTCATGGGCCATCCAGGCCAGGTAGCGGGCAATGTTACTGCCGTTTAACAGTTCGGGCGATGGTTTCCAGAGCAAAGTTGGTGTGGTGGTATGATTTGAGTCAGGCATAATTTGATGCTTTTTGATCGCTGCGGGCTTCCAAAAGTCAGCGGATTAGGGAGGGGTTGTATATTAGCCGCGAATATTCCGCTAATGTTGCAATACTAAAAAGAAATCGGCAATGAAAGCAACCAGGATTCTTTACCTCCTCCTGATAACAGCCCTTTTTTCGTGTGATCCCGGCAAAAAGGTGGCGACAGGCACTTCCGACGACGGAATCATCGAAGTGCAGTTCCTCCAGATGAACGACGTGTACGAGATATCGCCGTCGCTCTCCGACAATACGGGCGGGCTGGCCCGGGTGGCCACCATCAGGAAGCAACTGCTGGCCAAAAATCCCAACACCTTTACCGTACTGGCCGGCGATTTCATCAGCCCTTCTGTAATCGGTACCCTGAAACACGAAGGAAAACGCATCCGGGGCAAACAGATGGTGGATGTATTGAATACACTTGGCCTGAACTGGGTGGTGTTCGGCAACCACGAGTTTGATTACGACGACCTGGCTGATCTGCAGGCCCGGCTCGACGAGTCGACCTTCACCTGGTTTGCGGCCAATGCGCGGCTGAAGGGCGATACCTGGACGCAGCAGTTTTTTAAAAACAGGAACGGCGGTACGGAAATATGTCCCGATAACGAGGTGTTTACCGTATATGATGCCGACGGTACATCGCTGAACATCGGTGTATTCGGCGTCCTGATCAATACCGGACGCAAGCCCTGGGTGGCGTATTCGGATTACTTCGACGCGGCAAAAAAGAACTACGCCGATCTGAAATCCAGAGCAGACGTTGTCGTGGCGCTGACCCACCTCGACGCAGCCGAAGATAAAAAACTTTCTGCCATACTCCCCGGCATACCGCTTCTCATGGGGGGACACGACCACGACAACCAGATACACAAGGTGGGGCAGGCTACCATAGCCAAGGCCGATGCCAATGCCAAAACCGTCTACGTACATACCCTGCGGTACAACAAAAACACCAAAACAGCCACGGTGAAATCTGAACTGCGTCGTGTAAATGCCTCTATTCCCGACGATCCGGAAACGGCTGCTGTGGTGGCCAAATGGGAACAGATCAAAAACGAGTCGCTGGCCTCGTCGGGCTTCGACCCGGCAAAAGTGGTGACCAAACTTTCCGAACCGCTCGACTGCCGCGAAGCAGTAGTGCGCCATACCCAATGCAAGGCGGGGGAACTGATCACTGCCGCCATGATGTCGGTGGCCAAAACCAAACCCGATTGCGCCATCCTGAACAGCGGTTCCATTCGTGTAGACGACATCTTGAGCGGTACCATGACAGAACTTGACGTGGTGCGCATGCTCCCCTTTGGAGGCGGTATCACAGAAGTGGAGATGCGCGGCGCCCTGCTGCGCAAGACACTCGACGCCGGGCTGCGCAACAAGACCAACGGCGGGTACCTCCAGTTGCACAACATAAGCCGCGACGAGACTGCCGGCAGGTGGATGGTGGCGGGAAAAGCACTCGACGATGCCAAAAACTACCGTGTTGTGCTGCCCGACTTCCTGCTCACCGGCAACGAACAGAATATGGACTTCCTCAAGGCTTCTGCCGACGCCGACGGCAAATCGTCGAACCCGGACATCCTGATCATAACGAAAGCCGACCCGAAGGATAAAAATGATTTGCGAAACGACGTGCGGCGGGCTTTTATAGGATATCTGAGGGGAAAGTAACACGTTTATCAGTCAGATATACATAGTTATTACCTTTAACTTTTTTCGTAGCCCCGGGTTGGTACAAATTTGAAGTGCGCTGCATGCCTGTGCTGCAGCGCACTTCCTGTATGCTTGCCTGGCCGCATTTTCAGGAAAAACCAGAAAAACTGTGGAAGGCAACATCCACTCCAATGTTGAATCTTGCAGTGAGAATTTTAGAACCCCTCTACAAGTTGGTAACTTTTAATCCCTTCATACATACACATAAAAACTGATTGTCATGTATCAAAACACAAAAAAAACACCGGCGCCCGACCTTGTCAGGCCTTACGCAGTTAACAAGAAACAAATGGCAGACATAATGGGCATCAGCCTGAGCACCCTCAAGCGACAGATCAAGGGGGCACAGCTGGAAGTTGGACGGGGGCTGATCAGCCCTTCCAAACAACGAATAGTGTATGAGGCGTTGGGGTGGCTGGAAAAGAGCTAATTTGATCTGAATTGAGCCCATTTGGCGCAAAATGATATATCAATGTGATATGACCTTTGTTTCGAAATGATCCTCCGGAGTTTATCCCGGAACATTTCGGAGACGGGCCGTTGAAAATCCATAAAAGAGTAAACGGGGCAAAATCCTTCGAGCCAGAAAGAGGGAGGTACACAAACTACTCTAACAACAATGACTATCACATTGATCCAGAAGAGAGGACTGCTGTCCGTCTTCGCCATCGCAGCCGGTATTTTTGCCGGAATCACGTTTTTTTTGACGTCCTGTAATAAGGAAAGAGTTCCGGAAACCAATCCGTCATCAGCCTTAATAAAAGTTGAAAACGGCTATTTGGTTTTCAAGGACCGCGAACATTTTGATCAGGTTGTTGCACAAACTGAGAACCTGAACGGGGATGAGATCATAGACTGGGTAAAGCAATTTGCCGGTTCCGGTTACCGTTCCTTCGGCGTTGCTTTTGAAGATGCCAAGGCAGATTTAAGCGAGATCGTAAAATCTGGCGATCAAACAAAATTGGATGCATTTCGCGAAAAATGGCGCAACAAAGTACTTATTGGCGATGAGGTTGATCTTGAACCAATGCTTTGGATGCATTACTACCGCTGCGTGCTGAACGAAGAGGGTGTTGTGAAAATCGGCGATGAGATTTGGAAATACACGAATGATCGCTCCATCAGGGTGAAAGGCGACTATGCCGCTTTAAAAAATGCGGAAACCCAGCCGATAGGTACCCAAACGGAGGATGTATTCATTGCACCCATTTACCACCTCGCCGTAGCAAATTACGACCTGGATAACACAGAAGGTATTACAGCAAGGGGCCCCGAACTAACGTGTGGCAATAAGACGAACAATAACAACAATGGAAGCCGCGAAGTAAAAGGAAAGGTCTGGATAACGATCGAAAATCCGATTCGAACAGGTTCTTATCCCATCTACTTTTACACCCTGAGCTGCCGGGTACAGCACCGCTGCGAAAGCAAATACAAAAACTGGATCGGGTGGCACTACGAAAATTCCAACCTGACTGTCTCCGGAGGGGGAAGTCTGTCCGGAATTACTTCACCAATCAATGGCGCACCTGCTTTTAGCATCAATCAAGTTCGCTTTGACGATGATGTTACCTACTCAAATTATTATGGAACGGCAATATACGTAAGTAACTGTACATGCTGGGCGAGCAACTTCTTTGATTTTGTTCCGAGCTCGGTATCTGAGTTTTTCTCCACGTCAGTTACTTCCTGTACGGCCAGCAACTAGAAGTTTTCCCATTTGTTTGACTGCACCAACTGGACTTGTACCAGTTGGTGTTTTTTTTTGCCTGCTAAACCGGTATCCCGGAAAATTCAAAAAAAGTGTAGTTGAATAGCCTGTAATGATGAATCAACTTTGTCGAAGCATTTTACCATTAATCGACACACAAAACTACCTTCAGCATGACAAAGTCACTCGCCATCACTGCGCTTAACTCCGAAACCAGAGCGCGTTACAAAAAAGAAATTGCCGATGCCATGGGCTTTAGCCTGCGCACTTTTCAGCGGCGGCTCAAGGATGCCCGGATTGAGATACCAAGGGGCCTGATCGGGCCGGAGCAACAGGTGGAGATATACAAGAGTTTGGGATGGCTCGAAATGGCCTGAAACGGCGTCAACATCCAATCAGCCTGATATGCTTACTTCAATTTTACAATTTGACCGCTGTTAAAAGTATGCCGTCGCGAGTTTTGTACAGCACGCGATATCTCGTTATGTAATTGACTATCTCCAGACCTCAACATTAACCAGTGTATTGCCTTCGGGGTAATTGGGACAGGTTCGTCCCGGTTACCCCGTAGTATTTATTGGAATATTCGGTACTCGACTTACCGGTAATACCTGGCCCCAATTGGCCCCATCTGACCCCAAATGGCACAAAATGATCACTACCTGCACCCCCACCTTTGTTTCGGAAAAATTCCCGGAAAACACGCTGCTCACAAAACTTCCTCTACCGGCAATCCGCATGATCCGTATGCTGTACCCTGACATCAAAACACACTCTTTTCGCCTGATTCAGGTGATCGTATTGGCGCTTATTTCCCTGAAAATCAGCGCACAGCCCAACAATAAATACGTTTCGGGCGCCGTCATGGCCGCACCGAATGCCGCAGCCCTGGGCAAATACGGCGATATACCGGTCAACCTATTTACGGGTATTCCGGAGATCAAAATTCCGATCCATACGGTGCAGGAGGGGCCATTATCGCTGCCGGTGGAACTCAGTTACCACGCCTCGGGTATCAAGGTTGCAGAAATGGCCAGTTGGGTGGGTACAGGCTGGAGTCTGAATGCGGGAGGCATCATCACCCGCACGGTGCAGGGCATCCCCGATGAGTCGTATCCCTATGGCTACTATCCCAATGGCGCCAACCTGCCGGCGACATTTGACCTCAACATTCAGAGCCACAAAGACATGCTGAGTCAGGCGGGTCAGGGCAACCTCGATACCGAGCCCGACCTGTTCACGTTCAATGTCGGTGGCTACAGCGGCAAGTTTTATATCGATTACAGCGCCGCAGCGTCGCAAGGCAAGCCTGCCTATACATTTATCCCGAGGCAAGACCTTAAACTGGAGTTCAATTCTTCGTTCACCAAATTCACGCTCATCGGCACCGACGGTACGCGCTACACCTTTGGCGAAGCAGTTATAAGCGGTTCAACGGTAGCAGCCCGGGAATACACCCACCAGTTTGGCGAACCTTCGACGAAAACCTACTGCTCGAGCTGGTACCTGCTGAAAGTGGAAACGCCTGACCTGAAGTATTCGATCAACCTTTCCTACGACCAGGAATACTATTCCTACTGGAACTATGCCCCCTGCAAACAAAAGGAATTTAACTCGGCATTTTGCCCTGATCCGCAGGGCAATACCGGCTATGAATGCCACCCGACGGGCATCGACACCTATCACCCCGGCTTCCAGACGGAGATCGACGGCAAGCGCCTGCGCAGCATCAGCAGCAGTACGGAAACCCTCGATTTTATGGCCACGACCAACCGCCTCGACCTGAATCCCGACAACCTGCACGCGCTGGATGCCAAGCGACTGGAATATGTCGACATTAAATCCGGTTCGCCTCAGGTGGCTTGTAAGCGCTTTACGTTTTCCTACGACTACTTTACGGATACAACCTCTGTTCAGACGACCAGTTTGTACAAACGCTTGCGGCTGAATCAGGTGCAGGAAAGTAGCTGCGGCGGCCCGGCTACGACCATTCCGCCGTATGTTTTTACCTACAGCAGCAATTTCCTGCCCTGGCGGATGTCGAAAGCGACCGACCACTGGGGGTTTTACAACGGCGCCCTGGCAAATGAAACGCAACTGGTGAGTGTTCCGTCCACAACCCTTACGGTGCCCAACAGTTCCACCACCGTCACCTTCGGCAATGCCAACAAGGAGTCGAACGAAACATGGTTGAAAAAAGGCATGTTGATCGCAATAAAATACCCGACAGGCGGCAAAACGAAATTTACCTACGAAGCCAATACGGTGCAGACAATGGTGCCGACAACGGTTGAAAAACTGCACTTGTACAGTTGCGCCGACCTGTACATTGGCAACTGCTGTGGTGTGCAGACAAATACCTCGGCGAATATCCAGTTCACCTCCACGGAGTTGCAGAACAACAATACCAAGTTCAAAATATCCCTGGCGGATATTCCCCCGTATTTCAGTCCTCCGGCGCCGTCGACTTGCGTGAACCAGTATACCGTGCCGGTTACGGTAACGGCACTGCGCGGGTCGGACAACGCCACGATGGGCTCCTATTCGTTCAATATCAGTGGCAATCCGGATAATCAGACGGTCTGGTCGCCGGAAGTCAACCTGTCTTACCTGGAAGGCAACGGCATTACCTTCCTGGCCAACACCAATTATAAATTCAGGATATCCACGACCGACGGCTATGGGCAGTTGTACATCAATTCTACGACCTCATCGCTTCAGAACAAAACCGTCGGCGGCCTGCGCATCAAGGAAATTCGCAGTCAGGACGTAACGCCTTCGGCAAACGATCTTGTAAAAACCTACGAATACCTGGAGGAAAACTCTGCGACGGCTTCGAGCGGTGTATTGTACAAAATGCCGGTATATGGCTTCAATGTGGAAGGCACGGCAGCCATAGACATACCCTCCAACCACATGCCCGGTTATATCTCGTACTACCAGATGATCTTTACCGAGCAATCGATGGTGCCGATGTTTAATTTCGAGGGCTTTCACTGCGGCTACAAACGGGTGAAGGAAAACCACAACGGCAACGGATACAAGGTGTATACCTTCTTGTACACACAAAGCAATCCGCCGTTGTACACCTACCCGCTGACGCCGGACCGCCCGTCGGTGACGCTGGGCAAGCCGGACCAGGAACGCACCTATAATACCTCAAATGCACTGGTGGCCTCCACGACATCAACAGGTGCAGAGTATGGCATTCAGGTCAATACCGGTTCGATAAACAAGGTTTTGACGATCCCTCTAGCCTGCAAACACAATTATTTGGGAAGCGAGGAAACACACACCTACACGGGCTTCCGGGTTGAAAAATACGTTCTGTTGTCAAGCGTTTATCGCCTCGATACAAGGGTGGAAATGCTCGACGGGGTAACGACTACTACCAATTACGAATACGGCAATTTCAACAACTACTTTATGCCGACGGCCGAGGTAATGACCAATTCGGATAACAAGGTGACGCGGAAGGAATACAAGTATCCCTACGACCTTACCGCCGGGTGCCTCCGAGACCAGTTGTTGGCGCGCAACATCATTGGCGAACCCTACGAGATTGTCACTAAGGTGGGGGGCTTGCAGGTAGAGGGCAGTCGCAAAGATTTTGCTTCCTTTAACGATAGCGGTACATTTTACAGCAGTACGTCCTGTATTTCTTCCACCCATGTCCGGCCACGGCTTTTCTATAGTTATGAAATGACTTGGAGCAACGGCACCCCGACAACGGGTACCTGGGTGTTAAAGGGTACGATGAACAGCTACAACACCAAAGGCAGCCCGGCCTCGTTTACAACAGCCAACTGGACTGACCCGGAAACATACGTATGGACTACAGGCGGCCAGCTACAGTCGAAAACCTACAAAAGCCACGTCATTACGTACGATTACTACCCTGGCACACGGCTGTTACGGTCGATTACCGATATAGACGGACGGAAAACGGGTTTTGTATACGACTGGTTGATGCGACTGACGAAGAGCACAAAAGACAACGCCAGCGTGGTCAGTGGTGCGGTGGTGGATGGAAATGTAAAAACGGAATACACCTATCACTTCAACGAAGTATCAGATACGCGCAACTGGATTAAGGCGAAAAACAGTTTCACGGCAGTAACCGGCAGTAGCCTGACGAGTACCGAATCGATAGAATACCTCGACGGGCTGGGTCGGTCTCAACAGACCGTGAAAAAAGGCTGGTCGCCGGCACAAAAGGATGTGGTGAGTGCAGTGGAGTATGACAACCAGGGACGTGTAACAAAACAGTACACCCCATTTGAAACGGCAGTGAACACAGGTGCATTTGCTACGGTTCCGGGTGGGCAGACGTACACCTGGACACAATATGAAACGTCGCCTCTGAATCGGGAAACGGTTATTACCCCTCCGGGAGGTTATGCTGCTTCAATTACCTATGCTGCCAATACAACCAGTGAAGTAGGATACTCCGACGGTACTACACTAACATCGTATTACGCTGCGAACAGTCTTTTTAAGAGTACAGTGACCAAACCACAGTCTGCCACCAAAAATCTTCAAACCATTACGTACAAGGATAAAAAAGGCCGAGTGTTGCTCTCCTGTCAAAAGGAATCCACCAATGTTGCCAATACATATACCCTTTACGATGATAAAAACCGAGTAGTAAAGGTATTGCCCCCTGGAGTCGGAACAGGTTTGTCGGAAAGCAATCTCCGCTATGAATATGCCTATGACGCTGCGAATCATATGACATACAAAAAGATTCCTGATATGGCCGGGATTAATATGAAATTTAACTTGCGCGATCAGTTAGTTCTTACTCAGACAGGAGTTTTTCAATCTGCCAACAAGTGGTTGCTAAATAAATATGATGATTATGGCCGACCGATAAGCAATGGTATTCATATCAGTGTAAACCCGGATCCGAATAATGCCACGCTTTCGTATAATGAACAACATACCGCCTATACCTACAGTTTGGACAAACTTATTACCTCCCAAACCTGGATACCGGGTTATTCAATTCCCATCACCCGAAACTTCACGTACAATAGTGTGACCGGCCGTATGGTAACCGATAGCGGTAACAACCACCTGACGAATGGAACAGGGCTAGACAACCTTACCTATACTTACGATTATGCAGGAAATGTTCTCACCGAAGTACGTGCACACAAATCCAGTACATCTTCGGCTACGCTGACTCTGACCACCCGCTCGACATACGATCATTCCGGTCGCCAGACGGCATTGTATCATAAAATTGATGCGAATGCAGAAAAACAATTGGCTCAATATGCCTATGACTTCCGGGATCGGTTGATCGACAAAAGCCTTGGAGCAGTTACCTCTGGCGGGACAAGTTCTTTCCTGCAGAGTATTGATTATGCTTATAACGACCGTAACTGGCTAACGTCTATCAATGGCGGTAGTAGTTTCAGCGCCTTGAGTCAGTCGGCTATTGCTTTATGTGCCACTAACCCGGCAACACCAGACCCGGCAGAAGCTGCATTCTCGTCGAATCCCGACGGCAACGATATCTTCAAACTTGACCTTTACTACGAAACACCCGGATTCACATTTGGCAGCCCGACGGGTCAGCGCAATGGCAATATTTCTCAGTTGGTCTGGCAAACAAGGGGCCGTCAGCGTCAGGGATATTCACTTCAGTATGATTTTCTGAATAGGCTGACGTCGGCATATTACGCTGATATCACCTCTTCCGGAACGGCATCTACAGATAACAAGTTTCAGGAAAATGTCACTTACGATATAAGAGGCAATATCACCTCGCTTTTACGCAGAGGGTTGTATAAAGACCCTGTCAGCGCGACCTGTTATACGAACGGGGTAATCGACAATCTCTCTTTTACATATAATTACGCTTCAAATCGCATCCAGAAAATCACGGAATCGGCGGTCGGTAATGTGGCAAAGGCACAGGGCTTTAACCCAGGCATCTACGCTACAGGTTCTTCAACCTATTCTTACGACGTCGACGGCAACATGACACTGGATCCGTACAAAGGCGCCAGTACTGGTATGTCTGTCACATACAATCATTTGAACCTGCCCACCAATTTCAGTTTCGGATCGAATGGTTCGATGAGTATTTTATATGATCAGTTGGGTAAAAAACTGCGCAGGACAGTTTCCCCGACTACTTCTGCAGGCTATACCCAGGACTATGTGAACGGGCTGGAATACCGCACAAATAGCGGGGGGGCGTTGACACTGGAAGCAATCTACCACTTGGAAGGTCGCATTGTCCCACTTGGCGGAACATCATATCAATACGAATATACAATCAAGGACCACTTGGGCAATGAGCGCCTGACTTTTGCTGACCTCAACGCCAACAATGTTGTGGATGTCCCGGGCGATATTCTTCAGGAAAATCATTACTATCCCTTTGGATTGAACATGACTTATTCATGGATGAATAATGTTGCTCCTGACAACAGGTACCAGTATAACAGCAAAGAGTACAATGACGATTTTGCCCTGAATCTCAACGATTATGGCGCAAGATGGTACGATCCTGCAATTGGAAGATGGTGGAGTATTGATCCGCTTGCAGAGAAAATGAAACCACACTCCCCATATAATTATGCATTTAATAACCCCTTGATGTT
Source organism: uncultured Bacteroidota bacterium (assembly GCA_937861115.1). Lineage (GTDB taxonomy): Bacteria > Bacteroidota > Bacteroidia > Chitinophagales > Saprospiraceae > M3007. Next base: position 7,351 of record CALMBD010000114.1, on the reverse strand, counting down.
TGTCGACCCGGATGGGAAGGAGGCTGAACTGCCCAAACCCACCGTTACACAAACAACGAGAAGAATAGAGGTGTCTTTCCGGTTTGACGACAAGGGTAAAACCAAAGGAACAGATATGGTCAAGGAAATCGTGACAACTCAAACTGTGCAAAAGGATGATGAGGGCAATACCTTGTATACCATGAACCAGACGCAGATAACCACAACGAAGATAGACCAAAGCGGGAACGTCGGGGAGGTGAGTCAAACAAATACTGCTACCATTATTTCCGGTAGTAATACAACAACAATTGATGAATATAAAAACTTGGAAATGAATAAAGCAAGCCAGGAGTTTCAACAGATTGCAAAAGATGTTCAGAATTTCAAAAAGGAAAACTCCGGATTAAGTCCCGTACAGCAATTAGCAAGAGAGAACAGAGAAGCACAAAAAGTCTCTGACAAGGTTGCAGGAGGTGTAGGCCTTGTTGGAACAGGGCTGTCAAAAGTTCCACATCCAATTGTGAAAGGGATTGGAATTGGATTGACAGGACTTGCGGCAGGTGGACGAGCAGTAGTAGCATTTTCCTACAACGAGAACCCCGAACGATTGAAAATAACATCTGATTTTCTGAAAAAGTGATGATGGAAATACTATCCTGATATTCAACTATCTCAACCTGCAACCCACATATGCGCACACATATCATCACCCTGCTCGGCCTCGCCTTCACCTTTACCCTGAACGCTCAAACCCCGGAAACGAAATGGCCGGTGTATCGCCACTTCGCCACGCAGTCTCGGCTGCAATACCTGAAATCTTCGGTCCGGGGCGTTCGCGAAGCGATGGACAACATTGAAGGGTTTACCGCCAAATTCGGGCAGACGGGTGTCATGGACACCGTCAGCGTCGCCCTGGTATTTCATCTGATGCCGTTGCCCGACGGTGAAGCGATTACTGCTGCCGACGTTCAGGCCCAGATCGACCGGTTGAATATCGACTTTTATACCCCCGACCACCCCTACCTGTCCGGTGAGTACCGGCAGTCGGGTAGTAGCGACAGCGAAGGGTATGCCTACCGGCACGAAGCTGATCGGCGGGAAGGTTTTGCGCAGGTTGCAGGGCTGCCCATGATCCGGTTTTGCCTGGCGGTTATAGATGAGAATGGCCGCCCGGCAGGCGGGCTGCTGCAACCGCCCGCAACGCCGCGCGCATGGGGCGTGAGCGATTCGGTCTGCCGCGCGAAATACGGCGGCAGCGAGGCATGGGCTACCGCATATTTTTGCAACATCTGGGTGGCAAGACTGGCCGGCAACAATGCCGGGTTTGCTCAACTGCCCGGCGGGCCCGACGAATCCGACGGTATTGTGATCGACGACCGCTTTTTCGCCCGTACCCGTACCGACAAGGATAATCCCTACTACCTGGGCCGCACCCTGAGCCACCTGATGGGCAGTTATCTCAATCTCTACGAACTATGGAACGAATACAGGCCCTGTGCCGACGATATGGTGGAGGATACCCCCATTCACAATGCCGACAATACCGGTTTGCCTGATTACGGTTACCGACATGTCAGCCTGTGCGACGGCAATCCCGTAGAAATGATTACCAACCTGATGGACAATTCAACCGATACGCTCCAGTGCCTGTTTACGCATGGACAGGTGAGGCGGATGCAGGCAACGCTGGCAACAGGTGGCCCCAGAGGGCAGTTGCGCCTCACGCCCGTATCCTGTCACGACGAAAACACGGCCGGGTTGCGCGACGAAACGGATTTGAAATCTGGCGAAAATATCCGCGACCTTTCCTTGCGCGTGTTCCCCAATCCCGCAACGGGGCGCTTTACGATCGAACTGCTTTCCAACCGCGAAGATGCAGGGGAAGTTAACATCAGCAATCTGCTCGGCGAACTGAAGTACCGGCAATCCCTGCAAATCCTCAACGGTACGATCCGGCTGGATATCGATGCCACAGACTGGGGTGTCGGCGTGTTCAGCGTTTCCGTTATTTCGGGCGACAAACACCTCACCCAAAGGATTTTTGTGGGGAAATAACCGTTCGCTGAACAATTTTTCCCCACAGGCCTTCACAAAATCAAACTTTGCGTACTTTTGCCCGCCTTTTTGAAAAGGAAAGTCTAAACTTGTTAATTTTTGAACTGAACAATGGCAAAACGTAAAGTCTCTCAGGCGGAAGAAACGACAGTACAGGAAGTAAGCGCGGCTCCCGCACGCCCGTTTTGGGAACAGAATCCGAACCTGATACTTTATGCCGTAGGCGCGATTGTGCTCGCACTCGGCGGATGGTGGCTCTATAACAACATGATCATGGCGCCCAAACAGAAAGAAGCGGTGGCGTCCATGTGGCATGCACAGCAACAATTTGAGCGCGATTCTTTCCGGCTCGCCCTCGACAACCCGGGCGGCGGCTTCGACGGCTTCGCGGCCCTGGCTGATAAATACAGCGGTACTCCCGCCGGTAATTCGGCTAATTATTATGCCGGCATCTGCAACCTCCGCCTCGGCGATTTTGACAGCGCCATCAAATACCTGGAAGATTTTGACCCGGAAGGCGATTTGTTGCCCGCCATGAAATACGGCGTCCTCGGCGACTGCTACTCCGAGAAGGAAGATTATGGCAAAGCCCTCGATCTGTATGAAAAAGCGGCCGACGCAACAAAAAACGACGTGCTTGCAGCATACTTCCTGAAAAAACTGGGTATGCTCAACGACTATCAGGGCAATAAAGAAGCGGCCAATAAAGCCTACGAACGCCTGCGCCGTGATTTCCCCAACCAGGCTTCCGCCGAATGGCGCGATATCGAAAAGTATATTTACCGCAACGGTGGCGGAAAATAAGACATAGGAGTTAAAGTATAAATTTTGAGGGGTTTAGAGCAGGTTATGTGGCTATTTTGGCCGTATTCCCGCTCTAAACCCCTCTCTTTTTCGTTTCCCCCTGAAAATCAATACCAAAAGATATAGCGCCGTATTGTTAAACTCCATACATTTGCAGCGTCCCTCTATCAAAAGATAGTCTCTCCACTATGCCAGGTATGGCAATAAGGATGTTTTTTCATCCGTTTTTGCCAGTAACTTGGGTGTACTGCCATTTCTCCCTCAGAATGAGCAGACACGCGATGTTCATCAAAAACTGTATTTTACTTTTAAAACCATACTGCTATGAACACGACTTCTCGTGCAGGGTGGTTGGCACTGGCGTTTTTATGCGCCGCCAACTGGCTTTCAGCCCAATCTTCCACACAGGAGGACTTACAGCGAGCCGACAAACAGTTTGACCTTTATGCGTACAATCTGGCCCTTAAAACCTACACCCAGGTGTTGGATAAAGACGCCAATAACTCCCATGCGCTGGCCAGGGTAGCCGATTGCTACTTCCAGTTGAACAAGCCTGAAGAATCGCTTTCCTGGTATGCGCGCGCGGTACAGCAGCGCCGCCCCGACTCGGATGTGCAACTGCGCTACGGAAAGGCGCTCATGATGAAAGGGGATTATGTACAGGCCAGGCGACAATTCCTCGAATACGCCGCCATGGATGCCCAAACCCAGGAAGTTGGGCGGCATTATGCTGACATGTGCGATTTTGCGATCAGCAATGCCGCTAAAGATCCCCTGTATGTGGCAAAAAATGAACCCTTGAATACGCTGGCTGCCGATTTCGGTCCGGCTTTCCTGAACAACAGGCTCGTGTACAGCTCCGCACGCACCGATATTGTCCGGAAAACGCAGTCGCAGTCGGCTACCGACTGGTCGGGCAGCGCCAACAACCAGTTGTTCGTCACCCAGCGCAATCCGGAAAACGGGTACCTCCAAAAACCGGCTTTCCTGCGCAGCGACCTCCAGAACAATTACAACGAAGGCCCGGTGAGCTATTCCGCCGACGGTAAACGGGTCGCCTTCTGCCGCAACAATTTTATCAACGGTACCCGCCAGATCGCTGAAAAAGGCGTCAATATGAGCCTGTACACCGCTGATGTGGTCAACGGCGAATGGACGAACGTGAAGGCATTCCCTTACAACGGGTCGGGTTTCGCGACAGGCTTCCCTTGCCTTTCTCCCAGCGGCAATACGCTCATATTTGCCTCTAACAACCCCAACAGCACAACCGGTGGCAGTGGATGGGATATCTATGTATCCAACCTGGTGAACGGCGAGTGGAGCACTCCGCGCAACGTCGGAGCGCCGCTTAATACCCCCGGCAATGAAGTGACGCCGTTCTACGATGGTACCGACCTGTACTTTTCTTCCGACTGGCACAGCGGTCTGGGTGGCCTCGATGTGTTCCGCGCCGAACTGGGCAAGGAGACCATCGGCAATATATTTCACCTTGGTCCCGGTATCAATTCCTCCTACGACGATTACGGCTTTATTTTTAATTCCCAGCAGAATGTCGGTTACCTGACCAGCACGCGCCCCAGCGGCCGAGGCAATGAGGATATCTGGCAAATCGTCCCTAAAAGCAGCAGCACAACGCTTTTGCCCGTCAATACCGCTCCGCCACGCGCACTCGCAACATCCGGTAATAACGCCGGCGATGCGCTTACGCCACAGATTTACAGCACAGACGATTACTCCATCAAGAGTTACAACCTGCTGGTAACAGATACCTGGGGTAAACCGGTGCCCGGTGTGCTGGTAGATATGTCGGAATGCAACCGGGTAAAAGGGCAAACCGACTTCGACGGGAAATATTATTTCTCCTCATCCGGCCGACCCGTCGACTGTGTCATAGAACTGAGCAAAACGGGTTATGAAACCACCCGCATCGATGTCAAGGAATTCGGCCTGCACAATATCATCGTGTCGATGGCGCTGGACAGCCGCCAGGAATATACGGGCAAGGTGCTCGACGCCCGCACCAACCAGCCGCTCTACAGCGCTATCGTAGAGTTTAAAGACGGCGGAAAGGTGATCCAGACTTCTACGGATGTCCAGGGTAAATACGCGATGATGCTTACGCCGCTCAACAACTATGATATTGAGTATTCTTACGACGGATACAAGGTGGCCAAACTGACAGCCCGTCCCGGGTTGCCCGGTACCGGTAACGAAATTGCAACGGTATTTCTCGAGCCGGCCGGCACCGGCATAACGTCGTCGGTTCAGCGTACCGAGCAGCCGGTTGTGTATTCCAACAACCAGCCGGTCGTGTACTCCAACAACCAGCCGGTCGTGTATTCCAATACCCAGACCAACCGGCTTTTTGCTAATGAAACGCCCGTCCAATACAGCACTGCCCCGCAACGTCAAACAACAACCCTCATACCCGTCCAGCAACCCGTGCCTGAGCCCGAGTTCAACGGGTATTCCATTCAACTGGCGGCATCGCCCGATAATATGGATGAAAATAGCGCCCGGCAGTATGAACCCCTCGCCAAACACGGCAACCTTTACGTGAAATCGGAGGATAAGTTGAACAAGGTGCGCCTCGGCATTTTCCCGACCAAGGATGAAGCGTCGAAAAAACTGAAAGAGGTCAATAAAACGCCGCAGTTTAAAGGCGCCTTTATCGTGGAAGAACGCGGCGCCGACAAAAGCCTGATCATTGGAGGCGCGCCTGTTGCGACTGCTCCAACCCAGTATAGCACCGCATCTATGGCTTCAAGAGGCGTCACGACCCCTGCCGTAGTTCAGAATTCGGATATTTGCTACGCTGTTCAACTGGGCTCTTTCTCGCCTGACAATCCCATCGCCATCAGCGACTATGCCGCGCTGTCGGATGTGGGCAATGTGTACAGCAAATCAAAGAACGGTTCCTTAAAGATGCGCCTTGGGGTCTGGCCAAAATACACCGATGCCGAAACCGCACAGGCGGAAGCCGTGAAACGCGGATTTAAAGACGCTATCATTGTGACCGAAGTGGCGACCGATGAAAGCATAAAAGGATTTATGGTGGCGCCCAAGGCTGCTCCGGTTGTCGAAAGCAAGGCCGCCGTTGCTCCGACGGTCTACTCCACCACACAGACCAAAAGCAGCGTCGGTAAATATTCGATTCGGCTCTGCGCCCTTGCCGATCCCAACAGGTTCGATGCAGGCCCGCTGGAAGCAGCCGGCGTGGACGGGATGATAGAGAAAAGGCCGATTGGCAAAACCGGACTTACGGCTATTTTGCTGTCGGGCTACCAAACCCAGACTGCGGCAAACCGCGACAAAGAGAAGGTACGCGCCAATGGTTTCCCCGAGGCTTATCTGGTGGAAAACTAACGCAACGTACTCCGATATAAGAGCGCAGCCCCGGGTCGTCCATACGATTCGGGGCTGCCCTTTTATAGATACCCGCACCCCGATAATTTTTTTTCAACCCCTGGCAGCGTTTCTGCCCGCTCCTCCGTTTTTTATTCGGTTGTTATCCAAAACACCTCTTCTTCCGGTCGGAAGCAAGTTTCGGGGAAGGAGAAAAATCATAAGCAGGTTTTTTAGTTGGTTTTGTTTGTTACAATGGGCACGCTCACGGCGTGCCTTTTGTATTTTTAGCCCAAGAATTTAAACCTGCCTGTTATGAGATACTTCCTGATGCTAGCGGCTATGATACCGGTTTGCTGCGGACTGTTTGCCCAAAATCAACGGCCTTCCATTTCAAACCTGATCGCCGATGCCGATTGGACGAACCAAAAACTTACCATCACCTACGATGTCGAAGACGCCGAGAATGATCCGCTGGAAATTTCCCTCGAGTTTTCAAATGATGGCGGCAAAACCTATACCCTGACCGGTATGCTCCCGCAGCCGACCGGCGATGTAGGGTTTCCAGTAACGGCCGGAACCGCCCGAACCATTACGGTTGATATCAGTGCCCTTGTCGCCGTGCAGAACACGTTTACCGTCCGGCTGGTGGCCGACGACAAGCAGGATGTCGATTTGCAAGAGCTGGTCGGACAGGTCGACAGCACCCGTATTCGAGCCGACCTGGAATTTGTGCAGGGTATCCGGCACCGCAATACCGGACTCGCCCACCTGAATGCCGTGCGCGATTCGCTCCGGAATCATTTTACATGCCTCGGATTGCCCCTGGAAGAAAAAACGTTTACCTATCTGTCCGCCACCGGTCGCAACATTCTCGGCACACAGGCCGGCACTGCCGAAGCAGGCAAGGTGGTTATCGTGGATGCGCACTACGATACCGTCAACAATGCGCCCGGCGCCGACGACAACGGTAGCGGGACGGTCGGGATGATGGAAATTGCGCGGCTACTGAGTCGTTATCCCGCCAAAAAGACGCTCCGGTATATTGGTTTCGATATGGAGGAAGATGGCCTGCGCGGCAGTATCAATTATGTCTCTACCGGAATTCCGCCTTCCGAACAAATTGAGGGGGTGTTCAATTTCGAAATGATCGGTTATTACTCCG
>CALMBD010000113.1 GCA_937861115.1 uncultured Bacteroidota bacterium | reverse complement strand
AACAGGGCGATGATTTCTGGACCAAAACACTGGAACAGTAAGTTTTTAATCCGTCAACAGGAGCAATTTTTCTGCAACCCTGTGGCTTTTGGACAGGATTTACAGGATCGACAGGTAAAACCAGCCTTTCAACCTTGTAAATCCTGTCTAAAAACAATCACGTAAATCCTGTCATACAAAACCAAACAAGCAGCACAAAGATGATCACCGCATTGAAATCCAACTGGCCCAATTACCTTATCGAGGCCTGGGCATTGGGCATGTTCATGTTATCGGCCACTTTTTTTACCGGCTTGCTGGAGTTGCCCGATTGGCCTGTTCGCCATGCGGTTGCCGATCCACTGGTGCGGCGCGCCCTGTCGGGATGCGCCATGGGGCTCACCCTGGTTTTTCTGGTATATTCGGGCTGGGGACGCCGTTCCGGGGCGCACATGAACCCGGCGGTGACGCTCACCTTTTTATACCTGAAAAAAATCAGCCGGCCCGACGCGATCTGGTACATCATGGCACAGTTCGCGGGAGGCACGGCAGCCATGTTGCTGCTCCGGATGTCGGTACCGGCTTTCACAGCCGCTCCGGAGGTGAATTTCGTGCAAACCCAGCCCGGCATGGCCGGTATTACTGCAGCCTTCCTCGCGGAATTGTTCATATCGCTTGGCTTGTTTCTGACCATCCTGTATTCCAGCAACTACGAAAAAACCGCTCCGTTTACCGGCATTTTTGCAGGTATACTGCTGATGCTTTATATTACCTTCGAATCGCCGGTTTCCGGCACATCCATGAACCCCGCCCGGTCGGTGGCATCGGCAGTGGCGGCCTTGAATTTCCGGCATCAGTGGATATTTTTTATTGCTCCCCTGTCGGGCATGCTGGTCGCGGCGAAAATATGGAGCACATGGATCTGCTCGAAAGCCGAATTCAAGTGCAGTCTTCAGGGTTAATTTCCCAAATGTTACGCAGGTAAACATTGGCGCCCCAATCAATACCGACCTTTGTATCATCAAACGATCAAAAACATCAATAAATCCATTTCTACATGAAATCCATCATCGTTACCGGCGCGGCCGGAAATATGGGACAGGCTGTCGTCAAGCGCTTCGCGCAGGACGGGCATAAAATCTACGCAGCGCTCGGACTGGGTGAAAACTCCAAAACATTCGGCGAAAGCCCGCATGAAGCCAATATACACGCTCAATTTCTCAACCTGACCGACGAGACCGTATCGGAAGGTTATGTGAAGGGCATCATCGCACAAGACCCCGAGGTCGACACCGCCGTGTGCATCGTAGGCGGGTGGCAGCCCGGAACGATCGCTGAAACCACGATGTACGAGCTGGACAAGATGATCAAACTCAACTTCGCCACGGCGTTCAACATCGTCAAGCCGTTGCTTGAGTTTTTCGAGCGGAAAGGGCGCGGACAGTTTGTCTTCATCGGTGCACGCCCGGCCATCAATCCCGCCGAAGGCAAGAACCAGTTTGCCTATGCCCTCAGCAAATCGCTGTTGTTTCGCCTCGCGGAGATCATCAACGACCAGGGCAAATTCAAGGATATCCGGGCCAGCGTGGTCATACCCTCTCTGCTCGACACCCCCCAGAACCGCGCGGCACTGCCCAACGCACCCGCCGGCGAATGGGTAACCCCTGAAGTTGCCGCCGAAACCATCTCCTTTTTGCTCAGCGACACAGGCGAGAATATGCGCGAAACAGTGATTAAACTGTACAACAACGCCTAGAAACCGTTTGAAAACAAGCGTTTCACATGGAAGAATATCGTTCAATGCTGTTGCAAAGGCTGTCTAACGGGATCGAGTTGCTCAGCGCCCTGGTGTTGTTGGTGGGCTTTGCAAAAGGGATGTGGGGGTTTCTCTTGCATGAATGGCGCGAAGTAAGAACCAGCAACGAGGCAAGCCTAGAAGGCATTTCAGCCCTTCGGCCGGTGGTGGGCAACTACATCCTCCTGGGGCTCGACTTCTACATCGTGTCGGATATCCTGTCGTCGATGCTGCACCCCGAATGGCAGGAACTTATCAGCCTCGCCATCATCGGTCTGCTGCGCACCACAATCGGTTATTTCCTGGGGCGCGAAATTGAAGCAAAAAATTGACAACAAGCACTTTAGGGGATTCCGGCTTCAGGTCTGGATTTACGACAACCCCGAATCCAGACCCCTAACAAATAAAAGATCAGGTTATGGAAACAATCAAATTTATCGTCAACGCCTTCTATCTCTACCTGCTTGCAGGGGTGATTTTTGCTGCGCTGTTTGTCTGGCGCGGCGCAGCAAAACTCGACGAATCAGCCAAAGGTATTTCCTGGAAAACCCGCACCCTGCTCTTTCCCGCCAGCGCAGCGCTGTGGCCCGTCCTGCTCCGAAAATGGCTCCAAACATCCCGCGCCCATTCAACTGACGAATGACGAATAACGACTCAATGACGCTAATACCTCAACCTATTATTCTGACCCAACTCCCCTGCTGATGACACCTTTGCTGAGAAAAGCACACCGGTACATCTGGTTTTCGTTCGCTGCATTACTTCCGGTGGGCTGGCTGGCGGCTGTAATGGCCATTCCCGATGCCGTATGGCAGCAACCGGTCAGGCCGGCAGAACCGGAACAACTTCCCCTTGAAATCCAGTCGACACAATCCGGCGATTTCGTGATCAGTCTCCGGCAGGACAGCAGTGGAACACAGCGCCAGATAGAAGTTCTTATCGCCAGGCCCCTGTCCAACCCAAACACCATGCTCCTGCTCGAAAACGCAGACAACCGGCAGGATAAAACCTTGCTGGGACTGCTGGGCTCCCGGGGTATACACCGTTTTAACCTGGACAGCACAGCGGCCCGAAGCAGTTCCCTGACACTCCGGTTTGAAGACAACATCCAGGGGCGCCTGCTCCGGACGGTTGTACTGCACCCCTGAGCCATCCTCATGCTTTAACAAACCAAAACAGAACACGCATTATGTCTGTCATATACGATCCGATACACTGGACGCCCCACAAAAGGCTGTACGACCGCCTGATGCTCGCGTTTGTAGCCGGCTACCTGGTCCTGTTCGGCGGGTTGCAACTGGTTTTTCACCCGCAGATCACGGCCGAAACGCTCACCATCCGCGCTACCGGCACCCTGGCATTCCTGATGCTGCACGTCATCCTGTGCATTGGTCCGTTGTGCAGGTTCGACCGGCGCTTCCTGCCGTTGCTGTACAACCGCCGCCACCTGGGCGTAACGATGTTTATGATCGCCCTCACGCACGGCGTATTCAACCTGGTACAATTCCATGCGCTGGGCAATGTCGATCCGCTCGTGTCGCTCTTTACCTCCAACACGCAGTTCGGCTCGCTCGCCCGGTTCCCGTTTCAGTCGCTGGGTTTCTTCGCGCTGATCATTCTTTTCCTCATGGCGGCCACCAGCCACGATTTCTGGCTGAAAAACCTCACACCGCCCGTCTGGAAAACCCTGCACATGGGCGTATACTTTGCCTATGCCATGCTCGTCATGCACGTCATGCTCGGCGTGATCCAACTGGAAAAATCACCCGTACTTATCGGCTTGACCGGCACAGGCCTGGTTGCCGTCCTGGGTTTGCACCTCGCGGCGGCCGTCAAACAGGCCCGAACAGACGGCGGGGCCCGGCGCTCCGCTGCGAAAGCCATTCCCGACGGTTTTGTGTATGCCTGCGATGTTGCAGATATCCCCGAAAATCGCGCTAAAATGCTGATTATCGGCGGTGAAAACATAGCATTGTTCAAGTACGACGACAAACTTTCGGCAGTGCACAACCTCTGCAAACACCAGAACGGTCCGCTCAGCGAAGGCAAGATCATCGACGGGTGCATCACCTGCCCCTGGCATGGCTACCAGTATTTGCCCGAAAACGGGCAATCGCCACCGCCGTTTCACGAACAGGTGTGCACCTACGATGTGCAGGTGGCCGGCACAAAAGTTTACGTCAATCCGACACCCTACCCGGAAGGGACAGCCCGTCCGCCGGCAAGGATCACCCTATCAACGACATGAACCGGACCATGCAAGACGACTCTGAATTTTACATCGGCTGGCAGGCCGAGGCGCCGCCGGGGTTTGCCCGGCGGGTCCGGCAGTTCCTGCTCGCACTTTGCCTGCTCGTGCCGGCTGTGGCAGCGCTGATCGTGCTTTTCCAGAGCGGATTTGCCGGGAGCACCTTCGAATACGGCAAAAAAACCGAACTGTCGGGCAGATACAGCCGGCATCCCTTCCCCTTTCTTACCGTTGAAAACGGCACAGACGCGGCAGGGAAGCCCATTACACAAAAAATTCTGCTGGTCGCTCCCGGCAAGTTCGGATTCACTACGGGTCCGGAGATGTCTGTCGAGGACGGATCGATGGTCACCGCATCCGGCTTTTTGATCTACCACGACGGGAAAACGGCCCTGGAGGTGCGTTCGATAAACAAAAAACAAAACCATACCGCCGCCGAAGCCGATCCCCGCTCCTCCGGTCCCGGATCCGGCACGGTCACCCTGCGGGGTGAGATCACCGACCCCAAATGCCTGCTCGGCGTGATGAAACCCGGTTTCGGAAAACCGCACCGCGATTGCGCAGCACGGTGTATTGCCGGCGGCATACCGCCTGTACTCAAAGTAGCCAATGCACAGGGGGAAACCGAGTACTACCTGCTCGCAGGCCCCGGCGGTGAGATGCTCAACGATCGCATACTTGAATTCGTTGGCGACGGCGTGCAACTTTGCGGACGAATCGGTCGGGAAAGCGACTGGCTGGTACTGTACACCGACCCCTCCACCATACAACGGATACACCGCGAATCCCTGAATCCCGGCAACACCTGCAACTGAAAATACTATGAAAACAGTACGATTCCATATTCAGTCCCTTCCGCCCTACACCCCTGCGGGGACTGCGTTTTACCTTGCCGGCAATTTCAACGGCTGGCAACCTGCTGAAACACCCTACCGGTTTGCACCCAATGGCGACGGGTCGTACAGTATTGATATTCAGACAGATCGCGATACGCTGGAGTACAAGATCACACGCGGCAACTGGTCGGCGGCAGAAGGCGACAGCATGGGCAACGAGCGCCCCAACCGCATTTCCAAAACCGGTGTACCCGACAGCGAGTACTGGATCAGTATCGAATCCTGGACCGATATGAAGGCGGAAGCGCAACAACACAGATCGCCCGGCAATATCCTCCTCCTGCACCCCGCATTGTACATTCCCCAACTAAACCGGACACGCCGCATCTGGGCCTGCCTTCCGCCCGATTACTGGACGTCCGGCAAGCGATACCCTGTCGTGTATATGCAGGACGGGCAGAATCTGTTCGACAACCCCGACGCCGTTTACGGTTCCTGGGGGATCGACAAGGCCCTGAACCGGCTTTTTATGAGTCAGATGCAGGCCGCCGCCGGAATGGAAACACAACCCATATTCATCGGCATAGAAAACGGCGGCGAGCACCGTATCGCAGAATATTCTCCCTGGCAACATCCGGAATACGGCGGCGGCGAAGGAGAAAAATACCTCGATTTCGTGTGCGACATCCTCAAGCCATTTGCCGACGAACACCTGCGCACCATGCCGGGACGCAACGACACCGGTATCATGGGCAGCAGCATGGGCGGACTGATCTCTTTGTATGCCGCCCTGGAGCGACCCGATATTTTCGGTATGGCGGGCGTGTTCTCGCCCTCGCTGTGGTTCTCCAAAGAAATTCTGCCCTACGTACAGCACCGAAAACCCGCCCTGCCCCAGAAAATACTGCTCATGGCCGGTCAGCAGGAAAGCGAAACGATGGTCAGCGACCTGCTCGACCTCTATGAAACCCTGCTCGAAGCAGGGCACGACGACCATTTGCTCCACTATGACCTGCATACCGACGGCGCCCACGCAGAGTGGTTCTGGGCGCGGGAGTTTGAGCACGCCCTGCGCTGGCTGTTCGGCAATATGCCGGGCCATACACACGGCGTGACCGGCGATTTTATCAAGTTCCGCCTCGACGAAAGCGCCAAACAACTGGTGGTCAACGTAAACAGGCGCCTGCAACAGCCCTTGCTGGAGATACGCGACTATTGTCACTACCGGCAATTCCACCACCCCCTGACGCACGATGACAACTTTATCCCCTATGCCGACTGGGAGGAATGTCTCTACTCGATACGCCTGTTGTCGGACGGTGATCTCGTTTTCTCCCGGCGGGTACACCTCAACCAGGTGGAAGCCGTGGAACCGGCCAAAGGCAAACGCCCCGGCGCACGGAACATCTCATCTCCAAAACCTCAAACAGTTGTTGTATGAATAAAGGCGTCTGGTTTTTCGAAGAAGTAGATTTGTACGACATCCTTTGTCCGTACAAATACAACGACCACATGAAGTCGCATCCGTTGAGTTGTTACAACAAAACGGATTTCCTGTTTATGGAAGGCGACCCCGTTCGCGAAATTTACCTGGTGGCGGAGGGCCGTGTCAAAATCGGTTTTTACGACAAGGAAGGCAACGAGCAGGTCATTGCCTTTCTGGGCCGCGGCGAAATACTCGGCGAAAAAGCCCTGTTTGGCGAAAACCGGCACAAGGAATTTGCACAGGCCGTCACCGACCATACCCTGATCTGCAAACTCCGGGTCGAAAAGGCGCAGGAACTGGCGCGCGATTACGTGCCGTTTTCCCTGACCCTCACCAAACGTTTCGGCGAACGGATGGGGCGGCTCGAACGCCGGCTCCAGATCCTGCTGTTCAAGGATGCCCGCCAGCGCCTTGTCGAGTTTGTGAAAGACCTCTGCCGCGACATCGGAACACCCTACCGTACAGGCGTAAAAATAACGCTGGAAATCACCCAGAGCGATATCGCAGCACTGATCGGCGCCTCGCGCAAAACCGTCTCGCTGCTCTTTACCGACCTCGAAGAGGCCGGAATGGTCAAGTTTTTCGGACGCAAGGAAATCTATGTACCGAACCTGGAAGCCCTGGTGTAATGCCCCGCTTTATTCAGAAATCATAATTCGTCTCAAACAGCCCGTCTTTGAACTCGACTGTCACGGCCGGGTCGGTCGGGTGCCGGAAGATGGCATGGAAGGTGCCCCGTATTTTAGCGTCGCAAAAATCAATGAATTCAATATTGTAAGTGGCTGATTCAAGGAGATACCCTACACCTTCAGCATACTGCACCACAGAAGAATCGGACGGCGACAAGACATGCACGCCCGGTTTGGCAGACCAGGGAATGGAAAAACGCAGGCTGTAGTAATGGGCGTTTTCATACATCAGCCAATCCGTCCGCCCTTCCACCATATCGCTGCCGTATTCGGAGATTTGGAAGGCTTCGTCGTTCCGGAGTGCCGACAAGGACAGGAAAGTGGAATAAGCCGCTTTGTTTTGATAGCCGATTTGTTGCATCTCCCCGCTACGGATATTCATTTTTGCTCCGTTTTTATCGTACAGCGACAGGTCAAATTTCACGTTGATCGTTTGATTGGCTGGGTCGACCGATATGATTTCTACATAGCCTTCCGGGTCGCCTGCCTTAAATGCCGCACCGTTCATGGCGTCTGAAAGATAATACGTTGCCGAGACCCTTAATGAAGCAATATCCTGATTTTCAACAGGATATATTCCGGGCGCCGCATTCATGCCGTTGTCCCATTTTTCAGGCAGGGATATGAACAGAGCGGTGCCATCCGTGCCTTCTATTTTTATCATGATATTGTACCAGGCCGGTGTTCCGGCCCTTCGGAACAGCACACAGGAACGCTCTACGTCCCAATTTGCGCCGTCAATCTGGATAGTATTGGGGTCTAACGAACTGACCGTGCGCTCCTTGCTGCAACTTGTAACAACCAGCAGGAGGACCGAGATGAAAGTGATTTTACGCATGCTAATGGCGGTTTACCGGTGAAAGAAATAAACAGAGGACCACTCGAACGTTCTTCATGAATACGCTGATTCGGGGCTCGAGGTTGGGTCAACCGGCAAATACTTGTTTTGCACTTTGTTACCCCCGTAACATCCCGAACGTTCTGCTCCCCGCACCTTTGTCCTGTCAAAAGAAAAACACAAAGAAATCATGACCAATTTTGATATCATCATCATCGGGACCGGCGCCGGCGGTGGAACGCTGGCCTACAAACTGGCCCCTTCCGGCAAACGCATTCTTATCCTCGAGCGCGGCGACTTTCTGCCCAAAGAAAAGGAAAACTGGGACCCGCTGGCGGTTGCCCAGGGCCGTTACAAAACCACGGAAATGTGGCGCGACCGCGACGGAAAGGCATTTTCACCTTACCACCATTATTGGGTCGGCGGCAATACCAAGATGTTCGGCGGTGCGCTGTTGCGCCTGCGGGAACGCGATTTCGAGGCGACCATGCACTTCGACGGTCTGTCGCCCGAATGGCCGCTGAAGTACGCCGACTTCGCGCCCTGGTACGATATGGTAGAACATCTTTACGCTGTCCACGGCGCGCGGGGCATCGACCCCACCGAACCACCGGCGACCAATGGCTACCCCTACCCTGCCCTGCCCTTCGAGCCGCGTATGGCCGAAGTCAGCCAGGCGATCGCTGCGCAAGGGTACCACCCCGCACCGATCCCGCTGGCCATTCGCCTGCCGCAGGATATGAACGGACGCCAGAGCGACAGCCTCAACATCGAACTGTACGACGGTTACCCGGACCCTACCGGCGCCAAGGGCGACAGCCACGTGGTGGGCATCCAGGGCGCCTTGCAATACCCGAATGTCACGATGCTGCGCAATCGCAAAGCCCTGAAAATCAATACAGATGCCAGCGGTCGCCGGGCGACGAGCGTTACCGTAGCCCATGAAGGCATGGAAGAAACATACCATGCCGATACAATCGTCGTGTCGTGCGGCGCCATCAACTCGGCAGCGCTGCTCCTGCGCTCGGCCAGCGAAAAACATCCCGACGGCCTGGCCAACAGCAGCGGTCAGGTGGGCCGCAACCTGATGATCCACAATAACGGCGTGGTATTGGCCTACTCTGCCAAACCCAATCCCTCCACATTCCAAAAGGCTATTATCATTCCCGATTTCTACCACGGCGCTCCCGACAGTCCGCATCCGCTCGGCTCCATCCAGAATATGGGCAAAGCCGACCCGCTACTGCTCGCCGACGCGGTAGGCGACGATCTCGGAAAAGACGGCAAAGACGCGGCGCACTTCGCCGGGCACATCGTCGATTTCTTTATCACGGCGGAAGACCTGCCGCTTGCCGGGAACCGCGTCGCAGTAGACAGGGAAGGCAATATTCAACTGCATTATACCCAGAACAACCTCGAAGCCTACCGCCGCCTGCGGGAAAAACTTATCGGGATCATGGACCGCGTGGCGGAAAGCGAAGGCGTAGGCGGCACGACAAAATACTACGGCTTCAAACTCGGCATTGGCGGCGTCAGCCACCAGAACGGTACCTGTCGCTTCGGCGCCGACCCTGCCACCTCGGTACTCGACCTGAACTGCAAAGCCCACGACCTGGACAACCTGTACGTCGTGGATACCAGTTTCTTCCCGTCGTCCGGGGCCGTGAACCCCTCCCTGACTGCCATGGCCAACGCCTTGCGCGTAGGGGAACATCTCCTTTCACGCTAATACAACAACACAGCTATGAAAACAATCCTTCAACGATACCTCTATCCGGCCGGGTCCGTTGTCTCAGGTATCATCACCAGCCTGATCCTGATCAAATCCATGCGGCTGCCAGGCGCGCATCCAGCCAGGCGGAAAGGCGGCGCCAATCCAAACGAGGTGTTCATCTTTTACGGGCTGTTGTTCTTCCTTGCAGGCCCTGGCCTGAATCTCCATGCCCAGAAAGCCACTGCGGTCACCGGCGTGAGCATCACTGTGGAAGACCTCGACCGGGAGGTGGCGTTCTTTACAGAGGTGCTCGATTTTAAACAGACCGGGCAGGAAAAATGGGAAGGGGCAGAAGTCTCCCGGCTTTTTGGATTGCAGGGGGAGAACAACTCGGTCCAAATGGTTACGCTTCAATTGGGTAGCGAAACCATACGCCTGATGGATTTCGACGGCGCTCCCTCACGCGCCATTCCGGCGGATACACGCAGCAACGACCTGTGGTTCCAGCACCTGGCCATTGTGGTCAGCGATATGGATGCCGCCTACAAAAGGCTCCTGGATGCAAAGGTGACGCATGTGAGTACCGCGCCGCAGACGCTGCCGGAATACCTGCCCAACGCCGCCGGCATCAAGGCATTCTATTTTCGCGATCCGGAAGGGCACAACCTTGAATTGATCTGGTTTCCGCCGGGGAAAGGAGACCCGAAATGGCAGCAGGGGACCAGCGTTTTTCAGGGCATCGACCACACCGCGATCGGCATTTCCGACACGGAAAAAAGCATGGCGTTCTACCGGGATCAACTCGGCCTCGTGCACGGCGGTCATTCCGAAAATTACGGAACGGAACAGGAGCACCTCAACCAGGTATTCGGCGCCCGGCTCGACATCAACGGGCTTCATGCCGGCAGCGGTTTTGGAGTGGAGTTCCTGAATTACATCGCCCCGCCGGGCGGAAGGCCATATCCGCCGGACAGCCGCGCCGACGACCTCTGGCATTATCAAACTGAAATCAAGGTAGACGACCTGAACGGGCTGATGCAAAAACTTGATAAAGAGGGATTTGCCAAAAAACCCTTCAATGCTGTCGAGATCGGATCTTCAAAAATGTGCCTATACCGGGACCCCGACGGCCACGCCGTTTTATTGCGGCAGGCCATTGAATAACCAGGATTTTTAACCATAAGTGATCGTTTTCACAGGTATCTTTGTACCGTGAAAACGATCTTTTTTTTTACTCAAAACCGAGCCTTGCCATATGAAAATCCTCGTCCCGCAACGCGATGAACTGTCCCCCGAACTGGCCCCTTACTTCGATGCACTTGAAAAGGGATTCGGGTTCGTCCCCAAAATCGGGCTGGTACTCGGATATTCGCCAAATGCCTTTGAAGCCTATCTGAATCTGGTACAAAGCCATGCCCGCGGAACCTCCTTTACGGAGATCGAACGCGAGGTGATCCTGCTGGCCGTTTCAGAGTTCCACGGCAGCCCGTACTGTCTCTCCGCCCATACTACCTACGCCATTTCATACGGACTGAGCGAAACGGAAACCGTCGAAGCGCGTGCCACGACGATCGCCGATCCCAAACTACAGTTTCTCGCGCATTTTGGGCGGGCCATCGCCGAAAACAGGGGAAAAGTATCCCGCCAGATGATGGACGATTTTGAAGAATGGGGCTTCGATGCCCGTGCGCTGATGGAGGCCGTAGCGCTGGTCATGGAGGCTACCTTTTCCAATTACGTAGCACTCCTGACAAAAATCCCGCTTGATTTTCCAAAAGTTCGACCTGTGACAACCTGATTTTTTCGCAACTGTTACCTGCGTAACCTTGCGGCCCCGGCATCGCCCCGACCTTTGTGTGGTAAATTATTAAAAGCCATTTTCACCAAACACAAAGGAATCAGAACCATGAAAAAATTATTGTTTCTCCTCCTGCCCGCGCTGGCAATCCTCCATTCCTGCGCCAGCGCGCAGCAACCCGACCTCGGCAAAGTGGTCGACGGCTACCTGGTCAATGTCGACGAACAAGGTGTCATCCTTCAGGGCTACGACCCGGTAAGCCTTCGCCAGGGCGTCGAAACGAAGGGCGACGCGCAGTTCCAGACTACCTACAAAGGCGCGATCTACTACTTTGCCTCCGCCGAAAACAAGGCCACGTTCGACGCAAGCCCGGCCACCTACGAGCCCGAATACGGCGGATACTGCGCCTACGGCGTATCGGTCGGGCGCCTCGCTCCCATCGAACTGTGGACCTACGACACCACCTACCAAAACCGGAACATTTACCAGCACAACCAGAAGGCCGTCAATGGCTGGAAAAAAGATGTGCCCGGCAACGATGCAAAAGCAAAGGAAGAGTGGGCCAAATTCCAGCAGCAATTCGTGAAAAAAAGTTGATTGATGTTTCAGGTCTGTAAGGTTTCAGGGTCACGGCAATGCCAACCCTGCAACCTTTAAACCCGGGAACCTCCCTTCCACCACACAAACATTTCCATCATGAAAAACATCTTTCTCGCCGCCTTTCTGTTGGTGGCAGCCTCAGCCCATGCCCAGGTGATCGCCACCGCCAACCTCAGCCTCGAAGGCGCTCAAAAAGTCATGGACGCCGCAGTAACGTACGCCGCGGCCAACCAGGCCCCCGGCGGCAGCATCGCCATCGTCGACGCCGGCGGCCATCTGCTGCTGTTCGAACGCCTCGACGGCTCGTTCCCGGCATCCGCAACCGTGGCCATCGAAAAAGCCCGTACCGCTGCCTTGTTCAAATTCGAGAGCAAAAAACTCGAAGACGCCATCAACGGCGGACGCGATGCGCTCATCACCGTCGGCTACACCTTCCTCCAGGGCGGCGTACCCGTTCTGTACAACGGTCAGGTGGTCGGCGCCATCGGTGTAAGCGGCGCCAAAACTGCCGACCAGGACCGGGAAATCGCAACCGCCGGCGCCGGCACGCCGCTGAATTGACACGTGAATACTGACAAGGTTAACATGTTTTTAAGACAGGATTTACAGGGTTTACAGGATTCAATATCCTTTGCTTGTAAATCCTGTAAATCCTGTCTTAAAAACATGTAAATCCTGTAAATCCTGTCCTAAAAGCCTGTAAATCCTGTCTTCAAAACAACACGACATTTTTGCTATGAAAAAAATATTGTTTCTCTTCTCCTGCCTGTCCACTTTCTTCCTTCATGCACAGGAGCATCGCGAACTGGCTATTGGCCAGCCCGATGCCATCGCTGACCTGCGCACGCATGAAGGGGCCGGTGCAGTGCAGGCCGTCTGGAAATTCCGCGAGGCGGATATCGTCGAAACGGGATTCAAAGCCCCCGGACCCGGCGCCACCGACCCGCTTCCGCTGTATCCCACAGGCAAAAAAATCACTACCCACGATATCGAACCCAAGGCCGGCGCCGTCGACTTCGACGACTCCCGCTGGGAAACGGTTGATCCGACAAAAATGGAGACCCGCTTCGGCAATGGGCTGCTGTCGTTCGTCTGGTTCAGGCTGAACGTGACGATCCCGGATAAAATCGGCGATCTGACTACAGCCGGATCGACTGCGGTGCTGGAGATCGTTGCGGATGATTACGCTGAAATCTGGGTCAATGGCAAACTGAACAAGACGTTCGGCCAATCCGGCGGCGGTACGATCAGCGGCTGGAATGCCCGCAACCGGGTGTTCCTGACCGACAACGCCAAACCGGGACAGCAGTTCCAGATCGCCATCCTGGTCGCCAATGCACCGTTTGCCGACCTGCCCGCGAACTACGTCTGGTTCCGGTCGGCTACCCTGGATTTTTACAAAACATACCCGCAAAACCCTGACTGGCAAGACGTCGGTCAAT
Source organism: uncultured Bacteroidota bacterium (assembly GCA_937861115.1). Lineage (GTDB taxonomy): Bacteria > Bacteroidota > Bacteroidia > Chitinophagales > Saprospiraceae > M3007. The sequence continues at coordinate 37,577 of CALMBD010000113.1, read as the reverse complement.
TGATACAGATCGAACCGGCCTTTTCAGCAGTCATCGCCCCCGATGCCCGCGTGGAAAAACTGGCCGACGGATTTCAATTCACCGAAGGTCCCGTCTGGCACCCCGATGGCTTTCTGCTCTTCAGCGATCCGAACACAAATGTGATCTACCGATACGAACCGCAGACGCACAACGTTTCCATCTACATGACCAAAAGTGGTTACACGGGTTTCGATATCGGCGATTACCACCAGCCCGGTTCCAACGGGTTGGCCATCGACGCCGAAGGCCGGCTCATCGTTTGCCAGCACGGCAACCGCCGCGTGGTGCGCCACGAGAAAAAAGGGCCGGTGACGGTGCTGGCCGACAACTGGAACGGCAAAAGGCTCAATAGCCCGAACGATCTGGTTTTAAAATCCGACGGAGCAGTTTATTTCACCGACCCGCCTTACGGTTTGCCTGAAAACTACAGCGACCCGAAAAAGGAAACGCCGCACCAGGGTGTTTACCGCACCCAAAACGGCAAGACAGAGTTGCTCAGCACCGACCTCGGCGGCCCGAACGGTATCGCTTTCAGCCCCGATGAAAAGTACCTGTATGTGGCCAACTGGGACATCCGCGACATCCACCACTCCAAAACGCTGTGGCGTTACGAGGTTGCTGCCGACGGGAAACTGGCCAATGGCAAGGTCTTTTTCGATTTCAGTTTTACCGACGGCGACGAAGCACTCGACGGGATAAAGGTGGATAACGCAGGCAACCTGTTCGTATCCGCACCCGGCGGTGTTTGGGTGCTGTCGCCTGAAGGCCGGTACCTCGGCAAGATCACCGGGCCCGAGCGCCCGGCCAATATGGCCTGGGGCGATGCTGACGGCAAAACGCTCTACCTGACCGCACACACCGGTCTGTATAAAATCCGAACACTCAACGGCGGCAAAACTGCTGGGCAGGTGGTGCGATGATCTGTGCTCGTCATTTTGACATTCGTCATTTCGTCATTCGTCACTTTTTTCATCACGATTTAAACCCATAACACCTTCGATTGAGCATGATATGTATTTGCAGCGTGAGGCCAAGCGTCAGTCCGCCGTTACACACCCTGTACAATCGAAGGTTCACTACACTATTATGTACCAACAACCCAACAATCGCCTCGACAAACAAACCTGTATTGTCACCGGCGCCAATTCAGGTATCGGCCGCGCAGTCGCCATGGCCATGGCCCGCGACGGCGCCAACGTGATCGTCAACTATGTTTTCGGCGACGAATCAGCCCAGCAGGTCGTGGACGAGATCACCCAGATGGGCGGCACTGCCCTCGCCATTAAAGCCGATGTCAGCAAGGAAGACCAGGTGATCGAAATGTTCCGGCAAGCCGTAGCCACTTTCGGCACGGTGGATATCCTGGTAAACAATGCCGGCCTCCAGCGCGATGCCAACTTTCATGAAATGAGCCTGAAAGACTGGCAGTTTGTGCTCGACGTTAACCTGACCGGCCAGTTCCTCTGTGCGCGCGAAGCCATACGCGAATTCCTGCGCCGCGGGCCGCGCCCCGACGTATCCGTAGCGCTGGGCAAGATCATCTGCATGTCATCGGTTCACGAAGTTATTCCGTGGGCCGGACACGTCAACTATGCCGCATCCAAGGGCGGCGTAATGCTCATGATGAAAAGCCTGGCCCAGGAGTACGGCCCGATGAAAATACGGGTTAACAGCATCGGCCCGGGCGCCATCAAGACGCCCATCAACCGTTCGGCCTGGGAGACGCCCGAAGCAGAAAACAAACTACTCCAGTTGATCCCTTACAAACGTGTAGGCGAAACCTCCGACATCGGCGCAGTCGCCGTTTGGCTGGCTTCAGACGAGTCAGACTACATCCACGGCACCACCATCTTTGTAGACGGAGGCATGACTTTGTATCCGGGCTTTACGGAGAACGGGTAATGCGCCTTCATTAAAACCGGGCCAGGCCGTCGACAAGAAGCCGGACAACGGCCTTCGTCCACACCATGTTTGTCTCGCCATGCGGTTAGACAAACAAAAGCAGCGGCGCACCTGGACATGTTCCCGGTGCGCCGCCTTTTTGGTATCCGTATCAACCCTTGTCCGGACGGAATGACCCGCTTGTACCTTTTGGCTTACGGCCTTTTGGCAGTGCTTACTCCTCCCCCAAAAACGGGTACCGGTAATCGACCGGTGGCACAAAATTCTCTTTGATGGTGCGCGGCGACAGCCAGCGGTACATGTTCAGCATAGAGCCGGCCTTGTCGTTGGTACCGGAGGCCCGGCCGCCACCGAAGGGTTGCTGACCCACCACAGCGCCGGTAGGTTTGTCGTTGACATAATAATTGCCTGCCGCGTGCCGCAGTTTTTCGTTAGCCAGCGCAAGCGCGGCGCGATCGTTGGCGAATATGGCGCCTGTGAGCGCATATGGCGAGGTCGAATCGAGCAGTTCAAGCGTTTTCTCGTATTTTTTGTCTTCGTACACATATATGGTCAGCACCGGACCGAATATTTCCTCACACATTGTTATGTACATCGGGTCGGACACTTCCAGCACGGTAGGCTCGATGAAGTAGCCTTTTGACTTGTCGTAATTTCCACCGGCGATCACTTTTACCTTGTCCGATTTTTTTGCGGCGGCGATATAGGCGGAAATCTTGTCGAAGGCCTTCTCGTCGATCACCGCATTGATAAAATTGCTGAAATCTTCCGTCGTGCCCATCTTCATGCTTTTGAGGTCGGCAACAAGGTATTCCTTCACCTTTTTCCAGAGACTTTTTGGAACGTACGCCCGGGAGGCGGCAGAGCATTTTTGCCCCTGAAACTCAAAGGCGCCGCGGCCAAGTCCCACTGCCACGGCCTTCGGGTCGGCGGAGGCATGAACCATCACAAAGTCTTTGCCGCCCGTTTCACCCACAATGCGGGGGTAGGACTTGTATCGGGCGATGTTCTCCCCGATTGTTTTCCAGATGCGCTGGAAAACACCCGTACTGCCCGTGAAGTGGATACCGGCAAAGTCGGGGTGGTTAAAAATCACATCGCCGGCCGTGGGGCCATCGACGTAGATGAGGTTGATGACGCCCGGCGGCAATCCGGCTTCTTCAAATATTTCCATGATCACGGAAGCGGAGTAGACCTGCGAATCAGCAGGCTTCCACACCGCCACGTTGCCGAGCATGGCAGGCGCCGAGGGCAGGTTGCCGGCGATGGCCGTGAAGTTGAACGGCGTAAGTGCAAACACAAAACCTTCGAGCGGGCGCCAGTCCGTACGGTTCCAGACATTGCGGGTGCTGAGTGGTTGCTGCTTGTATATTTCCTGCATGAAATACACATTGTAGCGCCAGAAATCCGCAAGTTCGCAGATACAGTCAATCTCTGCCTGGAATGCATTCTTGCTTTGGCAGAGCATGGTTGCAGCGCTCATTTTGGCGCGGTAAGGACCGGTCAGCAGGTCGGCGGCGCGCAGGAAAATGGCAGCGCGCTCCTGCCAGGGCATAGCCTCCCAGGCCGGCTTGGCTTTGAGTGCAGCGTCTATGGCGGCTTTTACATGGCTGGCCTTGCCCCTGGCGTGGTGGCCGAGCGTATGCCGGAGTTCATGCGGCGGGTGGATGGCCACCTTTTCCTTGGTGAACACATGTTCCCCTCCGATGTACATGGGAATATCTTTTTTCTTCGACTTCGCTTCGGCCAGGGCGGCTTTCAGGGCTGCCTTTTCCGGAGAGCCCGGAGCATAATTCCAAATAGGTTCATTGACGGGATGCGGGACGGTAAATATGGCGTCTGTCATGGCGTGAGATAGGAGAACAGGATAGGCTAAAAGGAACCACAGATATCCTGCTTAAATTTTTGTTACAGGCAAACGTGCCCGCGTGGTGAAAAAATCTGGTTAGCGGCAATATCATTCATCATTCATCATTCATCATTCATCATTATTTCAATCTCTTTCGGGATAAAAAGCCTCGGATCGCCGCCGCCCACAATAATCTCTCGAACGATGGTGCTGCTGATGTGCGAAAACTCCGGTTGAGCGATCAGGAATACCGTTTCTATCCCGTTGCCAACAATATGGTTGAGTTGGGAGATTGTTTTTTCGTAGTCAAAATCGGATGCATTGCGCAGTCCGCGCAACAGATATTGCGCCCCGATGCGCAGACAGTAGTGCGCCGTCAGATTTTCGAAATAATCGACCTCGATGTTCGGGTATTGCACAAATACCTGCCGCAGCCATGCAAGGCGCTGTTCCAGGGGAAACAAATTTTTCTTGCTGGAGTTGACCCCAACAGCAACAATGATCTTGTCAAACAGGGGCAGGGCGCGTTTGATCAGGTCGACGTGGCCGATGGTGATGGGATCAAAAGAGCCGGGGAATACGGCGATTTTCATAATATCCGCTTAAGTCAGCTGCGAAGTTGGGAAAATTTGCCCGATCCGAAAAAACCGTTCGGGGCTTTATGAAAAAAAACGGGCGATCCAGATGCTGGACCGCCCGCGAATTCTTTTAATCCGGTTGCCTTATTTGCCGCCGATGGGAAACAGGATGCAGGCCGAAAGCACGAGCTGGTCGGCATCACCCAACACATAGCGGGCTTCTGCGAGGCCGGTAATTCCCCCAAACGGGAGCTGGACGCCTCCTCCGATATTCAGTCCTGTATCAGAGGCCGATCCATTGAAGCCTGGGATACCCGTATCAACCTTAAACTTGATGTAGTTCAAACCCGCGAGGGCATATGCCTGCAAGCCGTCGCCTTCAAGAAACAGATAGTGGGCGTTGACATTAAAATCCCAGACGGAATAATCTTTGACACCATCGAGATAATAGTTGAAATCAGCGCCCGCGCGCCAGGGGCCGGAAATAGTGTAAACGCCCCGTGCCTGGATCGCAAGGCCGTTGTCTTCAATTTCGGTACCGTATCCGATACCGGGGCCAAGTAACAGTTGTGCGCTGGCGGTAAATTGAACGGCTGCCAGTAAAATCAAAGTGGCAAGAATGTGCTGGAGTTTCATAAAGTTACTGTTTTGGTGAGAGGAAATTGTTGGTGAAAACGTTACTTTGATAATAGATTTTACCGGCGGGATGAGGCAGCAAATGTACTGACAGCACTTGTTTGTTGCGACAAAGGATAAAAAAATATCTTATCAAATTGACCCGCGTTTTACCACCCAGATCACCAGACACACTATGGCAAGGAATGCAATCAGACCTCCGATACCGAGGTCGAAAAAAGACATCAGAATGGCAATACCCAGACCAACCAAACCAAACCAAAGCCACTTGTCCACCGGGTCGTTGAAATCGACATCCATGCCGTGCTTCAGCATCTTGCGTTCGATGCGCTTGGCTATCCGGTTCATGCGTTTGCTGACCTTTTTATTGTTTTTGAATACGCTGTTCGGATTGTCGCGCATTTTCTCCGCCATACCGGTGCGCATCTCCTGCTTTGAAACGGCAACGGACGCCTCCGTTTGAATCGGGGCAAAAACGGTAAGGGCAAGGCAGGCAAGGATAAAGATTAATTGCTTTTTCATGTAGAATCGTTTTCGAGTGAACATTGTCGGGGCGAAAATACACGCAGGCTGATAAACACCGATGCCCGGCAGGAGTTTTTCTGCCGGGCATCGGTGTTAAATCAGTTGTATTGGGCAAAATCCTCCTCGGAGAACCCCTCCGATTCTGTCTTTTCGCTTTTTCGGTTGCGCCACCACCAGAAACCCACACCGGCGACGATCAGGTAAGGCATGGATAACATGTAAAGAATCCCGGCATTCAATCCGCGTCCGTCGGTGCCGCCGTTTTTCAGGTTCGACTCTGCCGACATCCGGCACATCGGACACTGCGCGGCTACGGGTTCGGCACTGCCTGCAAGCAGCATCAGGATTGCCGACAATTTCAACAATGCAACAAGACGTTTTTTCATAACAAGATCATTTTTAGCCCGGGTAATACGGTTTCAGCATGAGGTAACAGATGGGACCTGTCACGGCTACATACAGCCAGAATGGATAAACCCACCGCGCTATTTTTTTATGCCGTTCATACTGCCCCGTATATGCCCTGGTAAAGGTAATCAACACGAAGGGAAGTATAACCGCAGCCAGCACCACATGGGTGATCAGCAGGATAAAATAGACGGTACGCATAATTCCTTGACCTCCGAACCGGGTTTCCGGGGTGGTAAAATGGTATACAACGTACGACAACAGAAACAGCGCCGAACAGGCCAGGGCAAGATAAATGGCCCGCCGGTGATTCTCCACCTGTTTGTTCTTGATAAAATAGAGGGCGAATAACAGTATAACAGCCGTTACGGCATTGAGCGTGGCGTGGAACGGCGGCAGAAAACTGAAATCAATACCCGTGTTGTCAAACTTGTAACGCCGCATCAGGCCAACCAGCAGCAACACCACTGCCGATACCACATAGGCTACCCTGTTCAGTTTTTTCTCGAGTTGAATATTTTCCTGTAGCGTTGTCATATACAGTAGTTTACTCTGAAGGCGGTAGCAAAATAGCGATGTGCTGCACCATACGCTCCACCTGTTTGTCGTCGAGCGCATCGTAAAAGCGGCGGATCGTGCCGGAGGTGTCGGCAAGTGCATAGTATTCCTTAGCCGGGCTGACCTTCTCCGCAAGGCAATACGACTCATAACTGTTTTGCAGGATGGTCGACCAGGAACCCAGGCCCCCCGTCCACACCCAGGTCGCATACTCGGAACTGGGCAGGGTCTGCGCATAACTGAGGAACTCGCTGGTCCCTTTGTTCGAGATCATCGCCAGGCGGAAATAGGTGTTCTGGCCAAACTGGCTGAACAACTTCTGGCCGGTATCGATGATCTTCCGGTTGTCGGCGGTGAGGTCGGGATTTTCGCCAAAGGAGTGTACCACCACCACCTTCTTTTTCAGAAGGTCTTCTTTGGTTTGATCCGGCCAGATCACGTATGCGCCCCGTATCTTGCCGTAGTTGGACAATTCGGCTACGGCTGTCTTGCGCCAGTTCAGGCCGTTCCGGAGGTATATCCAGGAGCCTGCAGGCAGCACGACCAGGATAAGGAACAAGGCGGCTGCGATATAGATTTTGCGCCCGAGCGAGGGCTTTTCTTCGATTTCTTCCATGCTTTAAAAAACTGATATTCAACAAAAAAGGTGAGGTTTTGTTGCCTCACCTTCTTCAAATGGATTGATTTTCCCGAAACAGCGCCAAGCAGGCGCCTGACAAAAAATCACCCCATTAAGTGGTATTACCCTTTCATGGTGCCGGGGATCACGTAGCCTTGCGGCTTGCCGGCAGGTGCAGGCCTGACTGCTTCCTCATTTTTTTCCTTGATCAGTTCGCGACGCGCGCCCCACGAGCTTCCTTCCTGGAAAAATGCGATAATGGCCCAGATCAGCAGGGTTGTAGGCAGTAACACACTCAGTGCCAGTCCTCGCACCTCGTAAGCCATGTGCATAAAGTAAAACACAATGAAATAGGCTTTGAAGATGGAGAACCCGATCATCAGCATCATATACAGATAGTGGCCGAAGCCCTCTGTAAACCTGATGCTGGGCACAACATGGCCTTTTGCAAGCAGTGCAACAGCAACCTCAACGATCGTTACCGCACCGAGTATCATAAGCCCGCGAAAAACGAGCGCTTTTTGTTCTTCGTATGTCTGATGTCCAGCCATGGTCTGAATAATTGAATTGTTGAACGTTAATTATACTGAAGTAATGCTCCAGTGAATTAAAGAAGGTAAAAAACAAGGAATACAAATACCCACACCAAATCCACAAAGTGCCAGTATAGGCCGATCTTCTCCACCATCTCATAGCCGTTTTGCCGCGCCGCATAAACGCCGCTGGCAGCATTGATCATGATGATGGTCAGGAAGAGCACCCCTGAAAACACGTGGAAGCCGTGAAAGCCGGTGATAAAGAAGAAGAGCGCACCGAATGCTTTCGGGCCCAGTTCCTGTACGCCGGTCTGGCCGGCATAGGCGCCGGTGGTGTATTTGAGTTTGCGCTGGATAAATTCGTCTTTCATCGTCCCGTCAGCCTGCCGAACAGGATGCATATGCAGCAGATAGGAATGCCCTTTTTCGAAGGCATCTACCGATCCGTCTTCTTTTTTGGCTTCTGTGCCATCGTCGTTCAGGTAAATACCGTCGGCGATATGGCGGCCAAACGGATTCTGTTTGACCGTCATGTTTTCAGCCACGATTAATGTCGTCCATTCGTAAGCCTGGCTACCAAGGAAGGTTGCGCCACCGAGAATAGTGAGAAACATCCAGAAAACAACGCCTCGCCTGTTTTCCCGGTGTCCTTCCTGTACGGCACGTACCATCGTAACCGAACTGAAGATCAGCACGAACGTCATAAACGTCACGAAAATAAGCGGCCAGTGCGCGTGTACGAACGGAAACGAAGCGAACACAAAGTCGGGTTCCGGCCACGTTGGTGTGCTGAAGCGAAGCGCTCCGTAGGCGATCAGAAATCCGGCGAAGGTAAATGCATCGGATACCAGAAAGTACCACATCATCAGTTTACCGTAACTCGCCTTGAACGGCTCCTTTCCGCCTTCCCACAGTTGGGGTTCTTCCCCGTGTCCATGTGCTTCGTGTGCGTGTGCAACAGATGTATCTGCCATGATAGTCAGTCAATTATTGGTAATATAACTTTTTCGTTTTGCCGGTTTATGAGGATTGGAGCATAAAGAAGACAATCAGGTAAACCCAGAGTATGTCGACAAAATGCCAGTAGTGTACTACAAGTTCGAAGCGCTGTCTGCGCCGTATCGTTGGTTTGAAGGGCAACAGAAATGCGTGTGTCAGTGCAACAAGCAAGGCCGCAATACCGCCCAGCACGTGCGCTGCATGCAAACCCGAGATCACATAAATAAAGGAACTCGAGGGATTGGCGGTAAACGTCGCGCCAATTGCATTCAGCGCTTCCCAGCCTTTGTATTGCAGAATGACAAAAGCAATACCCAGGACAAAGGTCGTCAACAGGAGCCCTTTGTACAGTTTTTCATTGCCTTTTTTGAAAAAGACGTACGCACTGTGCAACGCCACGCTACTCGCCACGATCACCAGGGTATTGACAAAGAATATGTCCGGAAGTTTGAATTCCAGCCAATTGCCGGCCGACCGGCGTACCACATAGGCACTGGTGAAGGAGCCGAACATCATAATGATGCTGCCGATGGCTACCCACAGCGCAAATTTATGCGGATGTATTTTGTTCCGGCTATATTCCGGAGTTGAAACAGCGCCCATTTTTTTAAATTTATGAGGGTTAATGGGGGATTATTTTGGGGTATAACGGGGTCAGAAATTTGATCAGGGTGCAACATCGCCCCCTTCTGCTCTTCCTTAGATCCGATCAAGCAACAACACGATCAACGACAACGGCAGATGCAAAAATGAAATGAACATCTGACGCCGTGCCGCTTCACGCGAACACGTTTTATACAGTTTCCAGCAACTTACCGCCCAGTAAGCGTTGAGGGCGACAAGTATCAGCGTTGCCCACAGACCAACCAGGCCAAGGGCATAGCCCAATGCGGCATTGCCGATCATTAGCAGACAAAACACGAGGGACAACATTCCGGTCGTCGCATCTTTCTCGCCGTTCTTTGACGGCAGCAGGTAAAAACCCGCCTTCTTGTAGTCTTCATCAGCCAGCCATGCCACCGCCCAGAAATGTGGAAACTGCCACAAAAACTGAAGGGTAAACAACATCAGCGCCGTCTGCGTAATGGCGCCTTCATGCACCACACACCCGATAATCAGGGGCAACGCACCCGGCACGGCTCCCACAACCACCGAAAGTTGGGTAGAACGTTTCAGCGGCGTATAAACGAAGGCATAACTCATGAGCGAAAGTGTGCCGAGAAAGCCGCTCAACGGCCCAAACAGCGACAAAACCGTAATCCCGGCAATAGCCATCAACCCGGCCCATAGTACTGCTTTCGATACACTCAACCTGCCGGTGGCCACAGGGCGGTTTGCCGTGCGGGGCATAAGCAGGTCGTAGTCGCGTTCGAGCACCTGGTTCAGCGCGTTGGCGGCGCCCGTCACCATGAAGCCCCCGAATGCCAGTAGCGCCATAGCCGTCCAGTCCACTGCGCCGCCACAGGCAATCGCATAGGACATCACTGCAGAAAAAAGAACCAGCAGGGTCAACTTGAATTTCACCAGCAACCCGAAATCGGTTACGGATAGGATCAAGCCTTCCAGAATGGTTACCTGTTTTACCGGGTTGCGCTCCATTTATCGCTTATCGTAATGACTTGTTTTATCAATTAAAATTTGACTCGATACCACCGGCAATTAGTGCCCGTGATCGTGCTCGCCTTCTTTCAGCGGCACATATTGCGGTACAAATTCTTCACCATCCTTACCATAATCATAGGGCCAGCGCTGTACGGTAGGAATGTTGCCGGGCCAGTTGCCGTGACCTGCCTTGATCGGCGTGGTCCATTCCAGCGTATTGGCGCCCCACGGGTTTTTGGTCGTCATCTTGCGGCCGCTGAAGATCGAGTAGAAGAAGTTGATGATAAACAGCACCTGAAGGAAAAATACTACAATGGCTGCTACCGTGATGAACTTGTTCAGGTCTACAAAGTGCCGGAAAGAGTCGAAGTTGTCGATGCTGTAATAGCGGCGCGGCACACCGGCCATGCCTGTATAGTGCATGGGCCAGAAGATGGCATAAGCGCCGACCAGGGTTCCCCAGAAGTGTATTTTACCGAGTGTCTCGTTCATGAAACGACCGAACATCTTCGGGAACCAGTTGTAAATACCTGCGAACATGCCGAAGAAGGCGGCAATACCCATCACAATGTGGAAGTGGGCTACTACAAAGTACGTATCGTGCAACTGTATATCGATCGCGGAGTTGCCGAGGAAGATACCCGTCAGACCGCCGGAGATGAACATGGATACAAAGCCCAGCGCAAAAAGGCTGGCAGAGTTGAACCTGAAGTTGGAGCCGTAAACCGTCGATATCCAGTTGAACACCTTGATGGCCGACGGCACTGCTATGATCAGGGTAAACACCACGAAGAAGTTACTGATGAACGGGTTGACCCCGGACATAAACATGTGGTGCGCCCAAACGATGAACGACAGGAAGGCAATGGCAAGAATGGAGTACACCATCGCGCGATAGCCGAAAATAGGCTTGCGGGCGTGTACGGACAATACTTCCGAAACAATACCCATCGCAGGAAGGATGATGATGTACACCTCGGGGTGCCCCAGGAACCAGAACAGGTGCTGGTACAGGATCGGGCTACCGCCAACACGGTCGAGTATCTGGCCGCCTACGACGATCTCGCTGAGGTAGAAAGAGGTGCCGAGGCTGCGGTCGAACATCAGCAGCAGTACACCCGAGAACAATACCGGGAACGACAATACACCCAGGATGGCCGTGATGAAGAACGCCCAGATCGTCAGCGGCATGCGCCACATGTTCATACCCTTGGTACGCAGGTTCAGCACGGTAGTGATATAGTTGATACCACCCAACAGGGCCGAAACGATAAACAGGGCCATGGAAACGATCCACATGGTCATGCCCGCCTTTGACCCGTCGGAAGCCTGCCCCAACGCACTCAGAGGGGGATAGGCCGTCCATCCGCCGGAAAATGGCCCGGTACTGAGAAACAGCGACAGCAGCATCACCACACCGGCCAGGAAGAAGAACCAGTAGGAGAAGGCGTTGAGCAGGGGCGACGCCATATCACGTGCACCAACCTGTAGCGGAATGAGGATATTCGAAAAGGTACCGCTCAATCCGGCAGTCAGTACAAAAAACACGAGAATCGTGCCGTGCATGGTCACCAGTGCATAGTAGAACTCAGGGTCGAGTTTTCCGATACCGGAATCGTTGACCTGAATCCATTTACCCAGAAGTGGCTTCAACCATGCCATGTCAGCCTCGGGAAATCCGAGCTGAAGGCGAAAAACAATAGACATCGCAGCCCCGACAAAAGCCCAGAAGATACCTGTGATCAGGAACTGCCGGCCAATGATCTTGTGATCAGTGCTGAAGATGTAAGTGGTCAAAAAATTGGACTGAAACTTGTCGCCGTGGTGCTCTTCATGGAAATGATCATCATAACCCAGTTCCTGGGTAAGTTTTTCTTCCAATGTTTCGGCGGCGTTAACTACATGAGCCATAGCCAGGAGTTTTGAACGATTTTATAGTGAAACTGTCGCTGGGTTCGGTGTTGGTAAAAGGTTTATAGAGGGTTCGAAGTGCCTAGAATGGTAAACTCGGTGCGGCGGTTCTTGGCACGGTTCTCTTCCGTATCATTTGCCACCAGCGGCCGGGTATCGCCGTATCCCTTCGGTCGGAGGCGACCGGCGGAGATGCCGCGGTCGGTCAGGTACTTGACCACCGCCGCTGCCCTTGCACCGGATAAAGCCAGGTTTGCCGACGGATCGCCGGAATTGTCGGTATGGCCGGCCACTTCGATCGTAATACCGGAATATGCATTGAGTCCGGTGACGAGGTTATCCAGTTCATACCGGCTGTTGGCGGTAAGCGTAGCCGAGCCTGATTCAAAATTGATATGGTTGAGTGTCAGGGTCTTATCAGCAGGATTAGCCGACTCAACGGCTTTTTTCATGTTATCGCTGAATTCCTGTGCACGCTGACGGACCTCCATATCCAGCACCTTGCCTTTATTCGGGTCGTCTTCTTTATCGCGAATCTGGGTGAGGTAGAACGACTCCTGGGTTTTATACCACGCATCAAATTCTTCCTGCGACACTACTTTCAGGATACGTTTCATGGAGTAGTGCCCTTTTCCACAGAGCTCAGCACAAGCCAGTTCGTATTCGAATTTTTCCCAACGCTTCGGTCCCGTAGGATCGGCAGGGTCGCTGGGTTTATTGAAGTCTTCGTATTTGCGTAGTTCGTTGCGGTATTCTGCCGTCGTTTTTACGGGCGTGAAGATGAAGTAGGTCGGCATGCCGGGCACCGCATCCATTTTTACCCGAAAATGGGGCAGGTAGAAGTTGTGCAACACGTCTTTGGCCGTGATACGAACCCGCACTTTTTTGCCGACCGGGAGGTACAGTTCCTGGCCGGGAATCACGTCGTCCCATGTTTTGGGATCGGTAAAGTCCATGCCCAACTGGTTGTTGGCGGTCGTCAGTTTGAAATTGCGCGTACCCAGTTTTCCGTCGGGACCCGGATAGCGAATGATCCAGTTGAATTGTTGCCCGGTTGCTTCGATCTCGATATAGTCTTCATTAGGGTTGATATCAGCCATTACCGTATTCCAGGCGTTGAGGCCGCGAACAACGAGAATCGTCATGACTACGGCAGGGACCGCTGTCCAGATCAACTCAAGCCGGTTGTCGTGGGCGATAAACTGCGCTTTACGCCCTTCCTGCCAGCGGTATTTGTAGGCAAACCAGAACAAGGCAATATGGCAGATCACAAACACGATCCCGGTAAGCACCAGGGTGATGTGGAACATATCGTCCAGCGCGCCGCCATGAGCCGATGCCGCCTTGTGCGGACCATAGCCCATCATCTCATTTTTGTATTCCCAGGCCGAAATACATACAGAAACAAGAAATACGACCATGAAGCCCAGCGACAACCAGCCATTCCATTTGCTGTTGTCGCGCAGCACCTCACGTTCGCCCTTGATCTGGGCGGTGAGTTCTGTAACTTTCCCGATTTGAACCAGGACGATAGCGATCAGAAGGACGCAGAGCAATATAATTAACGCTGTCATTGAATTTTTTTTGACTTTAACCCAAAGGTAAAATGGTTTGTTCAGGGGGTTTTGGAATCAAATCTTAATTAGAATGGCTATAATTTAATCAGTGGTGGCCACCGCCGCCCTCGCTTTCGATTAGAGCGCCGGTTTCGTGATGCAGGCTTTCTTCAAGGTAAGGGTCTTTCATCGGAACAAGTGACACCCTTTCCAACTGATTGAACAGGAAGAAGATAAACAAACTGAGGAAACCGATCATAACCCCGATTTCTTCCAGACCCGGTATAGTGAAGCCCATGCGGAAACTATAGGGTTCTTCAGATTCATGGCTGCCGCCGTGGCCCTCTTCTCCGTGCGCTGCGGGGGCTTCCGCCCCGTGGGCGTCGCTACCGCTGTGTTCTGCGGCCGGGTGTGCAGCCTCGCCTTCTCCGGCATGTTGATCCTGGCCTTCGGGCTGGCCCTCGGCAGGCGGTGCAGCTTGCTCGGTGGCCTGGCTACCGTCCTGTGCAGCTTCGGGTTGTGCGCCGGCAGCCTGTCCGCCATGTCCTGCGGCCTCTGCCTGAACTCCCGCCAAAGCCGTAGCCATTTCGGAGGAACCGGGGTGAATGGTGGTGGTGGAGCCCATTTTATCATGCCCGCCTTCAGCCAGTTCTTTGGCTTCCATGGCAGCGATGCGTGCACCCGGTTTGATCATATAGAAATAATCCCACCAGTGACCGAAGAAAACGATTAGGGCAACAAAGAACATCGTACCAAACTTGCGCTTGTTGTCGTTGCGCATCAGGATAAGGAACGGCGCAACAAAGTTCATGAGCAGGTTGCCCCAAAACAACACCGGATAGTGATCCATCCTTTGTTTGAAATATATGGTCTCCTCGCCGTTGTTCGCATACCAGATCAGCATGAACTGGTCGAACCACAGGTAGGTCCAGAATACGCTGATCCCGAACAAATATTTGCCCACATCGTGCAGGTGATCGTGCGTCACATATTCCAGGTAGCCCAGCGATTTGAGGTAAATGATGATCATGACCGTCAGGGCAAGCGCTCCGAGCCATGCAGATGCCGTGGAATACCACGCAAACATCGTGCTGTACCAGTGCGGATCAACCGACATCAGCACCTGCCACAGGAATACGGCGCTCAGGAAGCCGCCGATGGGCAGGAAAGAAGCCGCCCATTTGCGCTCTTTTTTATAATAGTCCAGAGAGGCCGTCTCATTGGTGTCCTGCGAAATGGAGTTTTGCCGCATCTTGAACGCCCAGAAGTACCAGATCGCCAGGAAGCCGACCGAGGCAATCGTGTAAAAAACGGGATTCAGGAACCCTGATTTCCCGGCGATGATACGATCATAGTGTGCACCTGTGGGGTCTGTGATGTTTAGGTTGGGATCGTTCCAGTGGTAGAGGTGATGCAGGTGCCCCCATACGCCGATAGCAACAATGCCCATCAGCACAAGGCCTACCATCATAAACTGTCCCATTCCCTCCCAAATACGCTTGATCACCGTCATCCAGCCGGCAAACGCCGTGATCTGAGCCGCGAGGAAGAACACAGCCATAAAGGCAATGGCAGTGAAATACACCGAATTGTGGAGGAAGTTGGTCCAGAAACGGGTGTGGTAGGCATCGTCGTTCAGGGCAGAGAGAACGAGACACAACAGGCCCAATACCATGCCGCCGATGAGCACGCGTTTGGTTTTGCCTTCAAAAACGAATTGCGTATTGGTCAGATTCATATCGCAAGTTGGGCATTGCCCGGTAATTTTTTTTGTAGTAACAGGGTTCTTGGAGCGAGATTAACGCAGGTTTTCCTTTTACTGGACCGGCGCAGGCACCACACGGGCCGGGCCCGTCGCTTCTCCTTTTGCCGGTTTTTCGATGTTGCTGATGGTGTTGGCCGTTTCGCTGTATTCCGCGCTGATGGATTTTGCCTGCAGCGAGCGAATGTAGTGGATCACCTGCCAGCGTTCTTCAAAAGACAGTTTATCGGAATAGCCGCCCATTACATTTCTTCCATACATGATGGCAAAATAGAAGCGTCCGTTTCCGGCGCCGATCATGTCGCTGCCGATCAGATTCTTGGGCTGGGCAGGATACTTGGTATCGGGCATCGATACCAGCCAGCCCTGTCCGTCGCCTTTTTCACCGTGGCAGATACCGCAGTAAATATTGTATAGTCCCTTGGCGCGGTCAAGTCCTTCTTTGGTAATCGGATAGGGGTTTTCTTTCATTTGCTGCTCGCACAGCAGACGGTCTTCTTCCGTATTTTCGTAATAGAAAGGCGCCGAACCGTTTACCGGAGCGGCAATGGCGTTATCGGCATTGTTGCCGCGCACATAACCGATGTCCTGACCATAATAGGCGGCAGTATAACCGCGCGGGATGGTGCCGTGCACCTTTCCGTGCGGCTTCGAAAGTTGAGCTTTGGAAAACGTGCTCTTGTCATCCCAGTGGTTCCAGTAATATGCACTGTACTGGTTGGCCTCGTAGCCGACAGGGTGGTACATGTCGGGCATGTACTCATGGCCGGTTTTGTTTTTTCCGGCAGGAGAGCATAGCGAAAACAGCCAGGCAAACAAAGCAACACCGAGGATCGCGCCAATTGCGTATTTCATTGTAATGGTTGTATTTATAAAAGGTTTAATGGCCTCAGGGTCAAAACATCCCAGTATTGGGAGACTACATCATCTTTACATTCACTTCCGATGCGCCTGTGTTGGTGAAGAATCCCTGAAGGTTTTTCACATCGCTGTCCGGAGCGTCGGTCACATCAAAAGCGATACAGAATTTATCGTCCGTAATGCGGTCATCGAGTGTCCTGGCTTTCACGCCCGGCCACATGCCGCAGATGGTATAAAAGGTGATGGTCATGCCCCAGGCAGAGAAAAGTACCGTCATCTCGAAGGTGATCGGAATGAAAGCGGGCACAGACCAGTACGGCTTGCCGCCAAAAACGATCGGCCAGTCACTCGTAAATATCCAGGTCATGGCGAGAAAACCAAATAATGCACCGATCGCGCCATACACGAAACCAAGTATGTGCAGGCGGCTTTCTTTCAACCCGAGGATGGGATCGAGGCCGTGCACCGGAAAAGGCGTGAATACATCCATGATATCGAGATGTGCCGCATTTGCGGTTTGGACCGCGCCTTTCAGGTTTTCTTCGTCGTTGTAAAGCCCGTAAAGGACTTTTTTACTTTCAGCAGCCATTTTATATTACAAGGTTTGAATTTTAAATGTTGATTTCTCCGCTCCTCAATGCTCTTTTTCCTGCGTTTTCGTCGCTTCCTTTGTGTGTGCATGTCCTTTGGTGGCATTCGGACCGATATACTGGTCGCCGGCAACTTTCAGGATTGCCTTGATCTCGGCAATGGCAACTACAGGCGCCACACGGGTAAAGATCATGTAGAGCACGAAGAACAGGCCGATGGTGCCGGCGAAAATGGATATTTCCACCCACGATGGAGAGTAATAACTCCAGGAGGAAGGCAGAAAGTCGCGGGCCAGCGTAGTGGCGATAATCACAAAACGCTCGAACCACATACCGATATTCACCACGATGGAAAGGAAGAAGGTCCACCAGATGCTGCGACGGATTTTCCGCGACCAGAACAACTGCGGACTAACGACGTTGCAGAACATCATGCCGAAATAGGACCACCAGTATATACCGAACACGCGGTTGTAGAAAGCAAACTGCTCGTAAATATACCCGGAATACCAGGCGATGAACAACTCCGTCAGATAGGCCACACCTACGATCGTACCCGTAAGCACGATCACTTTGTTCATCGATTCGATGTGGTTGATGGTGATATACTCCTCCAGTTTCAACACTTTTCTGGTGATCACCATCAGGGTCTGCACCATGGCGAAGCCGGAGAAGATGGCACCCGCAACAAAGTAGGGCGGGAATATCGTGGTATGCCAGCCCGGTACAACCGAGGTGGCAAAGTCGAAGGATACGATCGTATGTACCGAAAGTACGAGCGGGGTGGAAATACCTGCAAGTACCAGCGACAGGGCTTCATGGCGCTGCCAGTGTTTGGCGCTGCCGGTCCATCCGAAGGAGAATATCTCGTATATCTTGCGACGGAGCCCGGTTGCCCGGTCGCGTACGGTGGCAAGGTCGGGAACAAGACCTGTGTACCAGAACAGCAGCGATACCGAAAAGTACGTCGATATGGCAAACACGTCCCAGAGCAGCGGAGAGTTAAAGTTTACCCATAGCGGCCCGCGCGTGTTGGGGAAGGGAAAGATGAAAAACGCGAGCCAGACGCGCCCCATGTGGAAGATAGGGAACTGCCCGGCGCAGATCACGGCGAATATCGTCATGGCTTCTGCAGCGCGGTTTACCCCCGTCCGCCAGCGCTGGCGGAACAGCAAAAGGATGGCCGAAATAAGCGTTCCGGCGTGACCGATACCGATCCACCAAACGAAGTTGGTAATATCCCAACCCCAGTTGATGGTGCGGTTCAGGTTCCAGGAACCAATACCTTTCCATACCGTCCACACGATAGCGAAAATGTACAGGCCGAGAAGAGCCGAGGCCATGGAAAACACAACAATCCATTCCCTCGAAGGCGCTTTCTCAGTGGGTGTGCACAAATCCTCCGTGATATTGTGGTAGGACTTATTGCCTTCAATCAAAACGTGCCGAACCGGCGCAACTGCTTGAGACATAATTTTTTTAAATTATGAATGATGAATGATGAATTTGGTGCGATAACCATTCATCATTTATCATTTATCATTCAAGAATAGAGTTCTTCGTTACTGTTTGTAATTTTCACGGAGTAATTCACCGCAGGGCGTACGTTAATTTCCTCCAGTACTTTATAAGCCATGGCTCCGGCGGCTTTGGTCATTTTGCTGACTTCGCTGTCGGGGTTGTTGAGGTTGCCGAATATGATCGCACCGGTCGGGCAGGCGGTCTGGCAGGCCGTGCGCACATCGTTGTCCATGATGGCGCGGCTTTCGCGTTTGGCCGTGAGTTTGCCCTCCTGGATGCGCTGAATGCAGAACGTGCACTTTTCAATCACACCACGCGAGCGGATCGTTACGTCGGGGTTCAGCACCATGCGCACGAGGTTGTCGGCATAGAAGGGCAGTTCGTCGCCTTCGGCATGGAACACGCGCTCTTCGTTGGCCGGCCATACATCGGCCGTGGTGTAGTCGAGCCAGTTGAAGCGGCGAACCTTGAACGGACAGTTGTTGGCGCAGTAGCGCGTGCCGATGCAACGGTTGTAGGCCATCTGGTTAATACCTTCCATCGAGTGGTTGGTCGCTGCCACCGGGCATACGTTTTCGCACGGTGCGTTGTCGCAGTGCTGGCACATCAGGGGCTGGTACACCACTTTCGGGTTTTCCAGATCGCCGTAGAAATATCGGTCGATGCGCAGCCAGGTCATTTCGTGGTGGCGGTGCACTTCCCCTTTACCGACAACAGGTACATTGTTTTCGCTCACGCAGGCTACCTGGCAGGCGCCGCAGCCTACACAGGCATTCATATCGACATACATGCCCCATTTCATGCCCGTTCCGAAATACGCGCCGGTATCGGGGTAGAGCGTCTGGGCATTGAGGTGTGCAGATTCTTCGTGGAACTCCTCCATCTCTTTGTCAAACTTGGCCAGGTCGTTGACGTTTGCATGAAAAATGATGGAGCGATCGGTGAGGGCGCCCTGAAAACCTTTCCAGCCGAGAGATTTTTCATCGACGTTGATTTTGGTACCCTCTTCCTTGCCGATATCCTGCACACCCATGGTGTGGTGGTGCTGAACACAGGCAAACTGTTTGTCGACACCTACTTTATCGGATATCTTGACATCTTTTGCAAAATACTGGATCAGGCCGCCTTCTACCGGAAGCCAGGGGTTCACATTGACACCGAAACCGACGCCGCAGCCACCCGATTCGCGGCCGCCGCCGAGGGCGATGGCGACAGTGCCGGGCATCTGGCCAAAGGTGCGCACAACGGTGCAGGTTAGTTTTTGGCCGTTGATTTCCACATCGACATTATCGCCGTCGTTGAGGCCTTTCCAGCCATTGATCTCATTGACGCCGTCCCACTCAACCGGGATGCTGAGGTAGTTGCCCCAAACGGTACGTGTCACCGGATCGGGCATTTCCTGCAACCAGGGGTTGTGCGCGTACTGGCCGCCGCCGATGTTGACCGTTTCGTAGAAGGAAATCTCCAGTTCCGTACCGGATGGTTTGGAAACGGCATCCGGGTTAAGCGACACCTCGTTCATGGTCGCCGCAACGCTTGTGGCAGGAATATCGAGCACACCATCGTGCAGGCTCATATCCCAGAAGGCATCGGGTGTGCTGTATCTGGTCTGACGGCCGAATACTTCACTCGTCCAGTGCGCCTTCAGGTATTGGTAGTAAGGTTGTTCGTCCTGGCGGTTAAGGTTTGCGCTGTCGGCCCATTCGAGCAGGCTGTGTTCTGCCTGGCGGGTATTGAACAACGGTGCAATGGTTGGCTGAATAAGGCTGAGGTGGCCCGCTTTGGGTTCGGCATCGCCCCAGGATTCGAGCATATGGTGTGCAGGAGCCGAATGGGTGCACAGTGCCGTCGTCTCGTCCATGATACCGGAGAAAGAGATACGGGTGCCGACTTTTGCAAAGGCCTCTTTGAATTTGGCGGCATTGGGCAATTCGTAGGCGGGATTGGCGCCCCATACGATAACTGTTGCCACCTGGCCGGCATTCATCTCATCAATAAGACGCATCATATCGCGTTCGTCGCCCTGGCGCTGCATCGAAGCGGCACTGAAGTCGATCGTGGCGTTGATATTACCCAGCAGGTCATTGATTTTATTGACATACACCTGCTCCATGATGTTGTTGGAGCCACACACCACAATCGATTTGCCTTTGTGGTCGGCCAGGTTGAGGGCCATTTTTTTGATGGCGGAAGCAGCCTTGGCGTCGCTGAGTTTGGGTCCGCCGCTGTTGCCGGTCAGTTCGTTGTACAGCGCCACGATGGCTGCGCCCTGTTCGCTCGGTTTAACCAGAATGCGGTTGTCTGCATTGGAGCCTGTGAGCGACATGTGGCTTTCCACCTGGTAGTGGCGCGACATGCTGGCGCCTTTGGCACTGGCGACTTTTCGGCGGCTGGCATAGGCGCGGGCGTATTCGACCGGGCTGATCCAGGTACCGAGAAAATCTGCCCCAAAGGACACGATCACTTCCGCATCGCCGAATTTGTAGTCCGGAACGACGCGGGCGCCGAAACACTGTTGGTTAGCGGCCAGCAAGGCGGCATGCGACACGGGGTCGTAGGTCACCACACGGCTGTTCGGGTATTTAGTCGTGAATTCTGCGAGGGCTTTTTTTGCCGTCGGGCTGATGATGGTATTGGTGATGAGGCGGACCGTACCACCTGCAGCAAGTTTGGCTTTCACCTCGCGGTCGAGGGCGCTCCACTCCTGCTTGGTCACATTGCCTTCCTTTACCGCACCGGCGTGCTGGATGCGGCGATTGTCGTACAGGCTCAGCACGGCAGCCTGCGCGCGGGCGCTTGTACCGCCTTTGGTCACGCTGCTCAGGCTGTTGCCTTCGATCTTGATCGGGCGGCCTTCACGTGTTTTCACCAGCACGGCGCAGTAATCGCCGCCCTGTACGAATGAAGAGGCAAAGTAGTTGGCCACACCCGGAACGATTTCATCCGGTTTGGTGACGTACGGAATGGCTTTTTTGACCGGGATCTCGCAGGAGGCGGCAATGGTGGCCGCGCCGAGACCGAAACCAAGCAATTTAAGGAAATCGCGGCGGTTGGTTTCCCATTGACCGTCGGTTTGGTCAATGTTCTCAATAGAAAACTCTTTATCAGCCGATTGCAGGAAAGACTCGTCCCGCGTCAAATCTTCAGTGCTGACCCAAATACCGTTGTCGTGGTGCATATATTTTATAATGATGAATTATGAATGATGAATGATGAACGGGGCTGATTCACAAATTCATCTTCGTAATTGGATTCCGTTTTGGCTGTTGATAATATGAAGCGATACATGCTTGTCCTCAAACACTTATCACTTAACACGCATCGCTATTAATAGTGGCATTTCTGGCATTCAAGGCCGCCGATATCTTCAACGGTGACTTTATCGCGCTTGCCGGATTTGAGTTCCTTGTGGTAACGCTCGTACTGTTCGTAGTAAGCGTTATCGGCAAATTTGACCTCTGTTTCGCGGTGGCAGTTGATACACCAGCCCATACCGAGGGTAGAGTACTGGTACACGACGTCCATCGTTTCAACAGGACCGTGGCACTTCTGGCAGGCGATCTGGCCGACGGAGACGTGCTGGGAGTGGTTGAAATACACGTGGTCGGGCAGGTTGTGGATACGGGTCCATTCGATCGGGCCCTGTATTTTGCCGTTCAGGTCGTTCTTGAGCGCCTTCACGATGCCTTCCCATTCGTTTTCAACGGTCATACGGCCGTTGTCGTCCATAGCGGTGAGGCTGTTGGCGGCCATGTATTCCTGACCGATCCATTTTTTGTACAGTTCTTCGATCTGTTTGTCGCTCCAGTTTTCGTAGTCGGGAATGTATTTGCTCTGAATCGGATCGAAACCGATAGAGGCAAATATCTTGGTGATCTCGGAGGTGCCGCTTTTGGATCCTTTCTTCACTGCGGAGTGGCAGTTCATACAAGTATTGGTGCCCGGAATCGAGGAATGTTTCGAGCGTCGCGCCGAGTCGTGGCAGTACTGGCAGTCGATCTTGTTGGTGCCGGCGTGCAGTTTGTGGCTGAAGGCAATCGGCTGGTCGGGCTCGTAGCCCTGTTCGCGACCCATTTTGGTAGCGTTGTCCACCGTTTTGTAGCCGAAAATAAGCGTGACCGCAAATACCATGAAGGCGATAGCGCCTTTGCTGGTCAGCGTTTGTACCAGTGTTTTCTGGATGGGCGCCTGTCCGGCCTGAACGCGGGTGATGTTGCCAAGGTTGTTGATGATGCGCATGAGCGCGAAGGCCAACAGACCGAGGATCACCGTCAGGCCGATGAACATCCAGGGTGTGCTGCTTTCGGGCTTGCCGCCGTCGCCGGGGGCACCTGCCGTAGTTGCGGCACCCGGAGGCGGTGCGGTCGCCACATTGTTGATGTACAGCAGCGTACTCTCAATCTGCTCGTCGGTCAGACCCGGAAAGTTGTTCATGAGGGTTGGTTTCCACTTCGCCCACAGTTCGTTGGCGCGGGGGTGACCTGCAGCAATAAGCGCCTGGGAATTGCGAATCCAGGCGTACAGGTCTTTACGTGGAAATTCAGCCCAGCGCTCTTCTACCCCACCCAGTGCCGGACCGGTGAGGTTATCCTTCATGTTTTTGTTATGACAGGAGGCGCAGTTAGCGATGAAAAGGTTCTTGCCTTCTTCTACCGTGGGGGCCGCCCGAAGGACGAGCGTGGCTGCAAAAAGGAGCGTGAAAACCCAACAAATGCGTTTCAGCAACATATCGGAATGTGTAGTTGTAATTTCAAATGTCTGATCTGGCGGCTTTCCGGGGTGATCTGTGTCATGCCATTAACTGCGCAAAATTACCAACGCGTCCATTTCCTCAAAGCGTAGTGTCAAGATTGTGTCCTATTTAGATGAACTCTAAACAGACGCATTGTATTTCAAAGGTTAATGAACCGTTAAAAATTGTGGCGCAAAGGTAGACAAGGAATGGACGATTGCAAGAAGCGCGCATAATTTTTCAGATACATAAAAAAGAGGGCGCCTCGCAAGTCTGTCAGGCTTCATGGCTGACAGGCTTGCGAAACACCCTCCGGTTTCTATACGCTTATCTTCACCGTGCTCAGAAGGAATAGCGCAGACCGACCTGTAATTGCCAGCGCGACGCCAGGCTGAAATCGTTAAAGAAGGTCGTACGCGGCGTGGTATCGAACGTATAGGTCGGTACGGTGTTATCGACCGTAACCGCCAGCGGTTGCACCAGACCGGTGTAGGTTGCGTATTGGCGCACGCCCCAGTCGGAATTAAGCAGGTTGCCCACATTGAGGATATCGATGCTCAACTGGATCATATTTTTGTTCGGCAGGGAATAGTCCTGAAGGATACGCATGTCCCAGCGACTGTACCAGGGGCTGAGCGCTCCATACTTCTCGGCATACCGGCCGCGGTTGTTGCGCAGGTAATTGTCCTGTGCAATGTACCATTTCAGCGCTTCGCGTTGAATATTCTGGGCGGCGGCATCTCCGCTGAAGTTCATTTGCCCGATCTCGGCATCTGTTGGGATATACAACAGGTCATTCAGGCCCGAGCCGTCGTTGTTGATATCGCCGGCATAGGTATAACTAAACCGTCCGCCCTGTACGTACTCGCTGAACAATGAAATGGTGGTGCCAAAACTGCCGTACCGGAATCGTTTGCTGAATGCCCCTACAAAACGGTGTTTGTTGCCGTACAGGGAAGGCGCCAGTTCGGGTGTATTCGTATTCTGGATGTTTGCGGGATTGCGGTCGTAGGCGTCCGATGATATTTCGGCGTCGATGGAGGCGGCATCTCTGGCATCCAGGTAGTTGTAACCCATCATCAGGGAAGACCCGTCGGACCAGGTCTTGGTCACCTGAAATGAAGCATTGAACTCGTGTCCTTTGTTTACATTGGTGAAAACATAGGCATTCGTCGGTCCGCCAAACACCAGTGCACGGTCGCCGGCCAGGTAAATCGGACGGCCATCGGGGCCGGTCAGGCGGCCAGTGGGTTTCCGGAGGCCGAAATTGCGCACCATCATGTCGTTGATGGTTTTTGTGTAAAGCAGATCGACGGTGGCGGTCCAGTTGTTGCCGAGTTTGTGGTCGTAGCCAATGTTCGTGCGCCAAACCTGGGGAAACTTGAAATCGGGATCGGTCACACAGTAAAAGAAAAAGTCCGGATTGGCCACCTGGTTACCGATCCACACAAAGGGGAAACGGCCGGAGAAAAGCCCGGAGCCGCCGCGCAGAATTCTGGAACGGTTGCCTGCTATGTCGTAGTTGAAACCTACACGCGGCGAGATGAGCGGCGTCTGCTTGGGCAGTACGGTATGGTCGAACATGACCGGATTGCCATTTTCATCGTAGTATTCAATATCGGGAGCATAAGTGCCGCCATCAGCCAGCAAACCGCCTTTCCGGGCGATATTTTCCTCGATTTTCTTTTTGGTATCGAAGTACAGCGGCATATCCATGCGCAAGCCTACCGTCAGGTTAAATTTTGGCGTAAGCGCCCATTCGTCCTGGGCATACAGGGCAAACTGCCCGAGATTGGTTTCGGCCAGCGCCCAGGAGTTATTGGCGTTGTTGGCGTCGAAAGCATCGCGGGCGCCTTGCACCTCGGCATCCAGTCCACCCGAATTGATCCATTGGGCAAAAGTATCGATATCGACACCCGGAATATCAAACACCCGGAAGCCATAGCCCGTGAGGTTGAAGGAGTTATTGAAATCGAAACGCTCCAGACTGGTTCCCAGCGTGATATTGTGCTTGCCGGCGTAAATATTGAAGTTGTCGTTGATCTGGTAAACGTTCTGATCCAGTACGTTGTGTATGGAGAATGGCTCATGTCCGGCGATGATGTAACGATCGCCGTCCTGGGCGATATTCAGGACGGGAAATGGTTTGGAGAACGGGTCGCGGGTATCCCGGAAAGCGGAAAATCCGACTTGCAGTTTGTTCGCGTATTTGTTTCCGAAAAGGGATTTCAACTCTGCGATACCGGAATAAAGTTTATTGTTGATGCGGTAGCCTGAATTGTAAAACTGGAGGGTGGTAGCATCAGGGCCGCGGCGACCGATGGCGGAAGGGTGTGCCGGTTTTTCGCGAAAGGCGTCGAGGAAATTGCCTGTTACGGTCAGTTTATGTACGGCGTTGATATTCCAGTCGATTTTGATCAGACCTTTCTGGTTGTTGGTGTTGTGCTTGTAATTCTCATAAGGACCGGTTTCATATCCATAGCGCTGAAACAACAGATCGGATACCAGGTCGAGGTCGGAAGCCAGCACCCGCGATTCGTTCGAGGCGCCTGTGCCGCGGTTGGCGACGAAGTTGGAGCCGAGGTCGGAGCGGCGTTCGATTTCGAGGTTGGCAAAAAAGAACAGTTTATCGCGAATGATTGGTCCGCCGAAACTGAAGCCTGTCTGTAATTGACGCAAGTCGCCGCGGAATACTTCCTGGTCGCGCACCTTGGTGCCGATCATGTCTTTGTTTCGGTAAAAAGCGAATACTGTCCCGGAGAAGTTGTTGGTGCCTGATTTTGTCACGGCATTGATCGCCGCGCCTGTAAAGCCTGCCTGTGATACATCGAACGGCGCAATGGCCACGTTGATCTGGTCGATTGCGTCGAGCGAAATAGGCTGTGCGTCGGCCTGTCCGCCCGGAGTAGCGGCATCCAGGCCAAAGGGGTTGTTGAAAATCGTACCGTCGAGCGAGTAGTTGTTGAACTGGTCGTTGCGGCCGCCGAAACTGCCGCCCTCGGCCGACATCGGCACCAGCCGGGTAAAGTCGGCGCTGGAACGTGTAATCGTAGGCAGGGTGCGCAGCTGTTCGCTGCTGACGCTACCGCCCGCGCCGTTGGCCCGGGTATTGGTTCGCTCCACAACTTCCACCTGTCCGAGTTGTGCATTGGATTCGGAGAGCAGGAAATTTTGTTCAAACTTTTCGCCGAGCCGCAAAACGGGAAGTGTCAGTTCCTGACTTTGAAAGCCCGTGTAGGCAACCCTGATCTGGTACGGACCGCCTATGCGCAGGTTGGGCAACGTGTAGCGCCCATCGGGTCGCGTGGTGACAGCATAGCCTGTTCCGGAGGGGGTGTGGGTGGCCATGACCGTAACCCCCGGCAGTCCTTCACCGCTGGAGTCCGTAATAAGACCGATCAGGGTCGCTGTGGTGACCTGCCCATAGAGAGCAGTTGCACCGGTGATACAAAGCATCACCAACAGGGAGGAAAAAATCTTCATAACGATTGGTTTAGTGTAAAAATGGATTGATAAACGGTTTCAATGGCGAAGTTAACACAGACTTAATATTGCCCGTGTTAAGTTTTTCCCGGGAAAGTCGGCAGGCTGATGCACCGTCATTACCGCCCGGACAATGTGAAATGAATATCGCCGGCATTATCCCGAAATGCGCCAAATACAGTTTTCATTCCTCCGATTTTTACTGCTACTTTTGCGCCGTTTTTTGCCTTAACCAAACATTCAAAGGACACCGTTCCGGTACACATTATGGATGCTAACAGCCGAATTTACGTCGATTCAGAAATTGGAAAACTAAAAAAAGTAGTCGTACACCGCCCCGACGAGGGCATCGCACGCATTACCCCGAAACGGGCCGGCGAACTCCTGTTCGACGATATCGTGCACCTGCCCAACATGCAGGACGAGCACGACATTTTCATAGGCGTGCTCAAGGCATTCCTGGGCAAGGAGAATGTACTCGAGGTGCGCGACCTGCTCGCCGAAAGCACCCGCGACGAAGAAAGCAAATACGAGGTTATCAACAAGATCACCGATTTCGAGGAACTGCCCTACTCTTTTATCCCGCGCCTGGCAGGCCTGTCCCCCGAGCAACTGGCCGACACGCTCATTACCGGCTATCTCGAACCCGAAGACCGCATCCTGTTCGATCCCATTCCCAACCTGATCTTTACCCGCGACATTGCCGTGACGGTAAAAGACTACGTTATCATCACGAAGGCCAACAAAACGGCGCGCTTCCGGGAGAATTTCCTGACCCGGCTCATTTTCAGCAGCCACCCCGTCTTCAGGCGCCTCAAGGCCGACGGCAAGACCATCAACCTGAACCGCGTGGACAAGTTTCCGCCCAACAAAAAAGGCGAGACGATCAGTATAGAGGGCGGCGACGTGATGATGCTGAACAAGGACTACCTGCTCATCGGCTGCTCGGAGCGCACCAATGAATACGCGTTCCAGATGATCAAAAATTACCTGTTCGACCGCGGTATCATCAAAAACGTGGTGCAGGTGAACATACCTGCCGAACGCACCTACATGCACATCGACACCGTATTCACCCAGATCAACCACAACCATATGGTGGGTTATTTCCCGATCGTAAAGGAAGGTCTGGGCTCCTACGTGGATGTGCACCGCTCCAATGGCGAGACCGTCGAGTATCCCAGCCTGCGCGATTTCCTGCTCGCCGAGGTGAACCCCAAGATGGAATTCATCTGGGCCGGCCGCGGCGAAAGCCCCTACCAGGAGCGCGAGCAATGGACCGACGGCTGCAACCTCGTGGCGCTCAAACCCGGTGTCGCCGTCACCTACGACCGCAACCCCGTCACCGAACGCGCCTTTAAGGATTTCGGCTACAAAGTGATCGGCGCCGAGAAACTGCTGCGCGATATCGACAACGGCAAAATCACACCGGACAAGGTGGAAAACACGATCATTACAATCCCGTCGAACGAACTGTCGCGGGCAAGGGGCGGAAGCCACTGCATGACGTGTCCTATCGAGAGAGAAGAAATTTAAGTAAGTGATAAGGGTTAAGTGATAAGTGTTGATTGTCAGGCTCTTGTCACTTAACCCTTATCACTTATCACTTAACACTGAAAGATATGTATGTTCACGAAGTCCAGTTAAGGGTTCGCTATGGCGAGACCGACCAGATGGGTTATCTCTATTACGGTAACTACGCACAGTACTTCGAGGTAGGCCGGGTGGAGATGATCCGTTCGCTGGGTCTGACGTACAAGGAACTGGAGGATGTTTACGGCATCTGGTTGCCTGTAATGAGCCTGGAGATGCGTTTTGTCCGGCCGGCCTATTACGACGACCTGCTGACCGTGCGTTCGGAACTGCGCGAATTACCCAACGAATACATCACCTTTCATGTGGAAGTTTTCAATGAAAAAAAGAAACTGGTGAATGCGGGCCGCGTAAGACTTTGTTTCTTTGAGGCAAAGACGAAAAAAGTTGTACACGCCCCGGAGCACCTGCTGGAAAAACTAAGGCCCTATTTTGAGGCCTGATTTTGATTTTTACCGTTGAAAAGAAATAAATTCTTTCGCAATCTCATCCGCTATTTTGTCCGCCATCCCCTCTGGGTACGTACCCTGGAATGGTCTAGAACGCATTCCCTGCCGGGGCTCAACCGGATACCCCTGTACAACCTGATCCTGTTTATTGACAAGGAAACCCGCGACGACGCCATCACTACCCGCGCCAACAGTATGGCCTTTAGTTTCTTTATGGCCATTTTCCCGGGAATCCTGGTGTTGATCTCGCTATTGCCCTATTTCCCGATCAGCATGGATTTTTTCGGCACGCTCCAGAGTTCAATCAAGGAAGTGATGCCCGGCAAGGCCGGCGATATGATCTTCGGAACGATCAAGGATATCGCTACCAAACCGAAGGAAGGATTGCTGTCGGCGGGCTTTTTCCTCGCCCTTTGGTTTGCCTCCAACGGTATGCTGTCGATGATGAAGGGGCTTGAAAAGGACTATCCCATTACCTTCAAACGGCGGACGGCATTCCAGAAACGCCTGATGGCCCTGCAACTGACCTTCCTGGTCGGTTTTGTACTGGTGGCTTCCGTGATCCTCGTAATCCTGGGCAACACCATCCTGAAATTTGTCTTTCAGTATATCCACGTGGATGTTTTGACCATTATCGCCTTTTCGTCGCTGCGTTGGGTAGTGGTCATCCTGCTCTTCTATTCCCTGTTTTCGATGATCTACCGCTACGGGTCATCCACACGCCACCCCATCCCTTTCATCAATCCCGGCGCTGTGCTCGCCACACCGCTTTCCATCCTGACATCCTGGGGATTTTCTTTTTATGTAGACAATTTCGGCAACTACAACAAGCTCTACGGCTCTATCGGCACCCTGATCGTCCTGATGATCTGGATACAACTGAACTGTATGATCCTGCTGATTGGATTTGAGTTAAATGCGGGAATTGCGGTACTGCGGGACGAACGGCGGGAAAAGGAAAAGAAAAAGCAGCCCGTTAAATAACGCTATACCCCGCGTTTCCGATCTGACCTGGCCGGGTCGTTTCTGATTGAAAAGAACAAGCATTAAACAAAAGCAGCCGGGCCGCTGTTTTGCCCCGCATGAAAGACATCCACCAAATTCGCACACTTGGCGAACTGAAGAAAAGCGGCTATAAACCCCGAAGCGTCAAACAGGAACTACGCGATAACCTGATCGCAAAGATCCGCAACAAGGAGACTATTTTCCCCGGCATTTTCGGTTTCGACGATACGGTTTTGCCTGATGTGGAACGCGCCGTGCTCAGCCGCCACAACATCCTGCTGCTCGGCCTGCGCGGCCAGGCCAAAACGCGTATCGCGCGTATGCTCGTGCACCTGCTCGACGAGTACATCCCCGTCGTGGCCGGCAGCGAGCTCAACGACGACCCGATGGCGCCCATCAGCCGCTATGCCAAGGACCTGATCGCTGAAAAGGGCGATGATACGCCCGTGGAATGGATGCACCGCGACGCGCGCTATGTGGAAAAACTCGCCACCCCCGACGTCAGCATCGCCGACCTCGTCGGCGACGTCGACCCGATCAAGGCCGCCAACCTGCGCCTGCCTTACTCCGACGAGCGGGTTATCCACTTCGGACTGATCCCGCGCGCACACCGCTGCCTGTTTGTGATCAATGAATTGCCCGACCTCCAGGCACGCATTCAGGTGTCGCTGTTCAACGTCCTGCAGGAAGGCGATATGCAGATCCGTGGCTTCAAACTCCGGTTGCCGCTCGATGTGGAATTTATCTTTACCGCCAACCCCGAGGATTACACCAACCGCGGCAGCATCATCACGCCGTTGAAAGACCGCATCGAAAGCCAGATCACCACGCACTACCCTACTTCGATCGATATCGGCCGCAAGATCACGGAGCAGGAATCGCGCATTACCGCAGAACAACGCGAAAGGATTCGCATTCCCGAAATGCTCAAAAACCTTATCGAGGAAATTGCCTTTGCTGCAAGGGACAGTGAATTTGTGGACAAAAAGAGCGGCGTAAGCGCACGCCTGACCATTTCGGCCTACGAAAACCTCTACTCTACCGCCGAGCGGCGACTGCTGCGCAACGGCGAAGACAACACCACTGCCCGCATCACCGATTTCTGGGGCGTTATTCCGGCCCTGACCGGAAAGGTGGAAATGGTGTACGAAGGCGAGCAGGAAGGCCCCTATGTCGTGGCCCTGAATATCATCGGCGAAGCACTCAAAAAAGTGTTTCTCCAGTATTTTGCCAACCCGTCCAAACTGAAACGCGGACAGGAACGCGATCCGTATGGCGTGATAAAAGCCTGGTTTTCAGCAGGGAATGTGGTCGACTTGTTCACCGATCTTCCGAACAAACAGTTCTATAAAGAACTCGACCAGGTGGCAGGCCTCACCAAAGTCGCCGAAGCCGCAGGTGTCGACAAAGGCGATATGTACACCTTCATGGAACTCGCCCTGCACGGACTTTCCGAATTCGAAGTACTGAGCAAGGAGTTCGTTCAGACCAAGTGGGTGTTCAAGGACTTCCTGACGGGAAATCTTAAAGACGAGGATGAAGATGACATGCGTGATCTGTTTAATTGAGGGGATTGAGCGCACCGATTTGACATTTTTATGCCTTATCGATTGATTATCAATTATTTAGACCTATAAGGTTTTGAAAACCTTATAGGTCTTATGCGTAAATGAAAAGGGGGCAACGCACAACTCCAGACTTACACCTTACTACTCGTCACTTCCCCTTATCTTTGCGCCGTCTTAAACCAAATCCGGCAATATCATGACGCAAGTCGCGCCCTACCAGCCCAAAAACAAAATACGGATCGTCACGGCCGCCAGTCTCTTCGACGGTCACGATGCAGCCATCAATATCATGCGTCGCATCATGCAAAGCAGCGGCGCGGAAATCATACACCTCGGCCACAACCGCTCCGTACAGGAGATTGTGGACTGTGCCATTCAGGAAGACGTGCAGGGCATCGCCATCACTTCGTACCAGGGTGGCCACAACGAGTTTTTCAAATACATGCACGACCTGCTGAAAGAGCACGGTGCCGGGCATATCAAGATATTTGGCGGCGGCGGCGGCACCATTTTGCCTTCCGAGATCGAGGAACTGCACCGGTACGGCATCACCCGCCTTTACCATCCCGACGACGGGCGCAAAATGGGCCTGCAGGGCATGATCAACGATGTGTTGCAGCAATGCGACTTTCCGGTAGGTTTTTCCGTGAACGGCGAATTGAAAAAACTGGTTAATTTTTCCCGTACAGACCATACCGCACCCGACGTTTCCAGTATTGCACGCCTGATCTCCGTAGCCGAAAACAACCCCGATTTTTACGAAAAGGAAATTGCCCCGCAACTCCAATCCTCAGCCGCCAAAACCCCGGCTTCTCCCGTACTCGGCGTCACCGGCACGGGCGGTTCCGGCAAATCCTCCCTGGTCGACGAACTCGTCCGCCGTTTTTTGCTCGACTTTCCCGACAAAACCATAGCCATCGTTTCCGTCGATCCTTCCAAGCGCAAGACCGGCGGCGCACTGCTCGGAGACCGCATCCGGATGAACGCCATCAATAACCCCCGCGTGTATATGCGTTCGCTGGCGACGCGCCAGAGCAACCTGGCCCTCTCCAAATACGTACATGCGGCGGTAGACATCCTGAAAGCGGCGAAGTTCGACCTCATCATCCTCGAGACCAGCGGCATCGGCCAGAGCGACACCGAGATCATCGATCACAGCAACGTGAGCCTGTATGTGATGACACCGGAGTTCGGCGCTGCCACGCAACTCGAAAAAATCGATATGCTCGATTTTGCGGATGTGATCGCCATCAACAAGTTTGACAAACGCGGCGCCCTCGACGCCCTGCGCGACGTACGCAAGCAGGTGCAGCGCAACCACAACGCCTGGGATGTGGCCGTCGACAACATGCCCGTATTCGGCTGCATCGCCAGCCAGTTCAACGATCCGGGTGTCAATCAACTCTACAGCCGCATCATCGCCCTCGTGGAGGAAAAATGCCACACCGGCTGGCAATCCACCTTTACGGCAACCGATGAGATGTCGGAAAAAATATACATCATCCCGCCCCAGCGCACCCGTTACCTTTCGGAGATCGCCGAGAGCAACCGCAAGTACGACTTCGATGTGGAGCAGCAGGTTGCCATTGCCGGTAAATTGTGGAGCCTGAAAAATACAATAGAAACCATTGAAAGCGGGCGGGAAACCCCGGACAGCCAGTTAGCAGATGCGCTCAAAAAACGCTACGCCGAACTGGAGGCTCAACTCGACTGGCGTTGCAAGCGCATTCTCGAGGGCCATGAGGCCATGAAGGCCCGTTATGCCGCCCCCGAGTACGTGTATCACGTGCGCGACAAGGAAGTCAGGGTAAAAACCTATACCGAGAGTCTCTCGCACACGCGCATCCCGCGCGTGGCTTTCCCGAAATTCAAGGATTGGGGCGAAATACTGCGCTGGCGCCTGCAGGAGAACGTACCGGGCGAGTTTCCCTACACGGCAGGCGTATTTCCCTTCAAACGCGAAGGCGAAGATCCGACGCGGATGTTTGCCGGCGAAGGCGGCCCCGAACGCACCAACAAACGTTTCCACTATGTGTCGCAGGGACTGCCCGCCGCACGCCTCAGCACGGCCTTCGACTCCGTGACGCTGTACGGAGAGGACCCCGATTACCGTCCCGACATCTACGGCAAGATCGGCAACTCGGGCGTGAGCATTTGCTGTCTCGACGACGCCAAAAAACTCTACTCCGGCTTCGATCTCTGCGACCCGAAAACGTCGGTGTCGATGACCATCAACGGCCCGGCAGCGACTATCGCGGCATTTTTCATGAATGCTGCCATCGACCAGCAGTGCGAGAAATATATCCGGGAGCACGGGATGGAAAAGGTCGTGGAGGCTAAACTGAAGGAAAAATACGAAGACAGGGGACTGGAACGCCCGCGCTACCGCGGCGACCTGCCCGAAGGCAACGACGGGCTGGGACTCCTGCTGCTTGGCATTACCGGCGAGGAAGTACTGGAGCCGGAGGTATACCAAAAAATCAAGGCCTACGCCCTTTCTTCCGTGCGCGGCACCGTGCAGGCCGATATCCTGAAAGAAGATCAGGCGCAAAATACCTGTATTTTCAGCACCGAATTCAGCCTGCGGGTGATGGGCGACGTGCAGGAGTTTTTCATAGCGAACAAGGTCCGCAACTTCTACTCGGTATCCATTTCGGGCTACCATATCGCCGAAGCGGGCGCCAATCCTATCTCTCAACTTGCCTTCACTCTGGCAAACGGCTTCACCTTCGTGGAATACTACGCCTCGCGCGGCATGAAAGTCGACGACTTTGCCCCCAACCTGTCGTTCTTCTTTTCCAACGGTGTCGACCCCGAATACGCCGTTATCGGGCGTGTGGCGCGGCGCATCTGGGCCAAGGCCATGCGCTGGAAATACGGCGCCAACAAGCGCAGCCAGATGTTGAAATATCACATCCAGACCTCCGGCCGCTCCCTGCACGCCCAGGAGATCGCGTTCAACGACATCCGCACGACGCTACAGGCCTTGTACGCCATTTACGACAACTGCAATTCGCTGCATACCAACGCCTACGACGAGGCCATCACCACACCCACCGAAGAATCGGTGCGCCGCGCCATGGCCATCCAGTTGATCATCAACCACGAACTGGGCCTCGCCAAAAACGAAAACCCGCTCCAGGGCTCCTTCATCATAGAAGAACTGACCGATCTGGTGGAGGCTGCCGTACTGGCCGAATTCGACCGCATCACCGAGCGCGGGGGTGTGCTGGGCGCCATGGAAACCATGTACCAGCGCGGCAAGATCCAGGAGGAAAGCCTGTATTATGAAACGCTGAAACATACCGGCGAACTGCCGCTCATCGGCGTCAATACCTTCCTGAGCAAGGAAGGCTCGCCGACCATTCTGCCCAGGGAAGTGATCCGGGCCACGGAGGAGGAAAAAGAAGACCAGATCGTCACACTGCGCAGTTTGCATGAGGCGAATGCCGACAAGGGCAAGGCTGCGCTCAAACGCCTGCAGCGGGTCGCCGTGCAAAACGGCAACCTCTTTGCCGAACTCATGGAAGCGGCCAAGGTGTGCTCGTTGGGGCAGATCACGCACGCCTTGTATGAAGTGGGGGGGCAGTATCGGAGGAATATGTGAATTATTGGAAATAGAATAAATTTGTGTTCCAGTAACCTTAACATCGTACCTATGACAGTAAAACTTGAAATTGGCTACGAACAACTCCTGCAATTATTTCGGCAACTCTCGCCGAAACAACAAAAGCAGTTTCTGCAGGACGCAGAAAAGGAAGCCCTCCATTTAAAAACACAGGATATGGTGGAAGAATCCACCGCCGATTATCCTCTTATGGATATTCAATCCGCAGCCATGCTTTTATTGGATGACTATCAGCACAACGAAGAACTCACCGCTTTTTCAGCTCTAGACACCGAAGCATATCATGAAACGCGGTGAAATCTGGTTGGTCAATCTTGACCCGACCATTGGATCTGAAATAAAGAAATCCCGCCCTGCTGTCATCGTTAACGACGACGCCATCGGCATTCTTCCGCTCAGAGTGATCGTACCCATTACTGACTGGAAACCGCATTACGGCGCTGCACCCTGGATGGTAAAACTCGACCCTGACGAAGGGAACAATCTTTCCAAGACATCAGCAGCCGATTGTTTCCAGGTTCGATCAGTCTCTCAATTGCGGTTAATACGGAAATTGGGAGTGGCTCCAGATGCCATAATGGTCGAGATCGGGTTGGCATTGCAATCGGTGTTGAAGATTTGAGGGTAATTTTTCAATTCCATCATAGATTTACTATGAAAGAAGTTGTTCAGGATACTTCAGATAATCGTATAAAAATGCCAGCAGAGGTATTTGTAAAATTATTTTAGGACGAGACAACTCACGACTTTCGCTTCTGCTCTATCCACCGGTCTACTTTCTCCTCCAGCACCTTCAGCGGCAAGCAACCCGCATCCAGCACCTGGTTGTGAAATTCCCGGATATCAAACTTTTCGCCCAGCGCCTGCTCCGCCCGGTGCCGCAGTTCGAGTATTTTTAACTGTCCGACTTTGTACGACAGCGCCTGGCCGGGGATGGCCATGTAGCGCTCGATCTCCGCGACGATGCTCTCTTCAGGCTCGGCCTCATTGGCTTTGGAATACTCGATCGCCTGCTCGCGCGTCCAGCCTTTGGTGTGCATGCCCACATCGACGACCAGCCGGATGGCGCGGTGCATTTCACTGCTGAGCATACCGAAATACTGGTATGGGTCGGTATAAAGGCCGAGTTCCTTGCCCAGGCTCTCGGAATACAGCGCCCAGCCCTCACCATAGGCGCCGTACCACAGGAAGCGCCGGAAGGTGGGCAGGGCCGTATTTTCCTGTTGCAGCGATATCTGATAATGGTGCCCCGGTATGGCCTCGTGCAGGAACAGTGACTCGCCGCCCACTACGTTGGCCTTGGAAGCATCGGGTACCGGCACGTAAAAAATGCCGGGGCGGCTGCCATCGGGCGTTCCTTGCGTGTACTCCGCGCTGGCCGACGCCTCGCGAAACGCCTCCGTGCGGCGAACCTCGAACTTCGATTTCGGTACCAGATCGAACATCTTGCTCAATTGGGGTTTCATGGTCTTCTCCAGCGATGCGTACCAGTCGATCACCTGCTGGGGTTCTTTGAAAGGCGTAAATTTTTTGTCGGTACGCACGTAGTCGAAAAACGCGCGCAGGTCGCCCTTGAAGCCGACCTGTGTTTTCACCTTTTCCATTTCGCCTCGGATACGCGCTACCTCGCTTTCGCCTAGTTCGAATATCTCATCGGCGCTCATATCCGTCGTGGTCCAGTATTTTATCAGGTAATCGTATCGCGCGCGGCCGTTCGGCGTGTCGGAAATGCCCGACGACGCGCGACCTTTTGGCAGGTATTCTTTTTCAAAAAAATCGGCGAGTTTTTGAAACGAAGGCACGAGTTGCTCCGCAATCATTTTTTTGTAGGCTTCGGTCAGCCGCGCCTTGTCGGCCGCCGGAAAATCGGCGGGCATCATTTGGATCGGACCGTAATACAGGTTCTTGGTCGGGTCGGCGGTGACGAGTTCCTTGAATTGGGGAATACACTTGGCGATCAGCACCTTGGGCAGCACATAGCCTTTTTCCATGCCTTTGCGCGTGTAGACGATGGCTGAATCGCACCATACTGGAAATTTTCCGATCCGGGCAAGCCAGTTGTCGTAATCCTGCACGGTTTTAAACGGTTGCGAGCCGCTGCCCGATCCGTATTGCCCGAGTGTCAGCGGCAGGCTCCAGAACTGGTTGATGGGCGTGTAGTTGTCCGGGAATTCCAGTCCTTTCAGGTTGATGTCGCATTCCCATTGCAGGATTTCGTAACTGATGCGGTCGTTGTCGTCGAATTTCGCCGGGTCGTATTGTGCCAGCGATGTTTTGGTGCGGGTATAGAACGCGCGAAGACGGCTCCGGAAATCCTCGCTTACGTCGATCTGCAATTGATCGTTGTAGCCGTCGACGCCCTGAACCGTTGCTTCGAGGGGGTAAAAGGACAAGCGTTCACGGTAAAATTTTTCGAGCAGGTCGTTGAGTTGGGCCGCGGGATTTTCGGTTGGGGGTTTGGGCGTATCGCGGCAGGCAAAACAGAAGAGGAACAAAAAAAGGTATCCGGAAATATGGCGCATGGTTGTCTGTTTTAGAGCCTTAAAAGTAGAACATCTGAGTGTTTTGCGTTGGTGAATGGCACACTGATGACGCAGATTAGGCGGATGCGCGCAGATAAAATTTGATAATTCTGTGTGAATCTGCTCAATCTGCCTTGGGGTTGGCACGCTGATGACGCAGATT
>CALMBD010000112.1 GCA_937861115.1 uncultured Bacteroidota bacterium | reverse complement strand
CATTTATCCGCGCCAATCCGCTTAATCAGCGTCATCAGCGTGCCATCCACTCTACATATTAATCTGCGCCAATCCGCTTAATCAGCGTCATCAGCGTGCCATATATAGCGTCATCAGTGTGCCATCAACCACTCAGTTCCACGCATAACTCACCGTCAATTCATGGCTCGTTCCGAATACATTGCCAAAACTGGAAATGTTGTAATCGAAGCTGTACCCGACCCGCACAAGCGAGTTTTCGAGCCGCAACAATTGGGTGAGAATGATGCCGGTTTCAATGTGAATGGCATTGGAAGTGGAGTATCCGCCGCCGATCCAGAAGTTGTTGGCAAATTTCTGCCTGATATTAATATCGAGGTGCATCGGTACGTTGGGCGCATATTTCAACCAGAAAGAGGGCTCAATAAACCCGTTCTGGCCGGACGGGAAAATAACCCCGCCATTAAGGTAGATATGCGCCGCCTGTTGTATGGACAAATCGCTGCCACCCAAGCCTTTAAATTTTGCCCGTATACCCGCAGTCTGCGGCATGGACAAGCCGGCATAGTACTTCCGTCCTTTTTCCGGGTAATAGACCACATTAATGCCCATGCCAAAATCGGGCAGAAAATTACCCTGCCTGATGCCGGACAGGAGGTCATCCGGATCGAATTGCAATTCTGCGGCACGGGCGCGGTGCTGTACGAGGCCCGCACTTAACCCAAATCCAATAAGCAGGTTTTCGCGGGTCGAGGGCCTGATCTGGTAGGAATAACGGGCGTACAACCCGGTTGTTCCGGTCGGGCCGGTCTGGTCATTGACCAGTAAACCCCCGAATACAGACAGATTGGCATCCTCCCGGATGTAATTGAAATGTGCGAGTCCGGTTGCCGGCGCATCCTTGATGTTCACCCATTGGCGGCGGAAACTGATGCCAGCCACCCTGGTCTGGTTGTATTGCAGGTAATCGACCGGAATGCCGGCCGGATTCAGGTAGTTCTGCAATTCGGTATATTGGTTAAAAACAGGCAACTGTTGTGCGCCAAGGCCCGTGGAAAACAGGCCGCAAAGCAGGAAAAGAACTATATATTTTGCCATGATTTTCATTTTTCTGGTGGAGAAAATGGTTGGAAGGAGGTTCAATCATCTCAGGATGGTTATGGTGCCTTGTAAAACCTGTTCATCCTGTACGCCTGCCCGGATGATATAGTAGTAAGTGCCATCGGGCAATGCTTTTCCGCTGTTGTTGGTGCCTTTCCAGTTGTTGTCGTAATTTTTTGTCTGGAATACCACATCACCCCAGCGACTGAGGACGATAAATTCCACGCCGTTCGGGTAATCCTGAAGGTTGGGAATGATTGCAGCATCACCGGTTCCGTCGCCGTTCGGGGTAATGACGTTAGCCGGCGGCTCCAACGGCGGGATGGGGCTGGATGGCAGCCTCGCCAGCAGGGTTACTTCGGCGGTGGCACACAAAGCAGGGCAGTCCTCCACACAAACCTGGTAAATAAACCGGCTGTTTTCGGTCAATTCCGAAGGTGCGGTAAAGGTGTAACTGCCGTCGGGATTGGCACTCAGATTTCCTCCCAATGGCGTTGTGATCAAGTCAACATTAATTTCCGGCGAATTGGGCAAAATATCGTTGGCCAGGATATAAAGCCGGACGTTGGGCGGATTGCCCAGATTGAAAAACGTGTCGTTCAACACCACCAAATCACCATAGGCCGATACCAACATGGTGTCGGAGGAGTAGTCGGGACAATCATCGGAAGAAAGTGTCCAGATAAACATGTTTTCCCCGGTCGACAGGTTACTGGCGGCAGTTTCTGCATCTACCGGCGAATCAATGGTTGCTGTACCGACCGTCGTCCACATACCAGTCGTGCCGGCAGGCGCGTTGGCAAGCAACAACACATTCGTTTCCTGCGGGCAGGTGTGCTGGTCTGCGCCTGCGTTGGCCTGTTCAAGGAATCCGGCCGTCAGGTCGACGACTACCTCATCGGAAGCGTAATCGCCGCAGGGACTGGCGCTAAGCGTCCAGGTAAAGGTGTAGATATTGTCTGATTGCAATCCCGAAACCTCTGTATTGGGGTTTGTCGGATCGGCAATAACGACACCTGCCTGCGCCTGGGCCTGCGATTGCGACCAATATCCGGTCACATTGGGCAACGAAGACGGTGTAGAAGCCAGGTTGACCACCGACGGCTGCTGGCAAAGCAGGAGGTCTTCCCCTGCATTGGCCTTATCTCCCGGAGAGGCGAGATTCAGGACAGGAACATCCAGGTTAATCGAATCCACACAGCCGTAAATATCAATGATCACGAGGCCGACATTTTCAATGTCGTATTCGGCATATGTGTTTGTCGGGTTTTGTTCGGATGTATAATTGCCGTCTCCAAAATTCCATTTCCAACTGGCGATCGGGAACAACGACTGTGAAATATCGGTATAGTCAACCATGTTCGAATTACAACTATCCGGAATGGCCCAGATAAAATCCGCGACTACGTGCGGATAGACATAAATCTGATGGTAGGAGGTATCCGAGAAGGAGGTGACACTGTCGGTTGCGATAAGCGTAACAGTGTAGGTTCCCGTATCCGGGTAAATATCGAATGGATTCTGGCTGTTGCTGTAGTTGCCGTTGCCGAAATCCCAGAACCAGTTCGTTGTATTGGGCGACGACTGGTCAGTAAAATATACCAGATGCTTTACACAGGCAATATCCTGACTGACGGTAAAATCGGCAGTCAGGTCGTCACAGTTGACAACCGTAACCGTTGCCGTTTCGGCTGCGGTGCATGAATTCGCATCCGTCGCGACAACCGAGTAGTCTCCGGCAGCACTGACTGTAATAGACATTGACGTTTCAGTGGTACTCCACAAATAACTTAAGCCGCCAGAGGCGGAAAGGGTGGTGCTTTCGCCGGGACAGAGGGTCAGATCACCGGCAATGGCTACAACCGGCAGGGGGTTGACGGTCAGGTTGACGGCAGTTGCATCAGTGCAGCCGTTTGCATCGGTGACGGTGACACTGTAGGTGCCCGCCGTGTCAGCGCTGATAGCATCCGAATTGGCTGAAGTATTCCAAACATAAGCCGTACCACCGGTAGCGGTGAAGGTTGTGATATCTCCTTTACAAATATCCGTGTCTCCGAGGATTGCAGCGGTCGGCGGACCGGTTACGGTTACAGTAAAGGTTGCTTCATCCGTGCAGTTGGGCGTTGTTGC
This sequence comes from uncultured Bacteroidota bacterium, assembly GCA_937861115.1. Taxonomy (GTDB): domain Bacteria; phylum Bacteroidota; class Bacteroidia; order Chitinophagales; family Saprospiraceae; genus M3007. The sequence continues at coordinate 47,339 of CALMBD010000112.1, read as the reverse complement.
CGTTTGTGCATACACATATATTGTCTGTGTGCTGCTGATGGTGTCTCCTGCAAACAACTCGTCACCGCCGCCTCCGGTATTGGTAAAATAATTGCCCAGGGTCAGGTCCGGAAGAATATACTTGTCGCAGACAGCCGCATCAGCCGGCGCATTCACCATGAGGGTAGTGGTTACGGTGAAAATGTGCTCATCCGTACAATTCGGGATTGTTCCGGTTTCGGCGTATACATAGAGGGTCTGTGCGCTGGTAATGACATCTCCGGCACTCAATGCGGTACCCGTACCACCCGGACCGGTAAAGTAGTTGCCTACTCCCAATGCAGGGAGCGTATAATTGCCGCAACTGATCACATTTGCCGGCTCATCGACTACTGGTGCCGGTATGATTGTTACGATGAAACTATTCTCGTCTGTACAGGCCGTGTTAATTGCCGATGCGGCAAATACATAGATCGTTTGTGTACCGGTAATCACATCGCCGGTGTTCAACTGGCTGCCTGTGCCGCCCGGACCGGTAAAGTATTTACCCGCATTCAGATCGGGCAGTGTATAACTGTCGCACGCGGTCACGTCCAGAGGAGCACTGACGACAGGACTAGGCGAAATGGTGACGGTGAAACTGTTTTCATCCGTACAGTTCGGCGTTGTAGCCGATTCTGTATAGACAAAAAGTGTCTGTGTGCTGATAATGGTGTCGCCGGGACTTAGTGATAAGCCTGTCCCCCCCGATCCTGTAAAGTAATTTCCCGCACCGAGGGCAGGCAGGATGTAACTGTCGCAGGCCGCCACGTCCGCCGGGGCATCAGCCACAACCGTATTACTGACAGTAACCGTAAAACTGCTTTCATCTGCACAATTCGGTGTGGTACCCGTCTCCGCATACACATATACCATCTGGGTGCTCAGGATGGCATCACCCACATTCAGAATATTGCCCGTACCACCTGGTCCGGTGAAATAGGCGCCTGATCCGAGCGGAAGCAAGGTGTAACTGTCGCACACCGCCTCATCCGTGAGGATGTCGACAGTCGGTGTTGCATTGACCGTTACCGTAAAGCTCGCCTCATCGGCACAATTGGGCGTGGTTCCCGTTTCTGCATACACATAAACGGTCTGCGAACTGCTGATCAGGTCTCCTGCGTTCAATGCGGTACCTGTGCCACCCGGTCCGGTGAAATAATTGCCCGTTCCCAAAGACAACAGGGTGTAACTGTCGCATGCCGCTACGTCCGAAACGGCATCAACTGTCGGTGTTGCATTGATCGTAATGGCAAAACTGTTTTCGTCAATGCAATTTGGTGTAGTACCCGTCTCCGCATACACATAAACCGTCTGCGAACTACTGATCAGGTCTCCTGCATTCAATGCAGTGCCTGTGCCACCCGGTCCGGTGAAATAATTGCCGGAAACAAGCGCAGGAAGCGTATAACTGTCACAAAATTCAACGTCTGCCGGCGCGTCGACAACAGGCGCAGTTGTCACCGTAAAACTTTCCTCACTGACACAGTTTGGCGTTGTGCCTGACGCTGCGTACACATATATGGTTTGTGTGCTGCTGACCAGATCGCCTGCGTTCAACAAAGTGCCCGCACCACCGGGTGCAGTATAATAATCGCCTGCCCCAAGAGACAACAAGGTATAACCGTTGCACGCCACGACGTCTGCCGGTGCGTTTACTGTTGGGGTGGTATTGATTGTCACATCAAAACTGGTCTCTGTAGAGCAGTTGGGTGTTGTTCCCGACTCTGCATACACATAAATGGTTTGCGAATTGGTGATTGCATCCCCTGCACTGAGCGGAGTACCTGTTCCGCCCGGCGCCGTGAAATAATTGCCCGTTCCAAGGGATAACAGGGTATAACTGTCGCAAGTCGCCTCATCAGCGAGTGCATCAGCCGTCGGGGTGGTATTGATTGTCACATCAAAACTGGTCTCCGAAACGCAATTGGGTATTGTCCCGGACTCGGCATACACATAGACCGTCTGCGAACTGGTGATCGCGTCACCTGCGCTGAGCAAAGTTCCCGTGCCGCCCGGAGCCGTAAAATAGTCGCCTGTTCCAAGGGATAGCAAGGTATAACTATCACAAGTCGCCTCATCAGCGAGTGCATCGGCCGTCGGGGTGGTGTTGATCGTCACATCAAAACTGGTCTCTGTAGAGCAGTTGGGTGTTGTTCCCGTCTCCGCATACACATAAACGGTCTGCGAACTGGTGATCGCGTCACCGGCACTGAGGGGAGTACCTGTTCCGCCCGGCGCCGTGAAATAGTTGCCCGTTCCAAGGGATAGCAGGGTATAACTATCGCAAGCCGCCTCATCTGCGAGTGCATCGGCCGTCGGGGTGGTATTAATCGTTACCGTAAAACTGTTTTCGTCCGTGCAATTGGGTGTTGTGCCCGTTTCCGCATAAACATAAATAGTCTGCGTACTAGTGATCACATCACCGGCATTTAATGCCAAACCCGTACCGCCGGGACCTGTAAAGTAATTCCCCACGCCAAGGGCGGGTAAAGTATAACTGTCGCAGGCTGTTTCATCGGCCGGCGCATCGGCTGTCGGTGGAGGAAGAATGGTAACGGTAAAGATGTTTTCGTCTGTACAGTTTGGGTTTGTACCTGTTTCTGCATACACATATAGAGTTTGCGAACTGGTAATTATTGCATCACCGGCATTTAGTGCCGAACCTGTACCGCCTGGGCCTGTAAAGTAATTCCCCACGCCAAGGGCGGGTAATGTATAACTGTCGCAGGCTGTTTCATCTGCCGGAGCATCGGCTGTTGGTGCGGGCAGAATGGTTACGGTAAAACTATTTTCGTCTGTGCAGTTTGGCGTTGTGCCGGTCTCCGCATACACATAGAGAGTTTGCGTGCTGGTGATCGCGTCACCGGCATTTAATGCCGAACCTGTACCGCCTGGACCCGTAAAGTAATTCCCCACGCCAAGCACAGGCAATGTATAACTGTCGCAGGCCGCCACATCTGCCGGTGCATCAGCCGTTGGCGTAGCGTTTATGGTAACGGTAAAACTGTTTTCGTCCGTGCAATTGGGTGTTGTTCCCGATTCCGCAAACACATAGATAGTTTGTGTACTGGTGATCGCATCACCGGCATTTAACGCTGAACCTGTACCACCCGGACCTGTGAAATAGTTGCCTGTGCCAAGGGCTGGGAGGATGTAACTATCGCAAATCTCTACATCTGCAGGCGCATCAGCCGTTGGCGTAGCGTTAATGGTTACTTTAAAACTATTTTCGTCTGTACAATTGGGCGTTGTACCGGTCTCCGCATACACATAAATGGTTTGTGTGCTGGTAATTGCATCACCTGCATTTAATGCCGAACCTGTACCGCCTGGACCCGTAAAGTAATTCCCCACGCCAAGCACAGGCAATGTATAACTGTCGCAGGCCGCCACATCTGCCGGTGCATCAGCCGTTGGCGTAGCGTTTATGGTAACGGTAAAACTGTTTTCGTCCGTGCAATTGGGTGTTGTTCCTGATTCCGCAAACACATAGATAGTTTGTGTACTGGTGATCGCATCACCGGCATTCAGAGGAAAGCCTGTACCGCCTGAACCGGTAAAATAGTTGCCTACTCCGAGGGAGGGCAGCGTATAACTGTCGCAGGTCACCACATCTGCCGGTGCATCTGCTGTCGGTGTATTAATAACTGTTACAGTAGCAGAGATACTGTTTGTGCATCCATTGATATCGGTGGCAACAAAACTGTAAATACCGGCGGAGCCAACAGTGATACTTGTGGTGGATTCCAGAGTATTCCACAGGTAGCTTACGCCGCCGGAAGCAGTAAGCAGGGTGGTTTGTCCCGAGCAAATATCCAGGTCGCCGGCAAGATCGACCACAGGCAGCGGGTTGATCGTCAGTATGAGCACAATTGTGCTGTCGCAACCGTTTGCCGCGACGAATACCGTGTCATAGGTGCCGGAGCTGTTTAAAAGGTTACCATAAAACGGATAAGTTTCGTTTTCGCAAATACTGACAGACGTAGTATCGGCAACACCGATGCAGAACACAGGTGAGAAATCCGACGTCACAGCATTGGCAGGAGGGAGGTATGCAGAAGCCGCTTTACTGCCGGATGGCGTAGCGATGGAATCATTATCAGTGATATAAGTATCACAATAAGGATTGACCCATTGACAGGTAGTCTTTTCGCAATATGGATATGGCGCATCAGTATAAACAGTGAGACAAACATAATGGGCTGAAAACCCGGGAAAAGCATACGAAGGGTTTTGAAGTGTGCTGGTATCACTGGAGATACCTTGCACACCAAAATCCCAGAACCAGGCAGTCGGACCGCCAAGTGAATTATCTTCGAAATCTACCACACAATGCCCGCCAATCGGTGTTGCTATAAAGTCTGGCACCAACGTTTCACAAGGATCTTCAACCACTACATCCTGGCAAATATAGTCCTCACACGATACGCCGTTGATCAGCACTGATATGTCAAGGCAGACATTATATGTGCCGGGAGATGAGAATATATGATAAGGCTCTGCTTCATTGGAATAGTTGTCCGGACCGCTGGCCGGATCGTCAAAGTCCCACGACCAGGTATCCGGGCTACCCGACGATAGATCCTTAAAATAAATGAGGTCGTAATAATCCAAATCAGGATAGGACTCGAATTCGGGCATCAGCGGGCAGTTGAGATCAATGTCTATCTCAGCCACACTTTGACAAACTTCGCCATTCGCGTCGATCAACGAAACCGTGAGGGTAACGTGGTAGGAAATATAATCATCGTATACATGTACGGGCGGAAACTTTCCATTGAAGGTCGTACCGTCGCCAAAATCCCATTGCCAGGAAGTCGGCGTGCCACCCACTGTCATATCGGTGAACTGAACGGTTGTGCCAGTGAGAATACTATAGCCGAAATCCGCATACAACAGGCAGGGAATAGGGCATGGGGCCGGGTTGGTAACGGTTGCCGTGAGCGGTACTCCGGTTGGGAAGTTACCCGAGATGGACCAGGTGCCGTCGGGATTAACGATGGCCTGGTCAAGGTAGGTTTTGCCCTGTACGCCGACGGTTTGACACGACGTGTCACCGGCAATAAACACTTCCACAACGTTATCTACGCCCGGCGCCGGCGGTTTATAGGTTGCCGTACCGGAAATGGTAGTCGCTGTCGCACTCGTAATCGACGGTGGCTGTTGAGCGTTGGAAGAAGGCAGCACAGGGTCTCCTCCCGGGGCTGCGCCATTGCAATACATCGTGTTTCTCCGGAATTGTGTATTGGTGGCCGATCCGGAGTCGATGCCCTTTTTCAGGTTGTGGTCGATGATGCAATCCTCGATCAGGGTGCTGCAGATGTCGCCGAATATGGTTATGCCCACATCAAAACCGCTAATGCGCAGCCCCTTGACCGTGCAGGATTCGGCCTGGATGCGTATGCCGCTGGCCATTGTTCCCGCCGGCACGATCTCGATGCCCGGTTGTGTCGAGCCATCGATGACCGTCTGGGATTGAAGTATGATGGGAAGCGGGGTGATCAGGGTGATGGTGTGCGGACCGCTACCGGGTATCGCAAAAATGATATTGGAGCCGTTGGCTGACCCGTTTGCGAAATTGATCGCACTCCGAAGAGAACCGGCGCCCGAATCATTCACATTGGTAACAATCCAGTCTATCGCCAGCAGTTGGCTCCATTGGCTGGCGCCGATAAACATCAATGCAGTAACCAGGAATAATGAAGGCACACTCGTTTTTCGTTTCATCATGATCTTGACATTTAAAGTGAACGCAAACCGGTTTTTGTGCCTGGCTTTCATTTGGTTTCCTGTCTACCGGGCAATTACACAGCGCAAGATGAGCGCAGACGGGCTCATCCGCTGTGTCAATTGGTTGCATTCATTTGGATATTCGTTGCATCGGGTACATTGTCTGCTATTGGTTTATCTTGAAAAGTGGAATGTCTTTCACTTTTAATAACTGCTCCTGGGAGATGAAGGGGTGCTGGGTTCCGTTTTTCCCGGCGTCCTTGATCATTTGCGGGACCCTGCGATCGATATACGCAACCAGTTCGCCAAGGGTAATCACGTCATCATCGGCACTCGGACGGAAAGGGCCGCCATCGTCCTTGAATTCTTCGTTGTGAAAGGCGCCTAGGATGGCCCTGGTGAAAGCGCCGTTGCCCCATTCCTTGTCCTCCCAGGAAGATTCGTTGGCGTCGCAGGAAGCGAGGGTGCTTGTCGTGGCCGCTTTGTTGCTCTCCGCCACAATGGTCTTGGCCTGCGCCTGCAGCCGGGCTTTTTCTTTGGCCTGTTCCTTGGCCAGGTCTTCCGGACTGAGGCTGCTTGCCGCTGCTGTACCGCCGGCAACGCCAATGGTGCCGCTTTGGCAGGCGTCTATGAAAATCAACTTGTTGCAGGTGATCTTGTCGATCTGCTCGATGACATCGCTCTGGAAGTCGATCAGCGCCTTTTCACCCACCATCACAAAGTCGGTGGGTACGATTTTGAATGAATTGTTGACACTCCTGCCGTGCGAGGAAATAAACAGCACCAGGAAGTCGCGCTCGTAAATGGTATAATTGTATTTTTCCTTCAGGTCGGCAAAGGCCTGTTTGATAATATCGCCGTCGGTCTGAATCTGACCCGCCCTGGTACTGTCGCCGCTGATGAGTGTGCGCATGTACACCTTGTCGAACACAGCGCCATCCTGTTTTTGAAAACTGGCGGCAAAGTCCTGAGCGTCCTTGGTGGTGAACAGCAGATCATCGTGTTGAATGCCGAGGGAAATGACGTGCAGATTAGGCTTGTCATTGTACACGATGGTAAACTTCCCCGTGCTTTCTTTTTTTGCGTCGTTGGCCACAACTACCTCAAGTTCGTTTGTTCCCAAACCAACCGTAATCAGGCGGGTATAGTTATACAGGTACATGCCACTGGCGTCTTGCTGGTTGTTTTTGGGTCGCAATCCTGCTTCACCTGATTTCTGGCCTACGTTATAGGGTTTATTGTTCAGGTAAACAGTGAAGTCGCTGGGTTTCAGGGGCTTATCGCTTCTTGCAAGCACCTTTATGCTCACCTTCTCCATTTTCACGTCCTTCCTTCCTGCAGGAAATTCCTCACGCCCGGGGTTTACCCACTCGATCTGGAGAAAGTTGGAAGGCACCACAGCCGGTTGAATCGTTACGGGTATTTCATCCGATTTTCCACGGCTGCGGCTTTCGTCGGAATACTGTATCTCCAGACGGGCTGTTGCCACCTTCTCCACTTTTTTTGCCCGGAGGGGAAGGTTGAATTTTTTGGATTGGCCGATGCCGAGAAACCCGGCTCTGACAACTTTGGGAAAACTAAAGCCCGGAACACCCGCTTTGTCCTGCAGGGCAATGTCTATGGCATAGGCATCCTGGGTGCCGCTGTTTTCAAGCGTAAAAAGCAGGTAGGCATCGTCGTGTTCCGTCAGCACACCGTTTTTGATGCCTTTGATCTGTATGTCCTTCACCACAACATTCGTTTCCAGTGTCGTCGTCGGGATATACTCCGGGTCGAGGCGGATGACCCAGATATCCTGGCTTTTCGCACCCTCCTGCTTGGAGTCCGTCTGACCCGCGAGCACGAGACTGCCATCGGGCATAAGCACCAGGGCATGAAGTTCATCCGTTCCGGTACCGCCGAATTCCGGCTTTTGTTCCCAAATTAATTTCCCGGTCTGGCCTTGCACCTTAATGAGCATGGCTTTGGGCGTGTTGGCGCCCATGACATGGGAGTACGTATATCCTGCCAATACCAAACCGCCATCCGGCGTTTCCACCATATCGAACGCGCCTTCATTGCTTTTGCCGCCATAAGTCTTCGACCATATTTCCTGCGCGTCGTAGTCGGTTTTGATCACCCACATGTCCTTCAGGCCCGATCCCTGGTTTTCCGAAACCGTTTTGGCATAACCTGCAAGCGCGTAACCGCCGTCGGTAGTTGCCACGATACTGAATACCTCGTCGTACTGGCGGGAGCCGAATAGTTGGTGGTACTGGGGTTTGCCTTCTTTGTTCAGCACAAAAAGCCAGATGTTGCGACTGCCTTTTCCGGAGGAGGTAATACCTGTTATACCGTAATTGCCGTCCTTTCCTTCTGCAATACCCGTGGCTTTGTCCAGCCCTCTGTTGCCGAAGGTCTGTTGCCAGATCAATCCGCCGTCGTCGTACATCTTATATACCCAGGTATCTTCCCGGCCATTGGCGGAAGTAGAGCCAACCGCCACCAGGTGACCGTCGGAGGTCTGGATGATATCCCGGAATTCGTCGTTGCCGCTGCTGCCGAGGGCCCTTTGCCAGAGTGTATCGCCCAGTTCGTTTACCTTTAATATCCAGGCATCTGCCTGGCCGTTCCCGAATGACGTGGTATTACCGGCGAGCACAAAATTGCCGTCGTAGGTTTGCACCATGGCTTCGATGACATCGTCGCCGGCCCCACCGTACATTTTTTGAAATATGGTATCGCCCTTGGGGCCAAGCAGCATAAGAAAGCCGTCTGTTTTTTGGGCTGGCGGAGAATTCGTTTCCCCGGCCACGAGTATTTGCCCCACGTAGTTGGAGATCACACAGTGTGCGGCTTCCGATTTTTTTCCGCCGTAAATATGTTTCCATGTTACGTTTGGCGCCTCTTTGGTCTGCCCATGCGCCAAAACAGGAATAATGCACAAAAGGACCAGTATCTTTTTCATCATTCTTTATTTGAAAATTGCCGGACGATGCGATTGTTATTGGTTCTGGATCTTCACGTGAATCGGAATGACCGATCCTTGTCCTGTTGTCGTTGTTTTACAGATCATTTGGTCTTGTCCGTAGTCTATCAGGTTTTGCGGGATAAACAGATCACCGAAAGCCTGCTGGAGTCGATTTTCAAAGGGCCCGGATAATTTACTCAACTTGCCCAGCCGTTCCTTGATGTCTGTAATTTTGTCGAAAGCGTACAGGACACAGATGTTGTCGTCGTAAAGGTTCTCGCGGGTGAGCACCCCATTGTTGTCAGGTATGATGATTTCGGCGCCCTTGTGTGCAACGAGTGCGCTTTCGGCGCCACTGGTAACGGGCTCGCCCATGAATTCAGCACGCAGGCTTCGGGGCCAGTGTACCTCGAGTTTATTATCACTGTCAAAACTGAAAAGGTAGACGTAGCGATCTTTTTTGATGTTCCGGGCGATAACCTGGAAGCCGTCACCTTCTTGCCAGTCTGTTTTATCGAGGGTGTAATAGCGACCATTCCAGGTGGGGTGCAGGTCTATGAATTTCTGCTCCCCTTGCGCATTGGTGAGCAGGGTGCCGTATTCATCCGTCTCGGGCATGCGCACCAAAAACTCGCCATACAGGGCGACGATACGATCAGATGCCTCTGCAATAATCTCTTCAGCCTGTTTTTGCTGTTCCAGTGCGGCCTGTTCCTGTTTGGTCGCCTGCTCCAGTTGCATCTGTGCCGCTTTGATATTCTGTTCGGCATTGGTTGATTCTGCATTTTTTAGCGCTTCGGCGGCAATTGCTTTTTGGCGGGCAGCCTCTTCCTGCTTTACTTCGGCCGCCTTTTTGATCCCGTCCGCCTTCTGGTATTGGGCCTTCAGGGCGGCGATCTGATCCGGCGTCAGGTTTTCTTCAGGCAAAATAAGTTGCAGACCCTGGGCTACATTGCTGGCGTAATCAGGGTATTTCATCTGAAAAAAACCATTGTCGCCCCAGTTGGGTCCCCAACTGTTCATGATGTCAAACTCGCCCGATGAATCATCATACCCCACGACCACCAGCGCGTGACCGCCCATAGGTTTATCCGAATCATCCCCGGGTTTCCATACCGTGGTTTCTCCGGTAAGGTTCTTCAGACTTTCCTTTATTTTCATGCCGATGACGACGGGTTTGCCTTCGGCAAGACTTCTTTTGGTTCGGACTACTTTTTCCCGTGGCAACGATCTGTTGGTGAAGAGGGCGATATAGTCCTTGATGGCATTTTCACGCGATTCCTCGATCAGCGTTGCACTCGGTTCCCGATCACAGTCGGCCAGAGGCGAGTCAAATGCTTTGCTGGGGCAATCACCCTTGTCTTTGAGGATTTTAGCCGTCAGTTGAATGTTGGCGCCGTCCATGCAATTGCCCATTTTCGACTGGTTATACAAATACAGCGCGGAGAAGGCCTTTTTAGTTATAGCTTCCCGGTCGGTATTGCCTTCCCGGTAAGCATGGCTGATGGTAAGGGCCCCGTAACCCATGGCCCAACCGATACAGGAACTGATCTCCCCCTGATTTTTTGGAATGGGGCAATAGGGACGCAGGCTTGCCTTCAACGGCATGTCGCCGGCCCTGCGGCCATCGTTTGAAAATCCGGGAGTCATTTCTACCTCCCGTTCAAATCCTTCCTCGTCGAGAATCAGGCCGGTATTATACTCCTGGGCCGGTAGTACCTGACCAATCATCACGCACAATAACCAGGACAAAAGCGGACGTTTCATACAGCGTCTGTTCATATTGATACGGTTTGTTCAATGTGAATACCCTAAAAAAGCAGAAGTAACGGAGCGTGATAGACACAAAGGTGCGGCCCGGTGTGTAACGACCTTCCCACTATTGTATCAAAAAGGTGGACTATTGTAACAGACGTGTTACAAAGGGCATTCTCAATAAGCGCGGGGAATTATTTTGCCGGATTCGATTTCATTTCGCTGGGCGCCACACCGAATTCCTCGATAAAAACCCTGCTGAAATACTTGGGGTCGTCGAAGCCCACCTGGTAGGCTGCTTCCGAAACATTGATATCAGACGTTGTCAGCAAGTGGCGCGCATGTTGCAATCGAATGCTCCGGATATAGAGGGCAGTGGAACGGTCTGTTAGCGCCTTGATCTTGCGGTGGAGTTGCATCCGGCTCATGGCCATTTTACGGCAAAGATCATCAATGGAGAGATCGGCGTCATTGATCTCGGCTTCGATGAAACCGCGCAGTTTTATCAAAAAGGCATCCTCCGCTTTGTCACGCAGACTGGCCTCTTCTACGGAGATGTCCAGGCTTCTATATCGCTCCTGCAGGCGTCGACGCGATTCGAGCAAGTTTTCCAATTGAACAGTGAGTTCTCCCTGATGAAAGGGTTTGGCCATATACGCGTCGGCGCCGCGCTTCATACCCGCAATATGGTCCTCCACGGTTGCCCGGGCTGTCAGCATAACAATAGGGATATGGCTGGTGCGCGAATCCTTTTTGAGTGTATCGCACACTTCAAAACCGTCCATTTCGGGCATCATCACATCGCTGATGATGATATCGGGAACCAGTTCAAGCCCTTTTTCGACGCCAACCCGTCCGTTGATTGCCGTTTCAATACGGTAATGATCTTCCAGGCAACTGATCAGGAAGGTCATTACATCCGGATTGTCTTCAATAACCAGGAGCAATGGCAGGTCTTCGCTGGCCGGCGCCGCGTCTTTCCTGCTGAATCCGGTAATATGGCCTGGCCGTTGTTTGATCAAATCCGGAGACATCGGGGTCGTTGTGCTTGTTCCTGCCGGCGCATCGCGGTGGATCGGCAACCGGACAGTAAAACGCGTCCCTTCGCCAGCTGCGCTTTCCACGTCAACCCGGCCGTTGAACAATTTGACCAGTTCCCGGACCAATGCCAACCCGATACCCGAACCGGTTGGCGGCAACGCTCCTTCTTTTAACCTGGACGCTGCCGGCGCCTGATAGAAGCGGTCAAAAATATGCGGCAACTGATCAGCCGCAATACCGACACCCGTATCGCTGACGACCAGTACGGCATACTTTTCACCATCGTTAGTTGCCTGCTCTTCCGAAAGTTGAACGGCGATTTCTCCGCCCGGCATCGTGAACTTGATAGCATTGGACAACAAATTGGAAACGATATGCATGATTTTGGAAGGGTCATAATCCATGGTAATCGATTCCGGTGTACTGCATACCCTTATGCTCAGGTCTTTTGCCTCTGCCAGCGAATGAAAAGACTCGGTGATATACTTCACATACGCAACAATATCACCCTGGATATTGTGTATTTCCATCCGGTTCGATTCCAGTTTGGAGAGGTCGAGCATTTGGTTGACCAGGGTCAGGAGCTGGCTGCCGTTGCGGTGGATGAGGGCAGTGGTGGCATGGAGGCATTCGACATCTGGCGCGGATTTTTGCGACTGCGGGTCCTCCAGTTTGCGAACTTCCTTGTCCAGTTGTTCCGTCATGCCGAGTATGACGGTCAAAGGGGTTCGGAATTCATGGGTAATGTTGGCGTACAGGCGGGACTTGGTTTTATCCAGTTCTTTCAGTTGCTCCGCTTCCAGGTGTTCCATTTCCAGGGCGTGTTTCAACTGCTGGCGACGGAGTTCATAACGTACGGAGAAGTAGAGTAAGGCGCTGATCGCCACGGAAAACAAAGAATAGGCCCACCAGGTTTTCCACCAGGGTGGGGTAATAGTGATGCGAAGGGTGGCGCCTTTTTCATCCCAAACACCGTCGTTGTTGGAGCCAGTTACCCTGAAAGTATAGGTGCCGGGGTCCAATCCGGTATAGTTGGCAAAATTTCGACCGGGTTCGGCCGTGATCCACTGGTCCGCATAGCCTTCCAGTTGGTACCTGAACTGATTTTTTTCGGGGCTCAGGTAATTCAGGGCTGAAAACTCGAAGGAGAGGTCGTTTTGCCAATATGGAAGCGTAATTTCGGTCAGATTGAATATTTGACTGTGCAGCGGCGAATCAAATGAAAGGGTATCGCCAACAGTGCCTTGAACGGGCACTGATTTACCGTACAACATGAAATCCGTAATCACGACGCGTGGGACGACGGGGTTATCCCGAATACTATCTGGATGAAAGACATTGAACCCGTTGATCCCGCCAAAAAAGAACACCCCCGAAGCGGATTTCAGGCAGGCGCCGGAAAAACCGCCGCTTTGCAGGCCGTCACGGGCATCGAAATTTCGAAACAATCCTGTCCCGGGGTTGAATACAGAAATACCTTTTCCGGTACCCAGCCAAAGGTTGCCGCGACCGTCTTCCAGAATGCTGTTCACCAGATTGTCTGCCAGCCCGTCCTGTTCCTGCCATTTTTTGGTTGTCTGCCTTTCAGGATCAACGGCCAGCAGGCCATTGTCGGTACCCAGCCAAAAACCGCCTGAAGGATTGGGCAAGATTACATAAACGCGATCCATCTTTCCCTGCCCCGGAACGGGGTAGGCGACAAACTCACCGGTCTCCTGATCGAGCCGGCTAATACCATCTGCCGTTGCAATCCAGATATTGCCCTTCGGGTCCTCACAAATATCAAACACCCAGTTCCGGAATAGACTGCTCTGGTTGTTCGACTTCCACCTGAAAGACCGGAATGTATCGGTTGCCCGGTCGTATCGATTCAGTCCGTCATCGACAGTACCGATCCAGATCGTCCCTCTGCCGTCTTCAAAAAAAGTCCAGATATCGTTGTCACCGATGCTTCCGGGACGCCCGTCCGGACAATAATGCGTATAAACACCTCCGGCGCCCCGGGGGGTGAGCCGGGACAGGCCGCCGCTCCAGGTGCCGATCCACACCTCCCCGCGCCGGTCTTCGCATATGGCCACAACGTCGTCATTGCAAATACTTTGCGAGTTGCCGGGCAGGTGTCTGAAATGTGTGAAAACACCGGTATGTCTGTCGAACAGGTCCATGCCGCCGTCGTCGATCCCGATCCAGATTTTGCCGTCCGGCCTTTCCCAAAAACAAGTAACGGTACCTGGGGTGAGGGCGTTGCGCACGCCTGTGTTCCGGTAGTAATGGAACGGCTTTCTGTATTTATTGAGGTAACTGATGCCTTTGTGGCTGCCTACCCAAAGTCCGCCGTTCCTGTCAGCATACAAGGCTTCAATATTGTTGTCGCTCAGGCTTCCAGGGTTGCTGGGGTCGTGGCGGTGATGGATAAATGTTCCGGTCTCCGGTCGCCAGAGATCCAGGCCGCCGCCATCAGACCCGATCCAGATATTCCCCTGCCGGTCCTGTACAATTTTCGTAATGAAATTGTTGCTCAGGCCATTGGGGTGTCCGACACTTGCCCTGAATACTGCTGTCGTGCGCCGGTCCGGTTTTATCCGGTAAAGCCCGTTTGCCGTTCCCACCCATAAAAAACCGGCACGGTCCGCCACCAGGGTGTTGATGGTTGCCGCTTCGAGTGAGTCGTCGTTGTTCAGCCATTGTTGCAGCGTGCCGGTCGCCGGGTCAAGTATGTTTAATCCCCGTCCCGTACCAATCCAGATTTTGCCTTTGTGGTCTTCCGTGATGCTCCAAACCTGGTTGTGACTCAACTTCATCCCTTCTGCTGCCTCCCGACTAAAATGCGTAACCTGCAATTGGCCCTCCTTAAGAGCATTTTGAAGGGATTTTTTCGAAAACGCTTCTGTTGCCCGGATGTCAAGCCGGAATAAACCTGCCGTTGTGCCGACCCAAATGTTGCCGCGACTGTCTTCATACAAACTCAGCACAGCGCCAATATCTTTCAACGGATTCTCATTGTCGGTTCGACCCGGGAAAAAGATATTTTTATCCCGATCCATCAATTGCAGCCCCTCCTTTGAGCCGACCCAGAAGTTTTTTCGCCGGTCTTCCAAAATGGCTGGAATGGAGTTGTTGTTGATGCTGAACGTATTGCCGGGAGATTGCTTGAAAACTGAAAAATTACAGGCGTCATACCGGTTCAGACCGCCCTCAGTGCCGATCCAGATAAAACCCGTGCTGTCCTGAAGAAAGGTTCGGACACGCGAATTGGACAACCCGTTTTCTGTGGTGAGGTGTGAAAAAAAAGCCGAACCTCCCGAAAACTGCGCAGTAAGAACAAGGGGCAGCAATAGTATCGCTGTACAAGCAATGAATACGCTTTCCCGCCACCTGTTTGCCGGTGCAAACCTGTTGCTAAACTGCTCCATTTTAGTCATCCTCAAAATTGCAACTCAAATCAAATGTAGTAAAATATGGGAGATAATTAGCGGTTTCACCTATTTTCGACGTAAAGTTGGGCCTTCTATAAAAGACCAAACCAACAATATCAGCGTAAAAATAACCACGCCAAGTGCTTCCCCTCAACAGCGCAAATTTATGAAGAAAACAGCCCTTCCTCTTTTATTTGCCTTTATGACAGGCAATATTTTCTCCCAGACACCCCGGTTGATTGCTCCCGTAGGACATACCGGGGGTATAGAGTCTATTGCCTATTCGCCGGACGGCAAATACATACTGACAGGCAGCACCGATAACACTGCCAAACTCTGGGACACCAAAGGACACGAAATCCTGACCCTTACCGGACATACCGATGGTGTCAGCTCAGTGACTTTTTCGCCAGACGGCAAACAGGTGTTTACCGGCAGCATGGACGGTACGGCTATATTATGGGATATCAGCGGGAAGATACTCCGGACCTTTTCAGGGCATAAAAAATATATCGAATCGGTTGTCTTTTCACCCGACGGCAAACAGGTGCTGACGGGAGGGCGGGACAACGACGCCAGGTTGTGGAATCTCGACGGGCGCGAAATCCAGACCTTTAAGGGGCACGAAAAAGACATCAATACGGTCGCTTTTTCACCCGACGGACAGCAAATATTGACCAGCAGCAAAGACGGTACTGCCAAAATATGGAGCCTGAACGGAACAGTTGTCCAAACTTTTTCGGGCCACAAGGGCAAAGTCAAATCGGCGGTGTTTTCACCCGATGGCAAACAGGTGCTCACTGCCAGCGACGACAATACGGCAGAATTGTGGAGCCTTGACGGTCGCATGGTCCAGACTTTTACCGGCCACACGGACCAGGTCAATATGGCCGTGTTCTCGCCCGACGGAAACTTTATCCTGACCGGCAGCCACGACCAGAAGGCAAAATTGTGGAAACCTGACGGCCAACTTGTTCAAACCTTTAACGGCCCACCCAATACACCGACACGGGTCACGGTAGCCTTTTCACCCGATGGAAAATATGTGCTGACCGGCAGCAAGGACGGCACTGCGCGACTGTGGAGTCTGGATGGCCGCGTCATCCAGACTTTTGAAGGACATGCCAAAGGGATTTGCGCCGTGGCAATTTCATCCGCAAACGGCAGCAAACAAATTCTGACGGGCAACGTCGATGGCTCGGCTAACCTGTGGAGCCTCACCGGAGTGGATGTCCGGGTCTATTATGGCCATACCGACTGGGTGACCTCGGTGGCCATTTCTCCCGACGGAAACAAGGTTCTGACTGGCAGTAAAGACTATACCGCAAAACTATGGGACGCCAAAGGCAAAAAACCGCTGAGCATCGAGAACCCCGGTGCGGTCAATTCTGTGGCCTTTTTGACCACAAATGGAAGCAATCAAATCCTTGTCGGAAGCGGAACCGAAGCAAAACTATTGAATCAGAGCGGGCAAGAAATAACAACTTTTACTGACGATGAATCCATCATAACTGCCGTGGCTTTTTCGCCCGACGGCAAACAGGTACTGACCGGTAGCGGGATGGAAGCGAAGTTGTGGGATGCCGATGGTCAGACCGTACAAACCTTTACCGGCCACGACAACTGGGTGACTTCGGTTGCCTTTTCGCCTGACGGAACAAAAATTCTGACCGGCAGCAACGACAAAACAGCCAAGATGTGGGGGCTTGACGGCCAACTCCTTCAAACCTTCACCGGGCATGGGAAAGGAATCAGTTCGGTGTCCTTTTCGCCCGATGGCAAACAGGTGCTGACCGGCGGTTATGATCATACGGCAAAATTATGGACGCTGGACGGGCGCGTCCAACAAACCTTTTCCGGGCATGCGAAAGAAGTATACGGCGCGGCCTTTTCGCCCGACGGCAAGTTCGTGCTCACCGGAAGCCTGGACAATACCGCCAGACTCTGGCAGGCCTCCGGCGGCAAGGAGATCGCCACGCTGATGGCTATCGATTCCAATGACTGGGTAGTAACTACGCCTTCGGGTCTTTTCGATGCCTCGCCCGGAGCTATGAACATGATGCATTTTGTCGTTGGCCTGGAGGTGGTCGAACTGGAGCAACTCAAAGAGCGTTATTACGAACCCGGCTTGTTGTCCAAGGAAACCGGCCAAAACCAGGACCCCGCTCGCTCGGTAGAAGCCTTTAAAACCGTTGCGCTTTATCCGGAAATGAAGGCACAACTGAAAGGTTCCCGGTTGCAGGTCGACCTGATCCCCCGTAGCGGCGGCATCGGAAAACTCAGTGTTTTTATCAACGACAAGGAAGTGCTGGATGACGCCAACCCGCAACGCGTTTCCTCCCTGGGCATTGATCTTAACGGATACTCCCGCTATTGTCTGCCCGGGCAGTCCAATAAACTGGCCTTGCGTGTATACAACAGCGCGGGCTGGCTCAAAAGCCAGGCGCTGGAACTGGAGTATTTCCCACCTGCCGGCCCCCCAAAAACCGGACCGGCGACACGCAAAAAACCGGCGTTATACGCGGTTGTCGTTGGCACCGCCAACTACGCCGGCGACAAACTCGATCTGCAGTTTGCCGACCGCGACGCCACCAGCATCAGCCAGGCGATTCGTGCTGCCGCACCCAGGGTGTTTGGCGACCGGGTGTACGTCACCCTCCTCAATACCGACGATCAGGATGCTACCCGGCAGGATGTTTCGAGTAAAGCAAACATTCAAAAGGCCTTTGAAGACATTGCAGGCGAGGCGGAATCGCAGGATGTCCTGCTCGTATACTGTTCCGGACACGGCGTCAACTACGGCACTGCAGAGAACTCCCAGTTCTATTACCTGACCAAGGATATTGCCAGTGAAAACCTCAGCGATCCCGAAATCCGGCAGAACTATGCCGTCTCTTCAACCGAATTCACGGATTGGGTCAAATCCATCGCGGCCCTCAAGCAGGTGCTGGTGCTCGATGCCTGCAATTCCGGCAAACTGGTGCAGGATGTGGCCGCCGGCCGGAAAGACCTCAGTTCGTCGCAGGTGCGCGCGCTCGACCGAATGAAAGACCGCACCGGCATGTTTATCCTGACCGGCAGTGCGGCGGACAAGGTGAGTTACGAGGCCAGCGAGTTTGGTCAGGGGTTGCTCACCTACACCTTACTGCAGGGCATGAGCGGACTGGCACTTACAGAAGACAAACGGGTAGACGTCATGACCCTCTTCCAGTACGCCCGCGACAAGGTGCCGGAACTGGCCAAAGGCATCGGTGGAATCCAGACGCCCGTACTGGCATTTCCGGCCACCGGCGCCAGTTTCGATATTGCCATCGTCGACGCAGGGGTAAAGATTCCGGTATCGCAGGTGAAGCCGGTGTTTATCCGCAACGGGTTTCAGGATGTAAATGCTTTCGACGACGTTTTGGGCCTGAATACTGCACTGAGCGACCAGCTTCGACGTATTACGGCCAAAGGTGCAAAAGCCGAACTGATATTTGTTGATGTCGATGCATACGAAAACGCCTGGAAGATGAATGGGCGCTATACCGTGACGGGCGATGATGTGGTGGTGGATATTCGTTTATTCAAGGGAAAAGAACCCAAAGGCGATTTTCAGGTAACGGGAAAAAAGGACGCGGTGCCCGCGCTGGCGGAAGCGATTGTGGGGAAGGCGTCGGGGATGATTAAATGAGCGTTTTTTCGCAAATCCGCCATATTGCAAAACTGACAGTCGTTATTGTTTTTGACAAGGATGTGCAGAATTTTCAGGTTATTCCGGCGAATTTGCCTTATTTATCCTGTCTGAAACTTCAGTTTAAGTCAAAATTGTCCATACAAGCCACCCTGGTTTGATTACAGATAGATACAAGCAACATTCAATCAAAATTCCAACCAAAATGAAATACATTATCTGCCTTCTTTTCACACCGCTGTGCATGCAGCATCTTCCC
Source organism: uncultured Bacteroidota bacterium (assembly GCA_937861115.1). Taxonomy (GTDB): domain Bacteria; phylum Bacteroidota; class Bacteroidia; order Chitinophagales; family Saprospiraceae; genus M3007. The sequence continues at coordinate 28,494 of CALMBD010000112.1, read as the reverse complement.
GCGAGGGACATAAAATCACCCGATGCCATTCTGCCGATAGCGGGCGACTCAGCATCTGTACCCAATGAAATACTCGAAACGGCTTACCTGCTCACGGCCATCGGCAAATACGAGGACGCCCATGCCTATTTTGTTTATGCCTTGAAAGATATGCCTGTCCGGCAGGTATTCAACAATGCCGGGATCGTGGCTATCCTCGACGCCCTGCACTATTTTCGTCCCACCGAACCGGAAGTCAGGTTCCACTATCCGGTAGAACTTGATCTCGAATCGGTGGGTACACGCGATGTCATGGATTTAAAGGATGTCCGGAACAAAAAATTGAAGGAAGCCATATCGCACTTCGACGCGGCCATCCGGCTTGACTCCGATTACGCACCTGCCTATCTCAATAAAGCCTGCGCGTACACCTTGTTGGGCGACACGGCACAGGCGCGGAATGCTGCCGCTGCCGCGACAGGTAAATCCGGTTATGAAAAAACAACCGTAGACGCCCTGGTGCTGCAGGGTATCCTGTATGCCCGCAGCGGCGAAAACGAAAAAGCGCAGGCTGCTTTCAAAACGGCGGCAGGGCAGGGTAGCGCCCTGGCAATGCGCAACCTGAGTATCCTGAACGGAGAAAAGGAAGAGAAGCCGGATGCGCCGTTCAGGATAAACAAAGATGAATCAATCGACGGTATCACCCTCGACGACCCGTACAATATTCCCGAAGTAGATCCCGAAAGCGAGATTGGCTTGAATACACAGATCAATTTTTACCACAACCTGCACCCGGGTGCAAATTGCCGCTTTTACTTTAATGACAACACCGCTTCCGGTCTGCAGACCTATTTCCTGCTCACCGGCCCGGAATATACCGGCACTACGGCTGAAAAACTAAAATCCGGCGCTTCGGCCGCCGAAATCGAGACGGCCTACGGCAAGCCCTTGCGTACGATTGAAACCCTTGCGGGGGAGATCCGTGTGTATACCTCCATTATGCTTTTTTTGGGCAAAGACGGGAAGTTGACGCAGTGGGCCGTTTACGGAGAGCGAGGGTAGGTCTTCAGCGACAAGGCGCGTTGTGCAGTACTAAACGGGCCATGCTGTTGCATGGCCCGCAGACAAGTTTCCCAAATGTAGATTCCGTGCAATATAGTACTCAGGCAACGCGCTCCATTTGTCCGCATATCCATAACTAACGTTGCCAAACAGGGTTATTTTCCTGCTGCCGACGTAAGTTCATCGGGGTTGAACACCATTGGCATTGTACCATTGGTAATAATCACTTTTGAATTTGGCGACTTGCTCAGGTCCAGCCAGGCTTCCAGCGCTTTGAACTGTAAAATTTCCTGCGTCAGACCGGCAGAAATAATGGTATTGGCATCGCTTACGCCTTGAGCCTGTATCCGTTTGCGTTCTGCTTCCTGTCGCTCCTGCTGAAGCACAAACTCCATGCGTTGGGCCTGTTGCTCCGCCTCCAGTTTCTCTTCAATTGCTTTGGTCAGGTTCCTGGGCAGTACAATACTTTTCAGTAGTACCGACTCTACAATCACCCCTTTGCTTCTCAAGGTAGCCATCATGAGTTCGCGAATGCTGGTCTCAATTTCCGCTCGGCTTCCGGAGTGCATGTCTTTGGCGTAGTATTTCGAAGTGACATCCGCAACGGCAGAGCGGAAGACCGGCAATATGATGGTTTCTTCATAGTCAAGGCCTACGTTCCGAAGCAAGTCCGGCGCGTCTTTTTGTATGATCTGGTAGAGTATGGAAACCTCGCTTTGGATTGTCAGGCCCTCGCGGGATGGGATGTTGATCGACACCTCGAGGTTTTCTGTTTGCGCAGACACCTTGACGATCTTGCTGGTGAATGGGTTAAAGGTGCGCAATCCGCTGGTATATACCTTGTCGCTGTATTTGCCCAGCGTCCTTTTGACTCCGAATTCCCCCTGTCGAACGACCGTACAACCCTGTCCCAGAAAAAGCGCGGCAGCGGCCAATGCGACCACCGGCTTGTAAATTGTTGTGTGGTTCATATATCAAGCATTTAAAAGTGAGTACTAAACTGTAATTAGAAGTAATACTATTGATACAAATAGTATTACAAAAAGTTCTGCTTACAGTTCACTTTTTTTTTCTTCTGAAAGGTTCCATGCCACTGAACAGGTAAGGGACTTAGCGGTATTATGTCACCCGCCTGAAGATAAAAAAAGCAGCGCTGCAGGCTATTACACCTGCAAGCGCTGCTTTGTATCCTGCGGAGGGGGAGGGATTCGAACCCCCGGTACCTTTCGGTACGACGGTTTTCAAGACCGCTCCATTAAACCACTCTGGCACCCCTCCTGTCTGGAAGCCGCAAATGTACCAGAATTTTCAAAATTCCATACTTTTCAAAATTTCAAAAAGGCGGGCAGATTTTTAGTCAGTCTGCGGCATCCTGAACAACGTCGGCACCTCGTCTTTTTCCTCGATTTGCTGGAAAAAGGTCTCCAGGTAGGCGATCATGTCCATAGAGGTTTCCCTCGGCAGGTATTTCGAACGGCAGATGGCAAGGAGGTCTTTTTTTGCCGACCGGAGCCCTTGTAATGCTCGTTTCAGATAATCTGTGCCGATACCGTTGGCCATCATGAAGCGGTCGCGGACCGTTTTCAGGCCGCTTTCCGACGAGGGACTGGCATAAGGCGCCGATACGAGACCGGAAAAGTCGAAATCATAGGGCACGACCAGGACCTTGCCCGATTCCAGCGACTTGATCAGCCGGACGTTGCGCATCATGGATATCTCCCAGTCGGTATTGCCGATCATGTACTCAAATACGGCCACCAGGGCAGCCTGGTTCATGATGAGGCTGTCGGGCGAAATACCGTACTGTTCGATCAGTTGACCGTTCAAACGCGCTACGGTTTCCTCCTCGTCTTCCAGCAGGATGGCGTACATCTTGCGCGATTTTTCCACGTGCATATCGCGGATGGTCAGGCGGACCAGCCGGGCGCGCACACTGGCCGACGTGAGGTGCTCGAACATTTTGTAAGCGAGGTATTCCTTGATCAGGAGTTCGTCGCCCTGGGCATTATCCATCGTGGGCAGCACCAGTTTTATCTCGTTGAGCGTATCAAAACCTTCGTCTTTGAGCAGTTTCTTTTTAAACTTGATCTTCAAAGGCGGTATTTCCGCGATTTTCCGCCGGTACTTGCCGCGGGCTTTTACCTCGATCCGGTACGATTTGCCATCCTCTGTGGTCAGTGTACCCGGATAATATTGTTCCGCTTTTTTATTCTCGATAATGGTAGTGAGGTCCGTCTCCAGCGTGATCTTGGCGGCATCCTTTTGTGAAAGCGCCTCATAAATCGTCTGTTTCTTGCCTGCGTCCTGACCAAATGCCAGCACTGGAAAGAGAAGAACAAGCAAGGAAAGTCGTATATGAGTCGTAGAAAATATTTTAGTGTCCATGGCGTCAGAATTTAATTCTGAAATTAAAAATCGGTTTCCCGGATAGTTGTGGGTTTGCGATGCAATTTACGGAAATGCAAAAATATAAACAATTATATTTGGTTAAAAGTTCCAAAACATCGCCCGAACAGAATTATTGCAAAGTTAACATTAAAGTCTGTCGAAAATTTTCAACAGAACAAATGCTGCACCGTGCCAGTTCCTTTCCCTGAATCTATTCAATAGACCTCTTTTTTGAACCGAAGGTTACAAATTCGGTTGAATTGCCATTCACGGACAGGCCGTTAAAGGTAAGTTTTCTACTTTTGCAGGTCGATTCAAAAAGCAATAATTATGTTCAGAATGAAAAAAATGCCGGTGATGCTGGCACTCTCCCTAGCCGTGTATTACAGTGTGATGGGACAAATCTCCACCGGCCCCTGCGGCACAACAGCGGAAGATCAGTGGCTTTACACCGCCCGGCTACAGGAAAATGTCGCTAAAGCCGGCGACGGCTCAGCCGTATCCGACCGCAGCGCCACCCAATACGTCCCGATCTTTTTTCACCTTACCGGCGATGCTGGTGGCAACGGCAAACACAAGGTCAGCGATGTACTCAACCAGGTCTGCGATCTGAATAATGCCTACGCACCCATGGAGATGCGTTTTTACCTGAAACCACACCCGACGTATGGTCTTTTCGACTATTCGATCAATAATCAGGATATTTATACTGCCCAGTCCACGCAGTCCAGCATATTCCAGATGAACCTCAAGCGGCACAACAACGCGCTCAATGTGTACGCTGTGGGTACCTGCAAGAACGACGACGGGGTACTGGCCTATTACTCCACTCCCGACGACTGGGTAGTCAGCCGCAACAACCAGATCAACGGCACCGGCAACGGTACACTCGCACACGAGATCGGGCACTATTTCAGCCTGCGCCATACCTTTTACGGTTGGGAACTGGACGGTCAGAATGTCAATGAACCGCGTTGCTTCGACCCTGGCGATCCGGGATGGCCGATCGCACCGGTCATCGCGCCGTATCACCCCGATGGCGCTGATATCCTGACGGAATACCAGAACGGCTCCAACGGAACCACTGCAGCGGATATGATCGCCGACACGCCACCCGACTACAACTTCGGCTATTGCGCAGTGTCGTGCAGTCCCTATACCGGCATCGCCAAAGACCCTTCCGCGGTCCAGGTAAACCCGATGGAGAACAACTTCATGGGTTATTTTATCGGGTGCAGCACCTATGTATTTACACCTATCCAGCAGAGTGTCGTTCTGGCCGACCTCGCTTCGCCTGCGCGCAATTACCTGGACAATAATTTTACGCCCCTGGCTACCAATATCGACACCCCGACTGATCTGTTGACCGGCCCTGCGGACAACCTCACCGTCCCGTACTACGATGAGGTATTGCTCGAGTGGCAGTCGGTCACCGGCGCCAACTATTACCTGCTCGAAATCGATATTTCGACATTCTATAACACTACCAATTACCAGTCTTTCGTCATTCAGGGCACTTCGAAACTGATGACCAACCTGCAATCGAACCGTACCTACTACTGGCGGGTGCGTCCTTTCAACGAATATGTGACCTGTGCTACTGCACGCCAACGCAAGTTCAAGACCTCGCTGGTGTCTGCCGTTGCGGAAATCCCCGAGATCGGGTCCATCAAGGTGGCGCCAAACCCGGTGAACGCAGGCGAACAGCCGAGCCTGCTGTTGCAGGTAAGCACCGGGTTCGAGGCCAATATCCGTATCGTGGATGCCGTGGGTCGCGTAGTGTGGAGCCAGGCCAGTCAGACCTTCCCGGCCGGCGAAATGGTATACGATCTTCCTGTCGCAGGGCTTTCAGAAGGACTCTATCTTATAACGCTGGAAAGCGGTAGTGGCCGTACCGTTCGCAAAATGATGGTATCGCGGTAGATGTTCATGAAGTGAGACGCTGAGGTCTCGAGTATTACCCTTCAGCGTCTCACCTTTTTATTTCCCGCCAGTTATTCCCGCATACCCAAAAACACTGCCAGCCATCCTCCCATAAAACACACGCCTCCAATCGGTGTCACCGGGCCTGCCCAGGTTACCGGAAAAGAAAGCAGGTCGCGGCACGCGAGCAGGTAAAGCGAGCCGGAAAAAAATACCATCCCTGCTACAAATAACCAGCCCGCCCGGGGCAGCCATTTGCTGTCGGGTCGATGCGCCAGCAGCAGTCCGGCAAGCGCCAGCGCGAAGCTGTGGTAAAACTGGTATTGCACACCTTTTTCATAGATATCAAGCAAATGATCTGCATCGAGTTGGTGCAGCAGAAACCTGTTTTTCAGGAAATGCGCGCCAAAGGCGCCCGTCGCTACGGCAATGAAGCCAAAGGCAGCAGCCAGCCTGATCAATAAACGCGAGGTTGAATTCATGTTTTATATAATTGATAGTCAGTCATTTATCTATAAGTGTGGATAAATGGCTGAAAATATTTGCCGAAAATTCGGCTATTTCGCCGCTAAAAGCAGACCCGATGAAGCAATTTTTTTCCGGAAACTACCGCCTGATCGGAATTTTAGTCCTGGCATGTGCAGCTGTAGTGTCCGTCATTTTCCTCGTCCGCCGGGAAGCAAGTCCCTTCCACGCTTTGCCTTCCAATGCTGCCGTAGTGGTTGCCTTGAACGACCCCGCTGTTTTTGAGCGCCTGAAAGCCGGAACGAAAGACCCTGCCTGGGCCAAAATCCTGCAAACGGCACTTTTCCGGCAATTGGGGGATGACCTGTCGCTGGCGAAGCAATTGTTTGAGGAGAAAAGTGCGCTGTATCAGGCCATTGCCGGCAACAGGCTGTTGACCGGACTAACGCTGAATCGGGCAGATAGTTTGCACGGACTCTTTATTGTAGACACCGGTCTGGAAATAAACCTGCCTGCCGAACTCACCGCAGGCAGCCCGGAGGCCAAGGTTTTTCCTTCCGTCTATCACGGGCATGCTATTTACACCGTATATATTTCCAAAAAGGAACGTCTTGTGTTTACAGTTGCAGATCGCCTGTTGCTGTTTTCCCGGTTTTCCTACCTGGTTGAAGACGCCATCACGCAACTCGACGGCCGGAGTTCGTGGTGGGCCGACCGTCCTTTGGCCAAAAAACTCGACCCCAATGCGCCGTTGCATATTCTGGTCAGACCCGATGCCATTGCCACAGTATTTGAAGGATCGATGAAATCCAACTGGGCTGCCATCCCCGACATCATCCGAAACAACCTTGTTTGGCTGGGTCTCTCCTGGGATGGCCGGGTAACCACTGCACAAGCAGAAACAAAAGGTTTTCTCGGCGGCATGTACGGCTGGGGCGGAACCGGCAGCCGGGATATATTTTCCATTTTGCCCGACAATACGGCTCTTCTCGCAAAGGCCACATTTTCAGACCCTCATGTCTTTTTCAACAACATTACGGACAGGCGTGGCGCCGATTTTGAGCAATTTGTGTTGTCGTGGGCCGGAAACGAGGCCGCCTGGGTACTTACGGAGCCTTTTTCGAAGGAAATGCGCGACGACCAGTTTGTCGTATTCTCCGTACGCGACAGCGCCCGCGCCATGAACATGTTGCGTTCGTATGGCCGCGAAAGAGGTATGGTGCCGGCAGAACCTTACCAGTCTTTCGAAATATTTGATTTTACCGGCCAATCCATACTTGCACCTTTGTCCGGCAAGGGCGTCCAACTGATCAATCCCGCATGCGTCATGATAGGCCGGTATGTAGTGTTCGGCAACAGCAGGCCGTCAGTCGAATTATGGGTCGACCGGTATATCGTGAACCAAACACTGTCGAACAACACAGACTTTTTATCCTTGCAACAAAAGCAACCGGCCGGCACCACAGGCGCATACCTTTTTCTGAACTCCGGCTTTTTACCCTTGCTGGTCAATAACTTGCTCCAAACGCAGGAGGACCCCTACGCCGACACCGATATGCAGGCCTTTTCACACACCGGTCTGACGGGTATTAACCTGCAACCGGCAGCCTTGAACGAACTGCAGGCGACCATCAACACACAACAACAATCGGAGGAGCAGATGGCCACAAGTATCCTGTGGAAGACTCCTCTGGCCAGTCCGGCCCTGACACGCCCCTTCGTCATCAACCAGGCAGGGGACCGACCCGGCCCCGCCGTTTTGATCCAGGATGCGGGCTACCTGCTATACCGCCTCGATGCTGGCGGTTCGGTCATCTGGAAGCGACAGATGGAAGGCCCTGTGCTTTCAGAGATTCATGGCATTGATTTCTGGGATAACCAGACTACTTGTTACCTGTTCAATACCCCCGATCGCATATGGCTGCTCGACGATAAGGGAGAGGACATAGATGGTTTCCCCTTTGACCTGCAATCGCCGGCCCTGAACGGGGTGGTGGCGGTCGATTTTGATCAAAACAGGAGATACAATTACTTTATCGCCTGCACCAACGGCAACCTGTACGGCTACGACCGTTTCGGGCGTCCCTTGCCCGGGTGGAATCCGCAGGGTGGGGTGGGGCGCGTCGTCCACCCGCTTTTACATTTTGAACGCGGGGAGAAAGACTATCTCGCAGCGCTGAATCGGGATGGAAAACTCTTCGTATTCGGACGCAACGGTGAAATGCGTTTCCCGCCCGTTCAATTTTCGGGAAAATCCTTCGGTGCGCCGCAAGCAGACCCCGTTTCCGCGCAACCGCGTATCGTTTGCGCCAACAATGCCGGGAAAATATTTGTCTGCAACCTCGCCGGAGAAACATTCGCCTTCCAGGGCGGACACGGAGGGCGGCAACCCGCCCATCTTGCTTTTTCCCAGATCAGCGGCGATGCGCGATACGAATACGCCGTGGCGCAAGGCAGCACCGTACAGGTGAGCGGCTATACCGGATCAACCATCCGGACCATCTATTCACATACTTTTCCCTTGGAACAAGACACCGTTTTTGCCGTCGACGGGCACCGGATCGGAACGCTCAACCGGTCGCGACGGCAAATTCAATTGCTGCAAACCGACGGAATCCCTCATCCTGATTTCCCGCTTGCCGGCACAACGGCCTATAGTATCAGCGATGCCTTTCGCCAAAAAGGCGGGCAGGTACTGGTGGTCGGCGACGGCAGCAGCGTGTACGCGTACACCATCCGTTAATACGATTGGTTTACTCCAGGTCTGCGAAAAACTTTCGGACCTCTTTGGCATCTTTGGGTTTGATTCTGCCGGAAAGAATCAGCCGCAATTCGCGGCGACGGGCAGCGCCTTCAAACAGTTGCTGTTCTTCATGGGCGAGCGGCAACACTGGTGGCACCGAAATCGGATTTTTTTTCTGGTCGTCCATCGCCACAAAGGTGAAATAGGCGTGGTTGCAGCGGCGTGGCTGTTGTCCTTTTATATCGTTGGCGAACACTTCCACATACACCTCAACGGAAGTGTTGAACGCCCTCGTCACAGAGGCCTCCAGCGTGATCACGTCGCCCAGATGGATGGGATTCTGAAACGAAATATAGTCGACTGCAACAGTCACAACATGCGCTTCACAGTGTTTTCCGGCACAAATGGCGCTGGCAATATCCATCCAGCGCATTAAATAGCCTCCCATGAGGTTACCCATGGGGTTGGTATCGTTCGGCATGATGAGCTCGGTCATCACGGTTTTACTGTCGGAGACTTTTTTCGGGGTCAGTCTGTTTTTTTCCATGTTTGTTGTTTTGAAAGGGGAGAAGCAGTCTCCTGAAATTAAGACACCACTTTCTGACCTGCTGACCATCGGCGACCGGCCCATTCATACGCCCCGAACAACACTGCCGAAAAGAACAGATCGCCCATTATGGTATTTTTCAGGAAGGGAAGCCCCGCGGCATAACAAGCCATCAGGCCGGCGCCGGTCCTGGGGTACATCATTCCGCTTTGCCAGACGCTGAAATTGGTCACCAGAAAAAAGAGCAAAGAAGCCGCAAGACTGGCGATGATCACCCGTCCAGGACTGATGTTGTTGCGAAGCAGCAGCCATCCGGCCAGCATCACCAGGGCAAAACCGCTATAAATCCACCAGGAAGTAATCAGGGTAAACCCGGTATAATACTGGCTGTAAATGACGTTATTGAGTATCAGGTCGCTCAAAAACAGGGAAACGAAAGGAATTGCCAGGGTCACGATATTGCGGCTGAAGTAGGCAGCGCCGAACAGCGCCATGGCGCCGATAGGCGTAAAATTGTCGGGGTGGGGCAGCAGACGCGTCAGCGCTGCGGCAAAAACGAGTGCTATGGAGAGACGTAATTTCATTTTGTCTGTATTTTAGTTCTGTTGACCGGCAAAGATAGAACGTTAAGGGCTTTACTTGGTGGGAAACGGGCATTGGAGTATTATTGCGCCGACCATAATTATAAACACCTGTACCCTGCAACCGATTTCATAACTGTACAAACCGAATTAAGTTGAAAAAATCGCTCACGCTCACCCTTCTCGCCCTATCGTTTTTCGCCAGGGCGCAAGCCGACCGCTGGCAACAACATGTCAACTATGAAATTACTGTGGACATGGACGTCGCCCGAAATCAATACCACGGTACACAACGACTGAGTTACACCAATAATAGCCCGGATACGCTGGACAAGGTGTTTTACCACCTCTATTTCAATGCTTTTCAGCCCGGCAGTATGATGGATGTGCGGTCGCGGACCATAGCAGACCCCGATGGCCGTGTGGCCGACCGGATTTTCAAACTCCAACCGGAAGAGCAGGGCTGGATTAAAGTCAATTCATTGAAAAATAACGGCAAGGATCTTCGATACACCGTGAGTGAAACGATTCTTGAGGTGGCGTTGAATGAACCCTTGCTGCCCGGCGCTACCACAATATTTGAAATGGACTGGGATGCGCAGGTTCCCCTGCAAATCCGCCGTTCGGGTCGCGACAACCGCGAAGGGGTCCGGTACTCCATGGCACAGTGGTATCCGAAAATGTGCGAATACGACTACCAGGGGTGGCACTCCAACCCGTACATCGGCCGGGAATTTTACGGCGTTTGGGGCGATTTTGATGTGAAAATTTCCATCGATAAGTCATATGTAGTCGCCGCCGGCGGGTACCTGCAGAACCCGCAGGAGATCGGTTACGGCTATGAGGCTGCCGGACAACAAGTAAACCGGCCATCCGGCGACAAACTGACCTGGCACTTCAAAACCCCCAATGTACACGACTTTGTGTGGGCTGCCGACCCTGATTTTACCCACAACAAAATCAACGCCGACGACGGCACGGTCATGCACTTCTTCTGGCAAAAGGGCAAAGGCTACGACGAAGCGTGGGAAAAACTGCCGGCCATTATGAACCGTGCCCGCAGTATCATGAACGCGCATTTTGGAAAATATCCCTACCGCGAATACTACTTTATCCAGGGTGGCGACGGCGGCATGGAATACCCGCTTGCCACACTCATTACCGGTAATCGCGGAACCAATAGTCTGGCCGGCGTGGCTATTCACGAGCAACTGCACTCCTGGTACCAGATGGTACTGGGCTCCAATGAAAGCCTCTATGCCTGGATGGACGAAGGCTTCACTTCTTACGCGGAAGATATTACGATAAACGAACTGGCCCGTGAAGGCATGTTATCGGGTAAGACACCCGTCGACGATCCTTTTGCCGGCACATACAGCGCCTATACCCGCCTGGCTACCAGTGGTCAGGAAGAACCGCTCACCACCCATGCCGACCACTTTAATACCAGTTTTGGCTACAGCCTGGCCGCTTATGTAAAAGGCGCTGTTTTCCTCAGTCAGATGGAATATATCATTGGCAAACAGGCATTTGCAAAAGGTTTGCTCCGGTATTTCGACACCTGGAAATTTAAACACCCTAATGCCAACGACGTCACCCGTGTATTTGAAAAACAAAGCGGGCTCGAACTCGACTGGTACAAGGAAGATTTTGTCAACACCACCAACACGATCAATTACGCGGTGGATACGGTGATGGCTGACGGGAGAAAAAACACCAAAGTTGTGATCGGCAGACGGGGGCGCATGGCAATGCCGCTCGATATTCTCGTGACCTACGAAGATGGAAAGCAGGAACTTTTTTATGCCCCGCTGGAAAGCATGCGCGGCGAAAAACCCGCCGAGGGCGATATCAAACGGACGGTGCTGCCCGATCACCGCTGGGTGGATCCAACCTATGAATTTTCTATCCCGGAGTCGATGAAAAACGTGGTCAGGATCGAGATCGACCCTTCGCACCACATGGCAGATATTGAACTGGAAAACAATACCTGGGAGAACGAACGGAAATAGGCGCAACGGACCGCCCTTAACCGGCCTCGAATACCATTGCTTCGTGCCCCAGTTTCCGGAAATCGACCGGTGTGACGGCAGAAACGCCCTGCTCTGGCATATACACGCCATAGATCGTATCCACCGCAGCCATGGTAGCCTTGTTGTGCGTCACTACAATGAACTGTGAGTCTTTGGAAAACTGGCGTATGATCTTGTTGAACTTCTCGATGTTGGCGTCGTCGAGCGGGGCGTCCACCTCGTCAAAAATGCAAAACGGTGCCGGCTTGAGCAGGTAAAGCGCGAACAGCAACGCCGTTGCGGTGAGCGTTTTTTCCCCGCCGGAAAGTTGAGCGATGGTTTGAGGCCGTTTGCCCTTTGGTTTGGCAATGATATTGATGTCCGACTCGAGCGGGTTGGCGGGATTGCTGAGCAGCAGGTCTGCCGTATCCTCTTCCGTAAACAGCGTCCGGAAAACCGTGATAAAATTTTCCCGCACCTGGGCGAAGGATTCGAGGAATCGCTGTGTAGCGGTTTCTTCGATCTCTTTCATGGTCTGGATCAGGTTTTCCTTGGCGGTAAGGATATCGTTGCGCTGCCCTGCAATGGTGTCGTAGCGCTCCTTGATCTCGTTGTATGCCTCGATGGCCATGGGATTGATCTCGCCATAGGTATCCAGGCGGCGCTTCAGGTTGTTCACCTCGCGTTCGAGGTTGTCGCGCTGATAGGCAGGGTCGGGCTCCTGGTTGATAATGTCGTTTACCCCCATGCCGAACTCCACCCGTAACCGTTCGCCGATGGAGGTGATCTCGAACTTGACATCGGAAAACTTGTCTTTCAGTCGATTGACAAGCACCTGCAGGTCCTGTTGCTTGCGGAAATTATCCCGTTGCTTGTTTTCCAACTCGTGTATTTCGTTGCGGGCCTTGAAATAGGTCTGCTCGACGGCACTCAGGGTCGCTTCCTTGGCCTTTTTCTCTGCATAACCGGCTGTAAGTTCCTGTCCGATACGCTCGATATCTGCCTCGAGCAGGGCGATTTCATCGCGATTGCGCGCCAGTGAAGCCTGAGCGGTCGCGACAGATTGCCGCAATTCCTCCCGCCGTTTTTCCCGGAAGGTGAGTTCCTGTCTGAAGGCGTTCACCTTGTTTTGTTGCCGGATAAACTCGATGTTTTTCTGGTTGAAATCGTGGGATGCCTGGCTGAGTTGTTCCGCTACTTCGCGGAACGACCCGTCGGCGCTTCCGAGCCGTTCACGGACGGCTGCTGCGGCTTTTTGTTTGGTCTGCAAGTCACGCTCGATCTGCGCATTGCTGGCCGTGAGCGACTTGATCCGGTCGTTGGAGTCGCCAGCCTGCACGTCGAAATTGACCACGAATGCCGCAATATTATCCAGTTTGGCTTGTAGCCCCGCTTTTTCCCGGCTGAGGTTGTTCAACGACTCGCGTTCGCGTTGCAGCGATGCGCTCTGGTCATCGTTTTTCAGACTCTGGAGGTGACTGCGCAGGGTAGTTAATTGTGTATTGTACTGGTTTTCAGTGGTTTCCAGTTTTTTTATTTCTGCTTCCAGTATTTCAAGGTTCTTTTTCCGGCCGATTTTCTTGCCCTCGAAGAGACCTACCGACCCACCGCTCAGGCTGAATTTTCGCCGTACAAATGTTCCCGATTTGGACAGCAGCACGACATCGGAATTGGAAATATGGGTAGGCGGAGTAGTTTCGTCGGTAACCAGTACGTTTTCGAGCAGGTATTCCACCAGCGGCCGGTATTGCGGTTCCACATCGACCAGTTCCACCGCCCTGATCCCGCCGGGCAAAAGGGCGAGCGGCGCCTGGTACCCGCTGAAGGCATCGAGCAGGAAGAAGTTGGCGCGCCCTTTCTGACTTTGTCCGAGCAGGGCAATAGCCCGGGCGCCTTCATCTGCATTGGGCACCACGTAGTAGTTGAGGTATTGCTCCAGATAATTCTCGATCACCACACGGTACTCTTCCCGGACGTATATCAGGTCGGACAGCAGCGGACAGTTCTTGGCCCATTCCTTTTGCTGGCTGAGAAATTTGATGCTTTCGGGAAAACCCTCCAGCGACTCCACCATGCTTTTGGTGAGTTTGAACTCGTTGCGGCGGGAATCGAGTTGGCGGTTGTGGTCGGCGAGTTTTTTTAACAGAATTTCCTGTTGTTTCTCTGTCTCGGCAATTTCCGATTTGCGTTTGTTTTCAGCCGATTCCAGGGCGTTGATCTTGCCGGTCTGGAGTTGTTCCGTTTTGACGAGTTCTGCAATACTTTTTTCCAGCACCTTCATCTCCTCCCTGCGGGCGGCAATATCCGTCAGGGTGCGCTCCACGTCGCGGCGCAGGTTGTCAATCTGGTTGCTCTGGATGGCTTTCTGCTTTTCCAGTTCCACTACCTCGCGTTCGAGTACCTGTTGCTCCCGGACGAACTCGTCCAGGTTGCCCTTGAGCAGGTTATGGTCGGAACGCACGGTTTCGAGCAGTTGCTGCGCCTGTTTCAGTGCTTCTTCAAGTTCCGCCTCAACATTGCGTTCGTAATTCAGGTCGGTTTGATAGCCGGTCACCTCCAGCTCCAGCGTCTGCTGCTGGGTATTGTATTGGGTAAGTTGATCTTCGAGGCGGCGGATGTCGTTCAGGACGAAACTGCGCTTCTGCTCCTGCATCCCCTTTTCGTTTTCCTTACCCCGTATCCGTCCGGTCAGGCGGTTCACCTCCTGTTGTTGTTCACTGAGCGAGGTTTCCTTGTCGGTATGGGTCTTTCTTTTGGACTCGATATCGGCCTCGAGCAAACGTGTCTGCGCCTCCGTGGTGCGGTAATTATCCTCCTCCCTGGCGATCTGGTCTTCCAGTTCCTTGAATGATTTCTTGTGCCGGGCCAGGTTGTGCACGGCCAGTTCAATGCTCAGGTTTTTGTAATCGCTTTTGAGCGCATAGAATTTTTGCGCGCGCTCGGCTTGCTTTTCGAGTTTTTTGAGTTGGTCTTCAATTTCAAACAACAAGTCTTCTACCCGGTCCAGGTCGGCCGTTGTGGCTTCTAGTTTGAGTTGGGTTTCGTGCTTGCGGGCCTTGTACTTGCTTACACCGGCCGCCTGTTCAAACATTTTGCGCCGCGCTGCCTCGCGGTCGCTGAGCAGGTCTTCCACCATATTCAGGGCGATTATGGCGTAGGAGTCGGCGCCGATACCCGTATCCAGAAAGAGGGCTGTGATATCTTTAAGGCGGCAGGTAACGCCGTTCAACCTGTATTCGCTCTCGCCGCTGCGGTAAAGGATACGGCTGATACTCACAGTATTATAATCGGTAGGCAGGATGTTTTTGGTGTTGTCGAAAGTCAGCGTCACCTGGGCCATTTGACCTTCCTTGCGCTTTTTAGTACCGTTGAAGATGACCGAAGCCATTTTATCGAGGCGCAACTGGCTGCTTTTTTGCTCACCCAGCACCCAGCGAATGGCATCCACAACATTGCTTTTCCCGGAACCGTTGGGGCCTACGACCCCCGTCACGTCAGAATTGAAGTGCAGGACGGTTTCGTTGGCAAAACTCTTAAAGCCTTTTATTTCAAGGGATTTTAACCGCATTTTACGCTCTAAACTTTAGAAAAGTGGGCAAAAATAGCAGTTCGGGCGGAATTGTCCGGATTATTATCCCGACTGACGCGGAAATTCTTGCCCTTCCTCTCCGACAGGAAAGTTTAAACAACTTCATCTTTAAAAATTTTGTGTCAAATCATTAACACTTCCTACTTTTGGACTGGAAAACGATTCCAACTTTTATGAAACAAACCAATCAATTATGAAGCAATTCGTTACTATTTTCTTTTTGGCAATTTGTCTTCTGATGGTACAGCAAGAGGCATTTGCCCAGCCTAAACACGGCCTGACTTTCCGGGCTTTGTGGTATAATTACGATAATCCCGAACCCGCATGGGAGGACTGGAGTGACGTTTTTCAATCAAACGGCAGGGGTATCGAATTGGCCTATAACCGCCGTTTGGACAACCATACCTGGCTTGTTGTGCCGGTAAAAATCGGAACCGCTCGCCGTATTCTCTCTCCGAGTGGCCTGGAGAGCAAAAACGAATTGCTTGCAAACCTCGATGTTTTGGCCCAGCACCACTTCTTTAAACATGATGCCCTCATTAATCCTTTTGCAAACCTTGGCATAGGCTCCTCCTGGAATATTGACGACGATTTCTTTGATTTCAATATCCCGGCAGGGGTGGGACTCAGCCTTAAATTCCTCGATAATGTCTATGTTAACGTTCAAACCCAATTCCGTTTTTCTCTCGAAAATCGCCCGGGCTGGCACCACGGTCTGGGTGCAACCTTCTACTTCGGCGGAGAAGAGCCACCACCGCCACCTGCAGACCGCGATGGCGACGGAATCCTTGACGTAACCGATAAATGCCCCGACGTACCCGGCGTTGCCGAACTGATGGGCTGTCCTGACCGCGACGGCGACGGCATAGCCGACGGCGACGACCAGTGTCCGGACGAACCCGGCATCGCGACGTTCTTCGGTTGCCCCGATACGGACGGCGACGGCATCGCCGACAAAGACGACAAATGCCCGAAAGAAGCAGGGCCCGCTGCTACCGGTGGCTGTCCTGACCGCGACGGCGACGGCGTGGTCGACAGGGAAGACCGCTGTCCTGATCAAAAAGGCCTGGCTACGCTGCAGGGCTGCCCTGACCGCGACGGCGACGGCATCCGCGACGGCGATGATGATTGTCCCGATCAAAAAGGCACCGTAGCCATGCGCGGCTGCCCCGACCAGGATGGCGACGGTGTTGCTGATAAAGACGACCGCTGCCCGGATAAGGCCGGCCCCGCCAGCAATAAAGGCTGTCCGGAAATCAAGCAGGAAGACAAAGCCAAACTGGAGCGGGCCATCAAACTGGTTCAATTCCAGACCGGCAGTGCCACCTTGCTGAAATCTTCCTACCCCGTACTCGACGAAGTGGTGTCGGTGATGAATCAGTACCCGGAATACAGCCTCAATATCAACGGGCATACCGATGCAACAGGCGACGACAAAATGAACATGTCGCTCTCCGAGCGCCGCGCCAAGACCTGCTACGACTATCTGGTCAGCAAAGGCATCGCTGCCGGACGGATGGCACATGCCGGATACGGCGAAACCAAGCCCGTTGCCGACAATAAAACCGCTGCCGGTCGCGCGCAAAACCGCCGCGTTGAATTCGAACTTTACGTGAAATAAACACCCCTTCTTACAGACAACGTGAGCCATTCCAACCCTGGAATGGCTCACGTTTTTTTTGCACCTTACGGAACAAAGCCCTGTTTGCTTTTTGTTCTTTCCCGCTCAGGCGCGTTACCTTTGCCGCCCTCATTTTAATATTCGCAATACTGCTGCCATGGATCTATCCACCCGTTACAACCCGTCCGAAACCGAAGAGCGCTGGTATGCCCACTGGGAAAGCCGCGGCTATTTCAGATCCGTTCCGGACGATCGAGAACCCTTCACGATCGTCATACCTCCGCCGAATGTGACAGGTGTGTTGCACATGGGGCATATGCTGAACAATACCATCCAGGACATTCTGATCCGGAAAGCCCGCCTCGACGGAAAAAATGCCTGCTGGGTGCCCGGCACCGACCACGCCAGCATCGCCACCGAAGCCAAGGTGGTGCAATGGCTGCGCAAGGAGAAAAAACTGCGCAAGTCTGATATCAGCAGGGAGCAGTTCATGGAGTATGCCTACCAATGGAAAGACAAATACGGCGGCATCATCCTGAAACAGTTGCGAAAACTCGGCGCTTCCTGCGATTGGGACCGCACGGCGTTTACGATGGACAAGGGTTACTATGATGACGTGATCCGGACTTTTGTCGACCTCTATCGAAAAGGAAAACTGTACCGGGGACTGCGCATGGTCAACTGGGACCCCGAAGCAAAAACAGTACTGTCGAACGAAGAAGTATTGCACAATGAAGAACAGTCCCATCTGTTTTACATCAAATATCTGCTTGAAGGTTCTGATAATGAAGGGATTACGATTGCTACCCAACGCCCGGAAACGATCTTTGCCGACGTGGCAGTTGCCGTGAACCCCAAGGATGACCGATACAGGAATATGGTGGGAAAAATGGTGCGCATTCCGCTTATCGACCGCCCCATCCCGGTAATTGCAGATGACTACGTGGATGTGGAATTCGGAACAGGCGCCCTCAAAATTACTCCTGCCCACGACCAGAACGACTATGAAGTGGGGCAGCGTCACAACCTGGAAGTCCTGGATACCATTGCCGACGACGGCCGGATCAACGACGTATGCACCTACAAACCCATTGTAGGGCTGGACCGTTTTGAAGCGCGGAAACAAATGCAACCTGCGCTCGAGGCCAGTGGAAATCTGGTAAAAATAGAAGAATACACCACCAGCATAGGCCGGTCCGAACGCACCAATGCCGTGGTAGAGCCCAAGTTGTCGTTGCAGTGGTTTGTCGACATGACCAGCCTCGGAGCACCAGCGCTAAAAGCCGTACTGGACGAACAGGTAAAATTTTACCCGCCCAGTTTCCAGAACCTGTACCGCAACTGGATGGAAAACCTCCGCGACTGGTGCATTTCCCGTCAACTGTGGTGGGGCCAGCGTATACCCGCGTGGTATCTGAAATCGGAAGGCCCCAGCAAGGAAACATTCGTTTTTGTTGCCTCAAATGCCGATGAAGCGCTGGAGATCGCCAGAAAAGATACCGGAAACCCCAATCTCGGCATCGATGACTTGCGGCAGGACGAAGACGTACTCGACACCTGGGCTTCTTCCTGGCTTTGGCCGATCAGCGTGTTCGACGGTTTTAACAAGCCCGACGGGGAGTTCAAGTATTACTACCCGACGAACGTACTCGTGACAGGTTGGGATATCATCTTTTTCTGGGTTGCCCGTATGATCATGGCAAGCTTTGAGTTTAAAGGCCAGAAACCTTTTAAAGATGTGTACTTCACCGGCATGGTGCGCGATAAACAACGCCGAAAGATGTCAAAATCACTCGGCAATTCACCCGATGCCCTGAAACTGCTGGAGGATTTCGGCGCCGACGGGGTGCGATACGGACTCATGTCGAGCGCTGCTGCCGGCGGCGATATCCTGTTTGATGACAAACTCTGTGAAAACGGCCGGAACTTCTGCAACAAACTCTGGAATGCCCTTCGCCTTATAAAAGGCTGGCAACAGAGCGAGACGGCTGAAAGTGAAGAAATTGCCCGGAAAAACGCACTTGCCGCGCGCTGGCTTCGGGAGAAATTCAACCAGGTGCTGACCGAGGTGGAAGAGGATTTCCGGACGTTCAGGCTAAGCGAGGGGCTGCTCACCCTGTATGGCTTTATCTGGGACGATTTCTGCTCCTGGTACCTCGAAATGATCAAACCTGGCTACGAACAGCCGATCGACCGGGCCACCTACGCTGCTACACTCGACCTTTATTCCGATATTGTGGTTGCACTGCATCCTTTTATGCCGTTTATCACCGAAGAACTGTGGCATCAGCTGCGCGACCGGTCCGAAGGCGACGATTGCATCGTTCAACGCTATCCAAAGGCCGGCACATCAGACCAGTCGCTGATCGGGAAGGTCGAGGCCGCCAAGGATATTATTGCCAGAATACGCGATCTGCGCAACCAGAACCAGATCAAACCACGCGATCCGCTTGTCCTTCAGGTGCAGGACGGCAGCAGCGCGCAGGCGTTGTTTGCACAGGAGGGCCTGCGCGAGATGGTAGTGAAACTCGCCGTACTCAGCGAACTGAGCCTGGTGGACACAGAGCCTGCCAATGCAAAATCCTTTATTTCAGGTACCGATAAGTTCTATGTGGTACTGAACAAGGAAATTGACGTAGCGGCAGAATGTGCCAAGATCAAGGAAGAACTGGACTACCAGCGGGGATTCGTGCGTTCGATAGAGGGAAAACTCTCAAATGAGCGTTTTGTGAACAACGCACCGCCGGAAATCGTAGAAAATGAACGGAAAAAACTTGCCGATGGCCTGGAACGCATTCAAATGCTGGAAGAAAGCCGGAAGAGTTTGGGCTGTTCCTGATCTGTATGGTTTATTCCTCCCATTTATTTTGTTGCTGCCCCTGAATGCCGGCCCGGCAGGAACCGGCATTCAGGACCCCGATACCCCGGGCATCTATTTGCGGTTTAAACAAAGAGAGATGTTGCTGCTGCACCCCATGCGCCGCGGTCCCGGCGGGTACCTGCCCCGGAATAACTTCAACAACGCCAAACTCGACACCCTCAGCAACTGGTTTGATCCGGAGAAAAAATATGTAGAGATCATCCGGCAGGACAATCCCGTGCAGCCAACCATTGGCATGGCACTCGGCTTTGAATTTGACGAGGAAAACGGGGATTTTCCCTACACGCCTGCCTACGCCACGCTTCAGTTGAAAAACTTCGCCTGGGGTGGGGTAGAGTTCAGCCCGCGCGATACCCTGAACTACACCGGCGTATCGAACGACGTGAGCAACGATATCAATATCGAAATCACCGGTTTTCGGAACGATACCATTACGGGCACTTTCTCCGGGCTTCTGCTCAGCGGGGCAGGCCCCATGGCGCCCGTAGAAGACGGACACTTTCGCGTAAAGGTGTACCGGGTCAGATAGGCCGTTTATTTTTTCTTCAGGAAAAACAGGTAAACGGGCAGGTGATCGCTGTAACCGTTGATAAAAATATCACCGACGAAGGTTCTGAACGGGTATCCCCGGAACGCGCCTTCCGTTTGCAACAGCCAGGGCTGGCGAAAGACCTTAGTCTTGTATAACTGCCATCCACCGACTTTTTTCGACACCAGGCCCTCAGACACGATGATCTGGTCGAACAGGTTCCAGGCATCCCTGTAGGCGAGCGTTCCGCTGCCTTCCTTGAACAGGTCGTACATCGGGTTGTACAGATCACCGTCTTTCATCTTTTCGGTATTCCCCCTTGCCCGAAGCACAGTAGATACGCTCTTGTTGTTCGGGTCGTCGTTGAGGTCGCCCATCACAAGAATCTTCGCATTCGGATCTGCTGCCTGCAGGCTGTCGGCGATATGGCGGCAAACGCCTGCTGCCGCTGCGCGCGCCCAGGCCGATGCAGACTCTCCGCCTCTGCGGGAAGGCCAGTGGCCTACCATTACGTGAATCTGCTCGCCATCGATGGTGCCGGTGGCATATAATATATCGCGGGTAAAATCTTCCGCACCTGTTTTGGGATCTTTCAGCGACACGGGGAAGGCCTTGGCGCCGGAAAGGGAGAAATATTTGGGCTGATACAGCAAGCCCACATCGATGCCGCGTTCGTCGGGAGAATCGAAGTGAATGATCTGATAATTCCGGTCTTTCAGTTCGGGTTGCGCAACGAGATCTTCCAGTACTTTGCGATTTTCCACTTCAGCGACACCCAGCAGTGCCACGCCGTCCGGCGTCAAATCAGTGGCCAACTGGCTGATCACCTTGGCCATATTGGCCTGCTTGGAAACATACTTTTCGGTATTCCACAACAATCGGCCGCCGGGTAGAAAATCGGCATCATTGGTGGTGGGCGAATCGATCGTATCGAACAGATTCTCAAGGTTGTAAAAACCAATAGCGGCAAGTTTGTACTCTTCGGTATTCCGGTCCTTCTGCGCCACCAAGGCCAGCGGCGTAAGGAGCAAAAAAAATATAATCGTCAGGTAAGTCTTCATACGGCAAAATTGTTAACCGGGGGCAAAGGAACAGCAAATAATACTTTTCCGTCGCCTGCTTACAATAAATTAATCCCGGAATCGCTGCCGGGATAAAAGGCATTTTTACCTTTGTGCGCTTTTAGTCGCCTTTATCTCGCCTCTTTTTGACATTACCTCACAACTTACATTTACTGAATGATTCGAAAACTCCTATTTCTCTGTCTGCTCACCATAGTAGCACAGACTGTCAGTGCGCAGAAAACAACCCTGCAGGGGGTAGTTAAAGACGCCGAAAGCGAACAACCGCTCTCCGATGCTGCAGTCGTTGTAACCGGGTCGGGCCAGGTAGCCGCCACCGACAACGAGGGCCGCTTCAAGATTACCGGACTGAGTTGCACCAGTTGCACCCTCAGTGTCACACACGACGGATACAGGCCTGTAGACTTGACGATCACCGGCAATGCCCGCTCAAAACCGGTGGAAATCCTGTTGAACAAACTACAGAACAATGAAATTCAACAGGTTGATATTCCTACTATTACCCTGGCGGAAGCCGAATCGCAGGAGGACGGCGCCGGCGAGGTGGCCAACCTGCTGCACGCATCGCGCGATGTCTTCCAAAACACCTCCGGGTTTGCCTGGAGCCCTTTCCGGTTTCGCGAACGGGGCTACGACAGCGGCTTGTTTCTGACCTATATCAACGGTGTGCCGTTTAATGATCTGGAAACCGGATTTACCCCTTATGGCGAATTTGGCGGCCTGAATGACGTCTTGCGCATCCGCACCAGTACAGTGGGCCTTGATGCCGCCGATTTTTCCTTTGGCGACCTCGGCGGCGCCACCACCATAGACACCCGTGCCGCCGTCCAGCGCAAACAAATCCGCGCCTCGTATGCTGTAAGTAACAGAACCTACCGCAATCGCATCATGCTGACAGCCAGTACCGGTCTCATGCCGGGTGGCTGGGCAGTCACCCTGTCGGGCAGCAAACGCTGGGCACAGGAAGGCTTCGTTCCCGGAACCCTGTACGACGGCTATTCCTATTTTGCTTCCATCGACAAAAAACTAGGCCTTCGCCAAAGCCTCAACCTGACCGTTTTTGGAGCCCCGACAAGGCGCGGCCGTTCTGCAGATTCGTTTCAGGAAATGTTCGACATAGCTGGCACCAATTACTACAATCCGTTGTGGGGCTACTGGAATGGTGAAAAACGCAATTCATCTACCGTGTACAACCACCAGCCAACCGCCATGCTGCGATACGATCTTGCACCCTCGGATCGCACCAAAATTACGGCAGCGGTTTACGCACAAAAAGGTGTCAATGACTTCACACGCCTGAACTTTATCAACGGTCTTAACCCGGCGCCTGATTTCAACCGGCGCCTGCCCAGCAGTCTGGAAGACCCCGCGCAGGCCGCCCTTTGGGCCGAATTGCTCGCCTCGGATGAATCGCTCCGACAAGTGGACTGGGCCTCCCTCTATGCATCAAACCTCAACAATCCTAATACCATCGCAGATGCCAATGGCGTTGCCGGGAACACTGTGTCAGGCATCAACTCTATCTATATTGTTGAAAATCAGCGCTCTAAAAATACCGAGGCTGGCGCCAATGTCTACCTGAGCCACACATTCAACCCGCGTGTAAGCCTCAACGGCGGCGGTCAATACCAATGGTACAAAGGCCAAAACTTCAAATTGCTCGACGATCTGCTCGGAGGTGATTACTGGGTAGACTGGGACTTTTTCGGAAATTTCGACAACCAGACCAATCCCCTGGCGCGCAACAGCGACATCCGCACACCCAATAGAATTGTAGGCGAAGGCGATGTATTCGGCTGGGACTACAACGAAAACATCAGACGCAGCAAGGGCTGGGCTCAACTCCAGTTCTCATTGCCACAATTGCAGTTGTTTTTTGGTGCGGAAGTTGGCCAAAGCTCGATGTGGCGCACCGGCAACATGCAAAACGGCCGTTTCCCGAACCGCTCCCTGGGTGATTCGGAGAAGATTTCCTTTACCACTTATGCGGCGAAAGGCGGTGCGACATGGAAACTGAACGGCCGCAACTATCTGTATGCCAATGGGTATTACGGCACCAAAGCGCCGCTGTTCCGCAATACCTTTATCGCCCCGCGCACCCGCGATCTTGTCGTGCCCGACCTTGAGGTATCCAAAGTGCAAAGTATCGAAGGCGGATACCTGCTTCGCTCGCCCAACTACAAGGCGCGGATAACCGGTTATCTGACAGAATTCAAGAATGAAACGGAAAACATCTTTGTCAGCGCCTGGTCGGTAGGCCGGATCATCGACGAACTCGATCTCGGCTCGCTAAACCTCGGCGACGACGCCAGTTTCCTCGAACAACCCGTGTTCTTCGGCTCTGCCATCCTCAAGGGTGTGGAACGGCGGCATGCAGGCATCGAGGCAGCCATCGAGGCAAAGCCAGTGCCGAGCTGGGTATTCACCGCAGCCACATCCGTTGGCAAATACATCTACACGGCACGACCCAACCTGTTGTTGTCGCTCGACAACGGCGGCACGCAGATATTCGACGGCGGTATCGTATACCAGGAAAACTTCTACGTTCCCCGTACACCGCAAACAACGGCATCCCTGGGTATAAAATACGAATCACGCCGTTTCTGGTTTGCCTCGCTGACCCTGAACTATGCCGACAATTTCTACTATGAATTTGACAGAGCCCGCCGCACCTCTCGTTTTGTAAGCGGCCTTACGCCTGCATCGCCGATCTGGAACACCATCGTGGAACAGCAGAAAGCCCCCTCCGCCTATACGCTCGACTTCTTCGGCGGCAAATCGTGGCTCATCAAACGCAAGTATTATATTTATCTCAATGCCGGAGTCAACAACATCCTGAACAACAAGGATATCGTTATTTCCGGCAGGGAATCCTACCGCAACGCTTTCCGCAACGACGTGAGCGATCCGCGGTTTTACACCTCCGAGCTGCTCTACGGATATGGCACCAACTTTTTTGTGTCCCTGACCCTGCGTATCTGATTTAACTTTGCCACAACTTATCATCACGTCTTTCACATCAATATGAAAACCATGTTTTCGATGAAAAATATACCTTTCTTCTCCACTTTGCTGGCAGCCGTGTTGTTGATTGCCGGTTTCACTGCATGTGTCAAAACCGAATTCGACCAGCCCCCGGCAGGCGGAGAACCCATCACGCTTAACGTCAACAAAACCATCAAGGAACTCAAGGCCCTGCACGTAACCCCCGGCGGTTTTGACAAGATCACCGAAGACATCATCATCGGCGGTGAAGTGGTCATGGACGACCGTTCCGGCAACTACTACAAAACACTGGTCATCCAGGATGCAACAGGCGGAATCGAAGTCAAATTCAACGACGGCTTCCTGTATCAGCAAATGCCCGTAGGCAGAACCGTATACATCCGTTGCCAGGATCTTATCCTGACGGATTACGCCGGCCTGACCCAGCTTATTGGCAGCACCGTCGAGGAAGGCGGCCAGTTGAATGATGTGGGTCTCACGGAAGCGCAGGTTCGCCAAAAAATTGCAAAAGGCGCTTACAACGACGTTCCCGTTGCGCCCAAAGAAGTGTCGGTTGCCGACATAAACGACGACCTGTTGAGCACCTACATCCGCCTGTCAGATGTCGAGTTCATCAAGGCAGATACCGCCAAAACCTGGGCCGATCCGATTACCAAATTCAGCCTGAACCGCACCCTGCAGGACTGTAACGGCCTTCAACTCATCGTACGCACCAGCGGTTATTGCGACTTCGCCAGTCTTAAGACACCTACGGGCAAGGGAACGATCGAGGGAGTCCTGGGCGCCTTCAACGGTACCTACCAGTTGTACCTGCGCGACGAAACGGGCGCAGTAATGGACAGCCTGCGCTGCGGCGCCATTGATCCCAACGCCCCCGGACTGGCCAGTCTCGACGAAAAATTCGATGCTGTAACGGCCAATGCCGACATTGAATTGCCGGGCTGGGTGAATGTATCGGTACAGGGCAACCGTATCTGGAGGGGAGCATCCTTCTCCGGCGATAAATTCGCCTCCGCTACTGCCTTTTCTTCCGGCCTGGCAGCGATGGAAACCTGGATGATCACACCGCCGCTCGACCTGAAAACGCAAAAGACCCTGACTTTTGAAACATCGTCGGGTTACTGGAAACACGATGGATTCACCGTCTGGGTTTCAACCGATTTCAACGGCCAGAACCCGGCAACAGCCACCTGGACGCAGTTAAACTTCACCCTGCCGCCTGCCAATACCAATGGATACTCCGATTTTGTGCCTTCGGGTAACATCCAGTTGCCGGTATTCAATGGCAAAGGCTACATCGGGTTTAAATATACCGGCGACGCCACCAGCAATACCACCACCTGGCGTTTCGACGATGTAAGGGTGCAATAACAGATCACCCTCCCTGGAAATTTGCGACGGGCAACGACATCAAGTTGTTGCCCGTCGCAACGTTTTTACATCTCCCGTCGTTATTTTTGCCCAATGACGCAGATTATGAGAATCACCCTGGTCAGTCTTTTGTTGTGTTTAGGTACGATGGGCATGGCCCAACAGCGCGACAGCGTCATCGTATTGCCGGATTCAGTCGCCATTTCCCTGGCCGACTCGCTGCATCCTTCCCATTCTTTTTCATTGCGCAGGTTTTTTACTGCAGACTATCCCAAGCCCGGCCGGGCCGCTTTACTGTCGCTTATATTGCCCGGCGCCGGTCAGGCATACAACAAACGCTGGTGGAAGTTGCCGATCGTTTACGGAGCCCTGGGCGGCGTATTATACGTGGAGATAGACAATATACGGCAGTATCGGGCACTTCGGGACAACTACCGCCTGTTGGTAGATGGCGATCCGAATACGAACCCGACGGAGGCGCCATACGATCGTATCGATGCAACTACCATGAAGAGTTACCGGGATCAATGGCGCCGGTATGTTGAACAAACATCCCTTGTGCTTGGTTTGGTCTATTTGTTGCAGGTGACCGATGCGTTCGTAGATGCGCATTTGCGCAATTTCGATGTGAGCGACGATCTTACCTTGCGGTTTCAGCCCAAACTGGATCAGACGCAGGGACTCGGTCCCGCATTCGGCTTTGGAATCAGCCTGGGTTTCGGGGATAGCGCTAGGCGCTCTGCGAAGTTATTTAGCACACCTTAATACCCGGCGCCATAAAAGCGCGCCGGAATGGAAAATATGAAATCCATCCTGGAAAGCGAGTCCGATAGTCTGGAAATTACCCGGCGGCATTTGTATGAAAGTATACAATTCCCGCTGATCGCTGTTGTGGCGATCTGGCTGGTCCACCTGTATCAGGTTGCCGACGGTTTTGACCCTGGTCTCTATGGCATTATGTCACGAAAGGCCTGGGGATTGCGGGGCATCATTACCGGTCCCCTCGTACACGGCAGTTGGGGGCACCTGATCTCCAATACTTTCCCCCTGTTCGTGCTTACGGCAATATCCATCTATTTCTACCGCAAGGTGGCCATGCGTGCGTTCTGGATGATTTACTTTCTTACAGGCATGTCCGTGTGGCTGTTTGCACGCCCTGTCTCCCATATCGGCGCAAGCGGGGTGATCTACGGGCTTGTAGCGTTTATTTTCTGGAACGGCATCTTCAGGCGCAGCATGCGCTCCATCATACTGGCCGCCCTGGTCGTGCTCCTGTACAGCGGAATGTTCATGGGCATACTCCCGGACCAGGAAGGCATATCCTGGGAGAGCCACCTGCTCGGCAGTCTGGTCGGCATTTTCACCTCCTTTTGGTTTAAAGGAGAAATGGAAGACGATGAAGCGGAAGCCGACCATCCTTTTGCCGCAGAGCGCGATGCAGAGAAGCAGTATTTTTTGCCGCGTGATATTTTTGACAAAACAAAAGCCGAACGCCTTGCAGAGGCCGAAGCGGAAGCCGCGCGCCTTCGCGACCGGCAGGACGACGATCGTTTTTTCCCGCCTTTCTGGAATCAAAGCCAGACCTGGTAAAACCGGCTATTTTGTCGTCAGCGTTTCCAGTTTGTACGTTTTGATCACCCTGCGCACCTTGTTGGGCCACTCCGGATCGCTGGCGTAGCCGGGCTCGCGTTTTTTCCAGTTGGCGCTCAGCCCTTTGATGAAACATTCCACGTCGGTAGCAGAACACTTCAAGGCATCCTTAAACCATTTTCTGCTCTGCAGAAAACTGGCGAAATCGCGCACGGCCTCGGAAGGTGTATCGTACTTCCGGAATGGCGAATCCGCCCCCTCGTGCCACATGGTGAACGTCTCACCGTTCCAGGGTGGGGTAGCCCTCATGCCAAAGGGGTTTTTGGCATTCTGGTAAAGGTAACTGGTAAAACCGGTTGATTCGAGAATGGCAATGCCGATGAATGCAGTCGCCGGCACTTTCTCGTCAGTTTCCAACTGTTTGGCTTCCCTGATGAATTCCTCGATCAAGTCCACTTGTGCCCCGAAAGAGTCGGAAATGATCTGGGCGATGGCTCGAATGGCCATTGAATCGAGTTGTTTCGGCTGGACCTGCGCAGGTTTTTGCGTGGCCGGCGCGGACTTTTGCTGAGCCTGTAGAGAAACAGACAGAATCAGGTAAAAGAAAGCAAAAAGAGTGGTTACCCGGTAATTGGAAAATACGGACATATGGATAAAAGGTTTGTTTTTTGCAAGTGGATTAGACGGAAAAAACGGGGAAGGTTAAACCTACCGGGCAACAACCACCCGGCAAAATGCGTAACCTGATTTTGTATACAAGACGAATATATATTTACCTGCGGGAACAGCGCCGCCCAGCGGCACCTGTATTGAAGTGGTACCCGGAAAATTCTGTGCCAGAATCATTTCACCTTGTTCGTTGAACGCATGAAGCATATCAAAAGGCTCCTCCATACTCAACCTGACGTACGAAACAGCAGGATTAGGCGAGGCCTTTACCGGAAGAACAACCTCGACCGGCTCCTTTATGCCAACGATGGATGGTCCTTTTGCAACAGTGTATTGCCCCGGAACGACATGGTCTATTCGAAGAACGCCATACCGGTCAATCGATGAGTTGAGCTTGTTTTTAAAATACGTCGGGTACTCCACCCAGGGATAGCCGGGCCCCGGACGGTAAACCAT